>NZ_JBPUSJ010000007.1:0-213289 GCF_051851475.1 Carboxylicivirga taeanensis | reverse complement strand
GTGGTATTCGTATATCTGGAAACGCCATTAACTCATCCGGGCGTTCTCCCGGCGATTGGCAGTGTTTATTTTCAAGTTTTATCAACTGCCAATAGGATATAATGGGTGTTACTTCAAAATGGACCGAATTTGCCCCCTATTTAATCCTTCTTAAGACTGCTCTGGGGGATGGGAACTTGCGTAAACTTCTGCTCTAAAACTATTATAGATTGACGATGTATAAATAGCTTCACATCAACTAAGCTGTGCAAGGTTATTTTATGTTCTTTTTTGTATCCAATGCTATGC
Organism: Carboxylicivirga taeanensis; assembly: GCF_051851475.1. Classification (NCBI taxonomy): domain Bacteria; kingdom Pseudomonadati; phylum Bacteroidota; class Bacteroidia; order Marinilabiliales; family Marinilabiliaceae; genus Carboxylicivirga; species Carboxylicivirga taeanensis. Next base: position 213,001 of record NZ_JBPUSJ010000007.1, on the reverse strand, counting down.
TTTAGGACAAAGGGTCCTTTATTCTAAAAGAAAGGTTTATTTAGGCTTTTCTATGGCAAATATATTGTATAATCGAAATTAGGGTCTTGTTTAGAAGGAGGGCATTTTCGGACTATTATGAAGAATAATGTTAGCACATCCTTTTTTGAGAAACTATTACCTCAGGGTATTCTCCGTATTTAGTTTAGTTTATGACCGTTTAATTGTGCAGTAATGGCTATATGTGTAGTTGGTTGAGTTGAATTGGTCTTATTGGGATGACAAACTAAACCACTCGATTTAGCTTTATTTGATGAGTTTATTTTTAGAAAAAAAGGGCTCAATATTGAGCCCTTAACTATTTAATTTTTCTTCTTAATATCCGGATATTCTATTCTGGCGTGGTAAATGTTTTTAAGTTTATTTTTAAACACCTCTTTCGCTTCATTGATTTCTTTAAACGTAATTGGTGCGTTAATAAACTGATCTTCCTCGATCTGGATACCAATGATTTTTTCAACTAGCTTATCTATTTCATCATCGGAATAGCTTTTTAGACTTCTTGATGCTGCTTCAATGGAGTCGGCCATCATTAATATTGCTGTTTCTTTGGTAAAGGGTGTTGGACCCGGGTAAGTAAAGGCACTGATGTCCGGCGTTTTGTCTGGATGCTGGTTGATATATGAGTTATAAAAATACCGTGTTTTTGTAGTGCCTTGATGGGTGCTTATAAAATCAATGATCTGTTTAGGTAGATTGTGTTTTTGTGCCATTTTAATGCCATTTTCGATGTGATTAATGACAATACGGGCACTATCTTCAAAATCTATTTTTGTATGCGGGTTTAAACCGCCGGCCTGGTTCTCTGTGAAGAACAGAGGAGCTGCCATCTTTCCAATGTCGTGGTACATAGCACCTGCTCTCACTAAAGCCGGATTCGCGCCTAGCTTATAGGCTACTTCCTGGGCTAAATTACCAACCTGTATACTGTGCTGAAAGGTGCCGGGAGTGGCTTCGGCCATTTCTCTTAAAACAGGGTGATTGGTGTCAGCAAGCTCTATTAAGGTAACATCCGAAAGGAATCCAAACATACGCTCAAATATCCAAATGAGGGGGTAGACCATTAAGAGCATAACTCCGTTGGCAGCAAAATAGGCAAACATAACCGGGTCTATGTTTTGGAATGAGCCTTCCTGCCACAAAAGTAGCGAGGCATAGAACAACGAATAGGTAAGTATTATAAACATGGCTGCACGCACAATATGGCTTCTGCGTGTCATTCTGAATAGGCTAAACATGGCCACCAAACCGACAGGTATTTGTATAAATACAAACTCAAAACTGTTCTGAGCAAAAAACGCACAAATAAGAACAGTTATAACGTGCATAAAAAATGCAAGTCGGCTGTCGAGGAAGGTACGAATGATAATGGGAAGAATGGCAAAGGGAATAATGAAGAACGGGAAATGTACAAAGAACTGGTTAAGACTGGCAAATAATATCATGGTCAGCGTAATCAGCAGGATGAAACTGATTGAGCTGATAGAGTTAAAAACATCTTTCCGGAAGTAAAAGAGAAACAGATAAATTGCACTGAACATTAGTGCCACCAAAAGTAGTTGCCCGGCCAGAATAAAGTAGTAGTCAGCTTCTGAAACTACATTGGTTTCATACTTTCTTCTTAACGAGTCGAGGACTTTTTCTATTTCACTAGTTACAATTTCACCTTGATCGATAATGCGCTGGCCGGCCAAAACACGTCCCGATGTGAGCGAAATATTTTTTTTAAGCCGGTCCAGTTCAGCAGCATTTCGTTCCTCATTTAATAATACATTGGCTTCAATGTATTTATTTAGCTGCAGGTTATTTATTAACTGAGAAGCCTCAGCAATTATCGATTCGTTGTCGAGTGGCAGCGCTGTGGCAGCTCTTCTTGATAACTTCTTATAAGCACTGGTTCTTTGTTCCAGTTCTGATAGCTCGAAGGGTTCAACAAATGAACCTTTTATCAGCATGAGCTCAAATGAGGGCGGTGCATCCACATTGTTTTCGGGAAGGAGGATGATGCCTTGTTTGTATAGTTGCTCAAGGTTGGATAGGATCACTGTTTTAATCAGTGAAAAATAGTTACTGTCGGTGCGGTAGGCTTGCGAGAGATTGGGATAGGTTTCCTGATGCTCGCTTATAAATAAATCATAATCTGTGCTAAATTGTTTTTTCACTCTTTGAACCAGCGAGGTATCAAACTCAAAATACGGGCGATGGTTTTTTAATGCGGTAGTGGTTTCTTCGGCAAGTTCAGCCTGAGTTTTATAAATCGGAAAATCAAACGGGGCTATTAGTGCCGGGTGTTTCCAAGGTGTTCCATTCTGATACTCATAGGCAAACTTTCCCGTTTTGGGTAACAGATAGGTGACAATAAGAATACTGATCACAAAAAGTAATATTCGGGCAAAGGGTTTGTAAAACCTGCTTTTAAATTTAGGAAACTGTTCGAGCATAATCCTCATTTTTATTAATATGGTAATTAATATGACCAAAGATAGCTAAAGGTAAGTTTTTTTACCCCAATTTTGTTCGTGATAGTGCCGCACAGGCCTATCATTTTGTTGGTATTCGATAATGCCCAATGCAAAACTTAATTAGGGGATTGATGGAAAAATCAATTTGTACATATGGATTAATACCGGTTAGAAGCGAAGCTTCGGAGCGGGCAGAGATGGTAACGCAACTATTGTTTGGGGATACTTTTGATATTTTAGAAAGAAGAACCGACTGGTGCAAAATACGACAGCATGACGACTGTTATGAGGGATGGATTAATTCTAACCTATTATTAAAACTATCAGCAAAAGAAGTTGAAAGCTGGATGTGTGGGAAAAAATGGATAGTGCCATCGCCATTTATAAAGCTTGTATCTGAACCCGATAAAACCACACATCTTATTTCGGGTGGAAGTGCTATCTTTTTCAATGGGGAAGATACAAATTGCTTTACCATTGGTAATAAAGAGTTCTACCTTTCTGGAAATAGCAGTCCGCTTAAGCCTGCTGGCTCTATCGCCGATATTGCAATGGCTTATATGAATGCACCTTACCTTTGGGGAGGGCGCAGTTTTTACGGGATAGACTGTTCTGGTTTTACACAGGTGGTATTTAAGGTTGCTGGTTTGCAATTGCCAAGAGATGCATCGCAGCAGGTTGAGCTGGGAAGCATTATTAATTTTGTAGAAGAGGCGGCTTTGGGTGATTTAGCCTTTTTTGATAACGAAGAAGGAAACATAACGCATGTTGGCATATGCTTGGGTAAAGGCGATATTATTCATGCATCAGGCCGCGTTAGAGTCGATAAACTCGATCATCAGGGAATTTATAATGATGAGAGTAGGACTTACACACACAAGCTGCGCGTGATAAAACGTATTATCTAATGACGTATAGTTACCAATACCCCCGACCAGCCGTAACAACCGACGTGCTCGTTGTTGCCAGATTCCCCCGTCCAAAATTGCTATTGATACAACGAGGCAATGAGCCCTTTAAAGGCTTATGGGCCTTGCCTGGTGGCTTTGTGGATATGGATGAAGATTTACCCCAGGCAGCATTGCGTGAGTTAAAGGAAGAAACAGGCATTGATAGCCTGCCCATTCAGCAGTTTAAAACCTATGGAGCCGTGGGCCGCGATCCGCGTCACCGAACAATTTCAATTGTTTATATGGCTGTTGTTGATCAACCCATTGAAGTTCAAGGTATGGATGATGCTGCAGATGCTCAGTGGTTTGACATCGATACCCTGCCCGATCTGGCTTTTGATCACCAGCTGATTATTGATGAAGCTATGCTTTCACTCAGTGCCCACCGACGCCTTTAGTATATCGTATGTTTCTGGTCCTTTGCAAAAAAGCAGGTCGATGACACTAAGGTTAGGGATAAAGGGGTATTTTTCTGAAAAAACTTGTCGGTATTCCACCGTGGTATATTGGGGGTCGTCTTCCGGCCGTTTTTTCGGGTGAATGAACGGTCGAATATCCTTGGTATCCGCTGTAGAAGGGGCTATGAAATCAGTGCTTAACTGCACCGGCAACTCAAGCTCCAGCTCATCCAGCATCGTTTCTAACAGACCCATGTTAAAGTCCAGCAGATAGTTAAACTTTTTATGATAAAACGGCGCGAAATCATCAGCATAATACTCAAAAAATGGCGAACTGTTATAGGCCGATACAATGGATCGCCAATGCTGCTTTTGCCAATCCATGTCGTAGCTGATTAGAGTATCTTTTAAAGCCGTCTTGCTTCCCTTGATATTGATAACAGGCACAGTAAGGCTCAATGGACCATTAGCACCTGTAATGGCGCAGCGGTTACTGTAGGTTTTGCGTTGGTAATTACTGTGTTGCTCTACTATCACACCCTGAGCATTTACAATATGTGCGAATAGTTGCACCGAGCCAAGGTATGTTAAAGGGATTATTTTAATCATTGATTTCTGAACTGTTAAAATCGTCTGTATCCTCAATTGTGTCAGGGTTCAGCTCTTTTTTCTTCTTCGATTTGATGAAAAAATATGAAGCCCCGGCAATTACTCCGGTCATGAAAACAATAATCAGGAGAATAGCTAAGGATATACGTACTTCATTAAATAAAACATTAACTCTTACAGGGGCGGCATTTTGAACAGAAAAAATGACCAGCAAAGCTGATAGAATCAAGAATACCCAGAATGACTTTTTCATGTGCAAACGGTTAAAAGTTATCAGTGCAAGATAAAGAATTTATCACTTAATAGCAGAAAGTTTTTCAACACGACCAATAATATGGTTTTCAGGAACAAAACCCCAATATCGACTATCAAAGGAGTGTTTTCGGTTATCGCCGCCCACCCAGTAGTAATTCATCTTAAAGGTATATTCCGTTCTGATCTTACCATTAATAACAATTGCGTTTCCGTCAGCAGTTAGTGTATTGTTTTCATAAACCTCAATAATGCGTCGGTATAACGGGAGGTTTGTTAAGGTGAGTCGCACCGTTTTCCCTTTCGTAGGAATTATAATGGGGCCCATGTAGGAGGCATTCCAAAAAAAGCTGGCTTTAAATGGAAAAATGTAGGCATTAGGCATGTTAAGGGTTTCTTCCTGCCGGCTTAGGTAGGTTTGCCATCCATTATTTTTTACGAGTTGTTGTTGCATTTCAATAAACTGGACTTCGTTTTCACGGAAAGAGGTTGCCGCTTTTTTACGTATACTATCTCTCGCCACTAAAGGAGTTGACTGGTTCAGCCTGTAAAGCGAAATGGCCTGTTTGTTGGCCAAAATAGGACGATTATTAACAAAATAATCACCGTTCATAATTTTTAACGTATCACCAGGTAACGCCACTATGCGTTTAATAAATATTTTTCGTTGGCTAACCGGCGTGTACTCTTTCTTTTCTCCCAAAAGTGGGTTGTAATACCTGGTTGCTTCGTATTGGCGTTTAATAAAATGATAGTTCTCCTGGTTGTGATTAACAATACAGGTATCAGCCTCCGGGAAATGAAAAGCAATAATGTCGCCTTGTTTTATGCTCGTATAGCCATTTAGCCGTCGGTATCTTGACGTGTTTTCGATATTGCAGGCCGGGCCATAAGCCAGCTTGTTGATAAGGATGAGCTCGTTAATGTTGTGAACGGGGCTCATGCTGTTGGATTGCAGTGAATAGAAGGTGACGGCGTAGGTATTTACAAACCATACGAAAAAAACGGATAAACCAACAGCCAGAAGCCATTCCATCAATCTGAGCTTAAAATGGGATAGCTTATTTAAATGGAGGCGTATAGTACTGATTAAAGACGGGTGCCAAAGTAGCAGAGCCATACCGAATAGCATAGCTGTTAGCAACCAACTTTGGCTCCAAATGGACAGAAGCACTCCCAATACAATTAATAGATATTTTATAGCAACTTTCACTCTTTCTCATTAAAAAAGGAAGCTTAAAAAAAGCTTCCTTAACCTATTTAGTTATGCACAATTTTGAAAAATCTGTCCCAGCGTATGTTAGCCGGAAACCCTTTATCCTTATCCAGCGATAGCCAAACGAGTATTGGCTTCCCTACTATATGGTCTTCGGGTACAAAGCCCCAATACCTGGAGTCGGCCGATTTATGGCGGTTATCACCAAGCATAAAGAAGTAGTTCATTTTAAACGTATAACTGCTGGCCAGTTCACCGTTAATGTAAATCTGATTATCTTTTACATTTAGCTTGTTGCCTTCATAGGCCGTGATAATACGCTCATAAAGTACCAGGTTCTTCATGTTTAGGTCCACTGTTTCTCCGGCTTTAGGCATTGTAAGTGGCCCATAGTTATCGCGGCTCCAATTGTAGTCGCTGCTAAATGGAAATACCTGGAAACCACTTCCATTTGGTTTTTCTTCTTCAACCTGAATGCTCTTAATAAACGGCATGGACTTAACTTGCTCCGCCTTATCTTTTGTTAGCGGTAAATAATAGTTGGGAGCTATGCCCTGCTGATCGGCTTTGGATATACCGATCCGCTCAAAAAAGCGATCGTTAAGTGCGGTACCATCTGTTTGAACCTTGTAATTGTGTTGGATGTCTTCCGGGTTGTCAACAGCTGTTCCATTAATGTATATTTGGTTGCTTCTTATTTCAAAAACATCACCAGGGACAGCTACGCAGCGTTTCACATAGTTATCGCGTCGGTCAACCGGACGGTAAAGAACCTCTCCAAAAGTATTCGGATCGCTGGCAATTACCTGTCTGCCAATATCCATGAGGTAATGGTTGCGTTCCCAGTCTGAACTAAAAGGCTGTTTCGGCATCAGTTCCTGGTTGCGCATCAGTTGCGACTTGCCCGCTTCCATCATCAGGTTATAGTAGTCGGGATTGGTTTGCTTAAATGGCACGGTATCACCGGCCGGAAAATTAAATACCACAATATCGTCGCGCTTAACATTGCCAAAGCCTTTTAACCGTTTATAGTCCCAATGTGGCCAGCTGGTGTATGATTTGGTGTTAATGATCGGAAAGGTGTTTTGTACCAGCGGAAATGCTATGGGGGTGTTGGGCATACGTGGTCCGTAGCTGACTTTACTTACAAACAGATGGTCGCCTACCAATAATGATTTCTCGAGGGAGCTGGTTGGTATTTTATAGTTCTGAAACAGAAAGATATTAATCATGTATACAGCCAGCAGCGCAAAGATTAAAGCATCTGCCCATTCTATAATGGCACTGGGCTTTTTACCATCTTTTGTTTTCTTCCAAAAGTCCCAAGGTATTTTTTTTGTTATGTAATTGTCGAAAATAAGAGGGTAAAGCAGTAAGAGCCAGAAGCTACCTACCCATACTACCCACAAAATAAAGACCAAACTGGCAATGCCAAGCTTAATCCATTTAATACGTGCTACATTTTGCATTAGCTTGTGATTTAGGTTAGAAGTTTAATAAATCATTCATCGATAAAAAGCCTTTATTTTTGCTGGCAAACTCGGCAGCTAACACAGCGCCCAATGCAAATCCTTTTCTGGATTTCGCACTGTGGTGAATCACTATTTCATCGACCTCCGATTCATATTTAATTGTATGAATACCTGGTACTTCACCTTCTCGAATTGCTTTGATGGCTATGTCGGTGTTAGTTTCTTCTTTGTCTAACTTCCAGCTCGTTTTGGCAGCGATGTTTTCAATTAACCCTTCGGCTAAAGTAATGGCCGTTCCACTTGGTGCATCCAGTTTCTGGGTGTGGTGTACCTCTTCCATCGATACGTTATACTCATCGCTCATTTTATTCATAATGCGCGCCAACTGCTTGTTCAGCTCAAAAAAGACATTTACGCCAAGGCTAAAGTTGGAAGCATAAAAAAATGTTTGCTCCCCATTTTTACATCTATCCTGAATTTCGGGTAATTGATCTAACCAACCGGTTGTGCCCGAAACAACAGGGATATTCGATTCAAAACATTTCATGTAATTGGCGAAGGCGGCTTCGGGACGTGTAAATTCTATAGCTACATCAGCCGATTTAAAAATGTCGTCATCAAAAGAATCATCCCTTGAGATGTCGATAATGCTTACAACTTCGTGCCCACGGTCAAGCGCAATTTTTTCAATTTCCTGACCCATTTTTCCGTACCCAATAAGTGCTATTTTCATTTTTAATCTATTTCTACAGTGCGTGTTTTGGTTTTCACCAACAATATTGTTTTGTTGAATTATATAAAGATGGGTGTTTTATGTGTGTCAAAATCAACAACAAAACAGGCCCTTCGGACAAAGATAAAAAAATCGTGAGTAAGTTGGCGGTCTTCGCGCTCTTTAGCCAGCACACAATCCTACTTTAACCTTTTCTTAACGTGCTATTAATTTCTATAAGAGTTGGCTATTGGGACTAAAAGCTAATGATTGCGGTCTTCATTTTCCTGAAGGGGCAGGTGCTGTGTGGTTCGAATGAGTTTAATTTATTGTGGAGCAATTTTTTTTGCACATACGTATTGTAACACTCGTGTTTGCCTGATGCGACAGAATAGGCGTGTCGCTTTTGAAGTTTGTAAATCAGAGTTCGAGATAAATTTTATCTTTGCCAATGTCAATCATATCAACTATGAAGTATTCATTATTCATTTTAGCAGTTCTTGCCTGGTGCAGCTCCATAAGCCTGCACGGCCAATCCTATCGAAAAACTTCGACATCCGAATACATTGAGCAGTATAAGGATTTGGCGATTAAAGAAATGAAACGTGTGGGCATTCCGGCGAGTATAACGATGGCACAGGGTATTCTCGAATCGGGGAATGGCAACAGTACTTTGGCGCGCAAATCGAACAACCATTTTGGTATAAAGTGCCATAGCGACTGGAAAGGCAAGCGGGTGTATCATGATGATGATAAACGCGGTGAATGCTTTCGTAAATACAAAACGGTGTACGAGTCTTACATTGATCATTCTGAATTTTTGGTGGGCAAGCAACGCTATGCCAGTTTGTTTACGCTGAAAACCAGTGATTATAAAGGTTGGGCAAAAGGCTTAAAAAAGGCAGGTTATGCCACCGATCCCAAATATGCTCATCGCTTAATTGATTTAATTGAGAAGCACAAGCTTTACCTGTTGGATGAAGACCGTAAATGGGAGAAGCCCTCTGCTGTAGCTGGCAATGATAATTTTGAGATAACCACATACAACACCCATGTGGTGGATTATAATAATGGCATAAAATATATCCGGGTGGAAGAAGGTGATTCCTTTGAGTCGGTTTCGGAAGAGTTTGGTTTGCGTCCTTGGGAACTATACCATTACAACGATTTGGAGTCGAACGCCAACATTCAGGAACATCGCTATATTTATATCCAGGGCAAGAAAGGCAGAGCGCATAGAAAACACGAGTTTCATGTTGTAAAAGAGGGGGAAACGCTGCATTATATTTCTCAAAAATATGGTGTGAAGCTCCGCAAGTTGCAGCGATTTAATCATTTGGATGAAAATGATAAGGTAAAGGCAGGCGATAAACTGAATCTTCGAAGAAAGAAAAAATAGCGACAGACATTAGATATTTATGAATAAAATAGGCCTTGAGTAACGCTCAAGGCCTATTTTGCTATTTTGAGTAGGCGATTTGCTGGGCATCGAAGCCTCTGAGTAGTTCGGCTATCGACATTCGCTTTTTACCAGCCAGCTGGAGCTGTTCTATGCTAAGTGCTTCGCTTTGTGTGCCAATGTGCAGATAGGTTTTATTGTCAGAAGCAACCTCTCCACTCTTTAAATCAGCCCCATCAGTAACCGAAGCATAAAAGAGTTTGACACTTACCGATTTTCCATCTTTCATAATAAATTCGGTCCAGGCAGTGGGATAGGGCGATAATCCCCGTATAAGGTTCCGTATGGTAGATGCGTCTTTTGCCCAATCAACCCGACAATCTTCTTTAAAGATCTTTGGTGCAGCATGGAGCTGCTTTTCTTTATCAAGTTCGTTCTGCGGAATAGCAGTTACGTTTCCTTTTTCAATAACAGCCACCGTTTTAAGAACCAGTTGTGCACCTAATACCATCATTTTATCATGCACTGTCCCTGCAGTATCCTGCTCAGTGATTGGCAGTTCGTCCTGGTAAATAATGTTTCCGGTGTCTATTTCATGTCTGAGAAAGAAGGTGGTCACACCTGTTTTTTTATCCCCATTGATAACCGCCCAATTAATGGGGGCGGCTCCCCGGTATTGCGGCAGCAACGAGCCATGTAAATTGAAAGAGCCCAAGGGCGGCATGTTCCATACCACTTCGGGCAGCATACGAAATGCCACAATAATTTGCAGGTCGGCTTCAAGCGCCTTCAGCTCCGTTAAAAAATCCGGATTTTTTAGTTTCTCAGGTTGTAAAACCGGCAAGCCAACGGTAAGGGCATATTCTTTTACTGGTGATGCTTTAAGTTTTTGTCCTCTTCCGGCCGGACGATCAGGGGCAGTGACAACCCCAACAATATTGTAGCCGTTTTCAACCAATGCTTTTAGGCTCTCCACAGCAAAGTCGGGAGTGCCCATAAACACGATGCGCAGGTGCTTATCAGCCATGTTCAAAGTATTTAAAGTTATTCTTTCAGTTCTCGATTTCCTTTGTGATGGGGCGGAAAATAGGGGCAGTGCTTACAGCCGTTTCCACAACAGTAGCCGCGCTCTTTCAGATACTTCTCCGTCATCACCCTAAAACCTCTGGGATCCATGTAGAAGTCTATGTTTTCCTGAAGCGGATCAGATAGGTAGTAGTCGTCAATATTCATCTTCATGATTTTACTGGACAAAGATAAGGCGAATTATAAAAACACGGCTTGTAAAACGCATAAAGGATCGCTTCCTTGCTTTTGGAATGATACAATGAAGCGATCCTGTGCTAATTAAAGGGAAGACTATTTATTTTTGACTATAGTGTTTCATAAATTGGATACGAAGGTATCCCGCAGGGTTCATCGCCTTCGATTGGCTTAAGGAACCTCGGAAGTCATCGATTTTTTCGAATTCATGCTTTTGCATCCACTTATCCAGTTCAAAATTGAAGCGTTCGATCGATTCAACACCGTTTTTATATAAGGTACTTGCCAGCTGCACGGCATGAGCACCGGCCAGAATCATTTTGATAATTGTTCGGGAGGTATGGATACCTGTTGTGGCAGCCAAGTCGCACTCAACACGGTTAGACGTTATTGCGACCCACCTGAGAGGCAGCGTGTACTCATACTCGTGACTGAAGATATGGGTTGGAATAACTTCCAGGTTGTCCACATCAATATCGGGTGAGTAAAAGCGGTTGAATAAAACCAGACCGGCAATGCCTGTTTTTGATAGCCGGGTTATCATGCTTGCCATATTTGAAAAATAATGGCTTATTTTAACTGCCACAGGGATGCTTACTTCTTTTAATACCGCTTTTATGGCATCAAAATACACCTGTTCATTGTCTTTGGCTTCCCGTTCGGTATCTGATGGGAGCGAAAAAATATTCAATTCAATGGCACTGGCACCGGCATCTTGTAAAGTGCGGGCATATGAAGGCCAGTTATGTGCTGTTACGCAGTTGATGCTGGCAATAACCGGAATATTGACTTCTTTTTTACAATCATTAATGAGCTTGAGGTAGTCGCTTAAAGTGCTTTCTACATCAAAGGATTCGTAATACTCCATCGTTTCCGGATAGAGGTAGTTTTCTGAATGCATGCGATTTAGTTCATGCTCCATTTCAGTTACAATTTCCTCTTCGAACAATGATTTAAGCACAACCGCTCCGGCACCAGCTTTTTCCAGATGCTTGATATCTTCAAGGGAATTTGTTAAGCCAGAGCTGGCAGCTATTATCGGACTGGTTAATTTTAGTCCCATGTAAGTCGTAGAAATGTCGGGCATAATTTTAGTTAATTAAAGGGGTTTAAGAATAAAATTCTTCAACTTTGAAGCTAAAGAAATATGAGTGATGGTTAAACAATTAAAGAATTCGTATTGTTGCGTCGGACTAATGTCGGGTACTTCGCTGGATGGTTTAGATATCGTATTGTGTGAGTTTACATGGAGCCAGGAGCAATGGCACTATACACTATTAAAACATACGACCATTGCTTATCCCAATACTTGGCAAAAGCGCTTGAAAGAAGCCCCCGCATTACCAGGGAAGGAGTTGTTGATGTTGCATCGGGAGTATGGACAATGGCTTGGTACTGCTGTTTCTGGCTTTTTAAAGGGGCTCAAATGGCAGCCTGACTTTATTGCCTCTCATGGACACACTGTTTATCATGAGCCAGAGAAGGGATTTAACTTTCAGTTGGGGGATGGAAATATGATTTCGGCTTGTACGCATTTGCCTGTTATTGCCGATTTTAGAAGTCTGGATGTTTGTTTTGGGGGACAAGGCGCGCCACTGGTGCCAATCGGCGATGAGCTGCTGTTTGGTAATTATTCCGCTTGCGTAAATATCGGGGGATTTGTAAATGTGTCGTGTCCTCAATCGCAAAGGCGCATTGCCTGGGATATTTGTCCGGCTAATTTTGTGGTTAACCGACTGGTAAAATCCATTGGTATGGCAATGGACAGGGATGGCCTTATGGGCCAGCAAGGCGACTTGATTGAGTCACTACAGGATGATTTAAGCAGCCTGCATTACTATAAGCAGTCAGCACCTAAATCGCTCAGCCAGGAATGGGTAGACGAATTTATCTGGCCAATCTTTAATAATTACCAATCTTATTCGTTAAACGATCGCTTACGAACGTTTTATGAGCACATCTCAGACGTCATTGCCCACGAGTTGAGTACTTATGTTTCTTCCGGGCGTATTTTGTTTACGGGAGGTGGTGTTTACAATACCTATTTAATGAAGCTGATCAGCGAGAAAACCAAGTCGTCCGTCATTGTTCCGGATGAAGTGCTGATTGAGTACAAAGAGGCACTCGTTTTTGCTTTTTTAGGTTTGCTGCGTTACAGAGGGGAAGTCAACTGCCTGAAAAGTGTAACCGGCGCTGTTTGCGATAGCTCTTCGGGTGTTGTTTATGGTTAATAAATAGTAGCGGGGAGAGCATTTAAGGAAAGAAACTGGTGGAGCCTCAATGGTCATTATCAATCATATCACTAATCACACCCTTAAAATGACCAAATTACTTGACCGCAGAAATAAGTAATGGCATCCACCAGCACCTCTTAATTAAAGAAACACATCAAGCATAAATATGTTTACGGTGAAGTGGAAAATGGGTACAAAAAAAGGAGGTGTGAACCTCCTTTTAAATTATTTTGTGGCTTTTAGCCTTTATTTTCGTACTTAAAAAACTGCAGGTTATGTCCCATTCGTTCCTTTTTTGTTTTCATGTATAGCTCATTGTGCGGATTAGGCGAGACTTCGATAGAAATATTCTCTACCACTTCAAGACCATATCCTTCCAAGCCAATACGTTTAATAGGGTTGTTAGTCATTAATCGCATCTTTCCAACTCCCAGCTCTCGGAGTATTTGAGCACCCACGCCATAGTCTCGTTCATCTTCTTCGAAGCCCAGTTCAATGTTGGCGTCAACGGTGTCGAGCCCTTCTTCCTGTAGTTTGTAGGCTGCAATTTTATTCATGAGGCCAATGCCACGGCCTTCCTGATTCATATAGACCACAACACCTTTACCTTCTTCTTCGATTAATTCCATGGCTCTGTTCAGCTGTTCGCCACACTCGCAGCGCAAAGAGCCAAATATATCGCCGGTGGCACAAGATGAATGAACGCGCACCAGAATAGCTTCATCTTCGGTCCATTCGCCTTTAATCAGCGCCATGTGCTCCAGTCCGTTAGATTTTTGTTTGAAAGGAATGAAACGGAAGTTGCCCACTGTTGTAGGTAGGCTAACCTCTACACCTTTAATAATCAGACTTTCTTTTTGCAGGCGATAGGCAATTAAATCTTTTATGGTGATAATCTTTAATTGAAATTTCTCGGCAATTTTTACCAGCTGTGGCAAGCGGGCCATGGTGCCATCTTCATTCAGAATTTCCACCAGCACAGCAGCAGGCTGAAGACCTGCCAGTCGCGCTAAATCAACCCCGGCTTCGGTGTGGCCTGCACGGCGTAATACGCCGCGGTTCTTGGCTTTTAAAGGGAATATATGTCCTGGTCGTCCTAATTCTTCCGGTTTAGTGTCCGGATTTGTTAGGGCTAAAATCGTTTTAGCTCTGTCAGAAGCCGAAATACCGGTTGTACATCCATACCCCAGCAAATCAACAGAAACAGTAAAAGGTGTGGCGTGACTGGCAGTGTTTTTGCCGACCATCAGATCCAGCTCCAGTTCTTCGCATCTTTCCTCTGTTAAAGGGGTACATATTAATCCACGGCCATGCGTTGCCATGAAATTAACTTTTTCTGGTGTCATTAACTCAGCTGCGGCAATAAAGTCGCCTTCATTTTCACGATCCTCATCATCTACAACAATAATGAGTTCACCATTCTTAATTGCTTCAATAGCCTCTGGTATTGAATTCAATTTAAATTCTTGTTCTGCTGACATTTGCTCTATTATTTTACAGCGGTTCTATCCGCTATGCGACTGCAAAATTAATGAAATTAAAAACCTAAACAATGAAATGCCTCAGGTCTTAGGACTTGTTTCATTTTCTTTCTCCCTGTCTAATCGGTTTTTTAAATCAAATTTTTCTCGTTTAAAAAGTTTTTGGAAGAAGATGCGGTAGGCATCTGCATTGAGTAAGGTTGAGTCGGTTGCTGATTTATAGGTGAGGAAAACACCCAAAGGGAAAAGGATGGCAGAAGATAGCCACATCCCCTGATACACGTGCCAGGCCCCTTCGTTGGCAAACTTTACGCCTAAGGTGTCAATGATGTAGTAAAAGATGAAGAAAAGAATAGAGATAACCACCGGCATGCCTAGTCCTCCTTTTCGAATAATGGCACCTAAAGGGGCACCGATAAAGAAGAAGATGAAGCAGGCAAATGACAGGGTGAATTTGCGGTGAACTTCCATATAATGACGGGTTACCTTTGTTTGGTAGTTGCGGTACCTGGTCAGTTTACCATCCAGCTGCCGGATATTGTCCTGTGCCTGGTTCTTAGCTCTTTCGATAGCGATGAGCTGCTGGTGGGCATTGAGTGACTGCAGTAAAGAGTCGTAGTTAAGCGGAGGAATTGAATCAATTGCCTGCTTAGGCATATTTTTATTGCGGCGTTGGTAATAGCTCCTTTGCTGAAACAGAAAGCCCGCAGTTTGTGTGTTCACCTCTTCTATGAGCGTGCCTTTTTGCACATTCAGGGTGTCAATGCCATTTTTCAACTGGGCGAGGTTCTTCATCCGGTCATTACCCGAAAAGAGTTTCTCATCGCTTCGCTCTAAATTATGCCCTTCCATCTCAAACAAGGCAATCTGTTTTTTAAACCGGTCTTGCCTGAAGCGCTGCTTCTCGCGATCATCGAGTCTTTTTTTCTGTCCCTGAACGTTTTCTTCAAAGCGAATGCCATCGATCAGTGTGAGCTTCATGAAGCCATTATCTTCCGATATTTGTAATTTGCCCGAATCGGCTAAAGTCACATTTGAATTCGGGTTTCGGCTGTCGCGGTGATCATAAATCATCACATCGCGCATCAGACCTGTCTCAGGATCTTTACCGCTTATCTTAATTCTAAAATCTTCAATCCCATCATAAAAAACCTGTTCTTTAATTTCCAGTTCGGGTTTTTTCTGTTTTACCGACCACAACAAGGTGTATAGCTTCAGGTTGGCCCATGGCAATACGTTATTCGAAAATCCAAATGCCAGCACTGAGATAACGATGGTTACATAAATGAGTGACTTCATGGTGCGAAGCAGAGATACGCCAGAGGCTTTAATGGCCGTTAATTCGTAGTTTTCACCAAGGCTTCCAAATGTCATTAAAGAGGCTAATAAAATGGCCAGGGGCAGAGCCATAGGAATTACCTGTACAGAGGCATAAAACAATAGTTCTGCCAGGGTAACAAAATCGAGTCCTTTGCCTACTAAGTCATCTACATAGCGCCACAGAAACTGCATGACCAGAATGAATAGTGATATAAAGAAAGTCATGGCTAGTGGACCCAAATAGCTCTTTAGTATAAAAAGGTGTAGCTTTTTCATGTATGCCTCAGTTTCTTGATATTGCTATTATATAAAATTGCGATGCAAAGTTAGTTTAAACATTTAAAGAAAAACAGCATCTTAAATCAGATTGTGGCTGTGATTACTCTAATAAATGACAAATTAATTGCTTGTTGCACCTACGGGTGTGGTAACAGAAACGCTCAACCGTGGTGGGTTGAGCGTTTATTCTATTGGAAGTTTTAGTTGCCTTAAATAGAACCAAGGCCATGCTTTAATTCGTCTATCTGGTTATTCCATAGTTCGATAGCGTCTTCTTTCTCATCGGGCTCAGCAAAGTCGATAACTACTAATGCCGTTTCTCCGGTTAAATCATCAACATTGATCCGAAATTCAAAGTATGCCTTATCGTCCTCCTCATCTAACCAACGGTAGCGAACCATTTTATTTTCTTTTCGTAATACTTGTTCGGCTTGCTGCTCGGAGCCTTCCCATACAAACGTAAATACTTTCCCTGTGAGGTTAACATCGTCGGCGAACCATTCTGATAACCCACTAGGATTGCTTAATCGGGCAAAAAGAATAGAGGGCGATGTCTTAACAATATATTCAAGTTCGAATTTTTCTTTTTGAGTAGGCATGTTGGTATTTTTTATAAATATCAGTATCGGCTTACAAGATAGCAGAATTCTTGATAAAATTAAAACATCGATAATTAAGAGTTTCTTGAAAAAAAAATCCACATCAATGTTCCTCAATTATAGAGTGTTTCGGTGTTTGGTGAAAAAATAGCTGAAATATTTTCGTTTTTTAGTTGGAGGGAATGAACTTTTGCCCTACATTTGCAACCGCAAAAAAGGAGAAACACAGCGGTGTTAAGAGCTCCAGAAGATGCCGAGGTAGCTCAGCTGGTTAGAGCGCAGGATTCATAATCCTGAGGTCGGCGGTTCAAGCCCGCCTCTCGGTACAAAGCCTTCAGACTTTCTGGAGGCTTTTTTTTGTTTCTAATTTTGTCATCATTCTACTCTAAAAAAAGGTGGCACCATAATTTGTTATTCTATCATCGTACCACCTTATCATTTTTTTTTCAGTTGCCTTTATTGATTGAATACAGCAATGGCTTCTTCCAGCTGTCGGGATAGTTGTTCCAATGTTTTGGCAGCACCGCTTATTTCGTCTGCACTGGCAGCGTTACGCTGGGTAATTTGGTTGAGTTGCTGTAGCGCACTGTTGATTTGTTCAACACCACTCAGCTGCTCCATCGATGCCGAGGATATCTCTTTCACCAAAATTGCAGTTCTTTCAATCTCGGGTGTTATTGTTTCAAGTTTTTGGGCTGCCACACGCGATGACTCCAAGGTGTCAGAAGAGGCAGAGGTGATTTCATTGGCCGCCTGTTGGCTTCGTTCTGCCAGTTTGCGTACTTCAGCAGCAACCACCGCAAAACCGCGTCCTTCCTGTCCGGCACGTGCTGCTTCAACGGCTGCGTTCAGCGACAAGATGTTTGTTTGCATGGCAATGTCACTGATCACATTGATTTTTTCCGATATCTGCTCAATATATTTCGTAGCCTCTTTGGATGCCTGGTTGCTGTCGGTAATGCCAATAGAGGCCTCATTGGCTATCTTTTCCGTTGCTTTAGAGTTGTCGGTGTTTTGTTGGATATTGGCAAACATTTCCTCCATGGAAGAGGCAACCTCTTCGGCTGATGAGGCTTGTTGTGTGGCTCCATCTGATAGCTCTGAAGCGCCGGAGTTGAGTTGCGAACTGGCTTGTACAATTTGTCGCGCACTTGTGCTTACCTGCATTACCATGTCTTTAAGGTTAATCACCATTGAGTTGAGTGCGGCTGAGAGTTTACCGACTTCGTCTTTACTGTCGGATTTGAACTGAACAGATAAATCGCCTTTAGCCAGCTGTTCGGCAAGAGCAATACTTTGTTCAACCGGTTTTGCAATTGCTTTTGAAAGAAATGCTATAAGGCTAAACCACAAAAGTACTATCACAACCAGTGCTATTATAAGTATTTGGCGTTGAAGGGAGATAATGCTTGCGCTTTCATCGCCCATTTTCATCATCATGTCTAGGCCTACATCGGCCGTGGCGCCCACATCCCACATAATGGCTTTTGCCAGTTCAAACTGCTTTAGTTCTTCGAGCTTAACCTGCCTGAATGAAGTGAGATAAGCCTCCAGGGCTGTATTTGTTTTTTTGAGCAGATCTTTCTCTTTTGCCGGAAGCGCTTTGTTTTCAAGTTTGCTTCTGATTGACTCAAATTCAGTCAAAGTATTTTCTATCCGATAAAAGTTCTGTTCCGATTCCTGTTTAGATATATCAACTGCAATTTTAGAAAGTTGGCTATAGGCATTTTGAGCGTTATAGCTGTTTGATGCTCCGAGCGCGTTAAGGGCTGTTAGGTATGTGTTTTTATCGGTATGCGCTCTAAGAAAGGCTTGATAGTAGGCTTCGGTAGTTTGTTGATAAAGCTCTGTTTGCTCATTTAGTTGCTTCATATCAACCCCGGCCGATGTCATTGTGCTGCTGTTGTTTTCAAGAATATTTTGCAGATCTTTAAGGGCCAGCTTCATTTTGCTAAAGCTTTTTTCTGCCCGTGTTTTGTAATAGGGGTTGCCAGTAAAATCAAATGATCTTGCAAATTCTCGTGTTTCATGCCAGTAGCGATCCAGTTTGCCGGCTTCCCTTACAATGGGAATGTAGGTGGTGGTTAATTTTTGGATGCCTGTATTGACTTGGCGAAGATTTGTAAATATAATTATGATTAGGATAATTACTATCGACATAATCATGGCAAAGCCGCTGCCTATTTTGGCGCGGATCTTTAGATCTTTCCACTTCATACGCATGGTTGTTTTTAGTTGCTATAGGAATTCAAAAATGTGAAAAAAATCATATATTGAAAATTTATTTAGATAAAATATTATTTTTATCAGTAAAATAGGTGAAAAACATAAAAATATAGACCATGCGTAATTTAAATTGGCTTACTCTGCTTCTCATGATGTTGCTGACATCAGCGTGTAATAATGAAAGTGCTATCAGTTTAGGGTTTATTTATTCTACTCCCAAAACAGAGCGTTACGTAAAGGAAGCCATGTATTTTAAGAATTATGCTGAGAAGCAGGGAGTAAAAGTGTATGTTGAGCATGGAAATGGCGATGCCGCTCTTCAATATCAAAAAGCCATTGAGCTATTTGATAAGGGGATAAAAGGCTTAGCTATTATTGCAGTTAATGCCAACACGGCAGCTGCCATTGTTAGAGAAGGGCATGAGAGAGGAGTGACGGTAATGGCTTACAATCGCTTGATTAAAAACTGCGATCTCGATTTTTTTGTGTCAGGAGATAATGATGCGCTGGGCAGGATGATGGTTGAGGAGATAGTTAAGGTAAAGCCCACGGGTGATGCTGTTATTTTAGGAGGCGATAAGTATGATAGAAATGCGGTAGAGCTGATGGAGGCCATAAAAAGCTATTTGAATCCACATGTTGAGTCTGGAAGGATTAACGTGAAGTATGAAACATTTGTGGAAGAATGGAGCGGAGAAAATGCAGCCTATGAGTTAGAGCAGTATCTTTCATATACCGGACGGATGCCCGATATTATCTTTGCAGGCTTTGATGGAATTGCGAATGGTTGTATTGATGTAATTGAGAATTATGATGGGGCAAAGCAGGTGTTTATAAGCGGACAGGATGCAACCATTGAAGGAGCCAAAAATATAATGGCGGGTAAGCAGCAAATGACCGCTTTTCACCCCTTAAATGAAGCCTCTACCAAGGCTGCGGAGGTGCTGATTAAGCTAGTTAAAAACAAGAGTAAAGGCAGGGACTTGGCGAATTCAGCGGTTAATAACGGGCAAAAAGATGTTCCAACAGTTAAAATACCTTCGGTGGCCTTAACAAAAGAGAACCTGGAAAAAGTATTAATTAATGAAACAGGTTTTTACAAGCGCGAGCAACTTTATTAGGGGCTTAAGCCTTAGTTAAAGGCTTTAATACGTTCGCTAACATTAAGGGCAAAGGTGCTTTTGAATTGTGTATCAACATAATTGTCGATGCGCATGCATACTTCAGATGAGAATTCAATGCCATAAATTGCAATGTGCAGCCAGTCTTGTGGTCGTAAAGTTAGGGTTTCGGCTTTGAGTATATTAAAGTCCAAAAGCGCTTTAATGATGCCTGCATTAAAATTGTCGCCAGCTCCAATGGTACTAACCGGCTCAATAATAGGGACCTGGAAATGGTGATGAAAACCGGCACCAAACGTGTAAACGCCATTGGCTCCTGCCGTAATAATCAGGTTGTTGCAGTGTGAGGCAACCTGCGCATATACTTCAGTTGGGTTGCTGGTTGCATAAATGTTTAGAAAGTCTTCATCGCTGCCTCTTACTAAATCGGCCAAACGAAAATTCTCTTCAATAATCGGGATTAATTTTTCTCTGTTTTTCAGGTGATGTTTCCTGAAATTTGGATCGTAAATAATGAGGGCCCCATTCTTCTTGGCAATGCTCAAGTATTCGAGTAGGCGGGGACGAATGGCAGGATTTAACCCAAAATAGGAGCCGAATATAACAATGTCATTGGCTGTGAAATCAGGGATGGAACCTTGAAGGCGCTGTTGCGGATAGTCTTTGAAAAACTCGTAATCGGCATTGTTATTGCTGTCCAGGTATGCAAGTGCCAGAGCAGACTTGCCCTCTGAAAATCGGCAAACGTACTGGGTGCTTAGCTTGTTGTCGGTTAAAAAGTCCATGATGTTATCACCTACTTTATCCCTGCCTATTTCGGTGATGAAATTAACAGGTACATCCACACGGGCCAACGACACCAGAGTGTTTAATGCGCTACCGCCGGCTTTGGCAGCTACAGGCTGGTTATTTTTGAATATGATGTCCAAAACAGTCTCCCCGATTCCAAATACACGTCTCATCACTAGTTTTGTTTTGTTCGATTTTTTGTTGTAAAAAAAGCCACCTGAAACAGGTGGCTCAAAAATACGTAATCTGTTTTATTTCACCAACTTACTGATGGTTTTAAACGCGTCAGAGCCGGCTACTCGACAAAGTTCAAACAGAATAGATTCGTAGCTGGTGATGATAACACCTTCTTTCTTGAGCCGTTCTATTCCAATTCGTTTGTTATCGGGGGTTCGAGAGCTAACACAGTCTTCAACAATCACAGGTGTAAAACCTCTTTCTTTAAGGTCGATAGCGGTTTGCAGCATGCAGATATGTGCTTCCATTCCTGCCAGAATAACCGTGCGTTTAGTGCTGGTCTCAAGGGCTTCCATAAAAGTTGGCTCATCGCAGCAGCTAAAAGCCATCTTTTCAAAGTGGGGTTCGTTTTGTACCAGTTCTTTAATTCCGGCAACTGTTTCTCCCAGTCCTTTTTTATACTGTTCGGTTACTAAAACAGGAATGTTCAATGCTTTGAGGCCTTGTATCAGAATTTTCGTATTGGCTTCGAGTTGCTCATGTCCATCAATGTGCGGAAACAAGCGTTCCTGAATGTCAACTACTACAGCAATTGTATTTTCTTTTAAGAGTCTCATGTTATCTGTTTATTAATGATTGTAAATCCAGTTCACTAAAGTTATTAAAAAATGACAGAAGTTCACGGGCTATAAACTCAACACCACCAGGTGTATCCGATTCGATGTTCAGCGGAATAACCGGATCGTGCAGTGAGAGACGAAGCAGGAACCAGCCTTTCACACCATTGGAGCTAATGCTGGTACGCACACCTTCGTAGTTGTTGGGTGCCAATTCCCACCCGGTTTTGGAGGCTGCTAGATGCCCCAGTTCACTAATCACTTTTTCACCATAGGCTTTGAAATCATCAGCTTTAATGGTGATTCGGAATTCTTTGCTTTCGGCTGGTACCGGCAGTTTTTCAATCAACGAGGTTAATGATAGGCCTTCTTTTTTGAGTTGGGCCATTTTTATGATGCATTTGGTTACCAGGTAAGCTCCATCATCCAGAAAATAGTTTTCTTTTAGAGCGGCATGTCCCGATGTTTCAATGGCAAGCCAGGATTCTTCGCCATTCTTATTTAAACGGATGGCTTCGTTAATCACATTTTTATACCCTCGCTTAAAACGGTGGTGTTTGGCTTTTAATTCTTCATTGATAAACCAGGTGAGGCCATCGGAGGTTATAGAGTCAGTAACCACCGTTGCTCCGGGGTGCTCTTCATTAACAATAGCGGCAGAAAGGGCTACCAGCTCATTTCGGTTAATGGGGTTTCCTTTTTCGTCAACAATAGCCGCTCTGTCCACATCGGTGTCAAATATGATTCCCAAGTCACTTTTGTTGGCCTTAACCGCATCGCAGATGGACTTCATGGCAATGCCATCTTCGGGGTTGGGCACGTGGTTGGGAAATTTGCCATCTGGATCCAGAAACTGGCTGCTGCTTACATCTGCTCCAAGTACTTCGAGTACTCTGTGTGCATAAAAGCCGCCTGCTCCATTGCCTGCATCAACGGTTATTTTAAATCCATCCAGTGGTTGCAGGTAGTTGTCTGAAGAGTTGACCTCTTTGCGAATTCTGTCAACCAGCAGATCGGAGTAAACGCCTATAAAGTCCACTTTTGTAACGGTTCCTTTGGGGGCCTCCTCAGTGGGCTGGTTATTTTCGGCGATGGCTAAAATATCTGCAATATCCTTTTTTTCCAGGCCACCATCGGGCGTGAAAAACTTTAGTCCGTTGCGGTTAAATGGCAAGTGGCTGGCCGTAAGCATAACTGCTCCATGTGCGTTGTAAGGAGCTGTAACGGTGGTCATAAACATGGCTGGTGTCGATGCCATCTCACAATCGAGTACTTCGGCGCCCGCTGCGACTAATGCTTCAATGAAAGCAGCTTTAAGTTGGGGGCCAGATAGGCGAGAGTCCATCCCAACGGCAATTTTTAGCGGAGAAGCGCTGTTGCTTTTGCCTTTGAGCCATTCGTAAAAAGCCGTGCCAAGCTGCCCAACTATATTCGAGTCCAGGTTGACATCCTGACCGGCAATGCCGGTTAAAGCTACGCCACGGATGTCAGAGCCATTTTGAAGTTGTTTCCAGTTAAAACCCATATTTACTTGTTTATCCCTGCGGCTTCGCGTGATTTATGCCCAAGATATCCGCCATGATGGCGCTTGGCATAGTCGGTGTTAGTAAAGTTAATTTTCTTCATCAATAGAACAACCAGAATATCTCCGATCACAGTCATGGTGGTTGTTGATGTTGTAGGAGTTAGCCCTAGTGTGCATACTTCCTTGGGGTTGCCGGTGCTGATGCATACATTGGTTTCCTTTGCCAGTACAGATTCGGTATTACTGGTGATTACCACAATAGGGATGTTAGGGCGCAGTCCTCTGGCTAAATCAATAAGCTCAATAATTTCTCTGGTTTTTCCGGAGTTGGAGATCATCAGCAGGATGTCGTTTTCCTGAACAATGCCTAAATCACCGTGCTGAGCTTCACTTGGGTGTAGAAAGCAGGAAGGGGTTCCCGTGGAACTAAAAGTGGTTGCCATATTAATAGCAATTTGTCCAGCTTTCCCCATTCCAGAGGTGATTAGCTTGCCGCCTTTTTGATGCACATATTCATGAATCAGGTCTGTTGCCTTAACAAAATCGTCGGTAACAGGAATATTACTTACGGCCTGGGCCTCGTGCTGTAATATGCTTCTTATTTCTTCTAAGACCATGGTTATTCTTTTTTAAAATACAAAGTTACCATTTTTAAAAGAAACTCATTTGAGCTTTGTCATGCTATATTTTATCGGGAGGTAGACTTTCTGTTAATGATAACTGAATGAGTGCATTAAGCCAAATCTGATAGCTGTCTGGTTTGTTGTGCTTTTTAAGTTTTCGGTAGGCCCTTTTGAGTGCTTGATTGGCCTGTAGTGGGTAGTACCAGAATACCATAAGTAAATTAAAGCACCTTTGCCAATCGGGATAGAAGTTGCACACTGAGCGAAAATAGTGCTCGTGGAGGTCGAAGATGGTTGGAGGAAGAGGAATGTCTCCTTTAATGAGGGCAGGTAGCTGGGGCTGGGATAAAAGGCCTCGACCCAGCATCAGACCTTTTATGTCTGGAAACTGTTTTATGAGACGATGTGCATCAGTGCTTGTGTTGATATCGCCATTGGCAATGATGGTGTGTTTACTGAGCTGCTGCAAATGGGAAAAGGCTCCCCAGTCTGGTTGTCCTGTGTATTTTTGTGACACAAGTCGCGGATGAATAATCAATTCTTCCAGTGGAAACTGATTCAGCAGTTTAACAATGGTTTCGCCTTCATGAATACTTTGGGTCCCCATTCTCATTTTTACCGAGAGCTTAATGGAGATATTTTCTGAAAAGAAAGCTTCCAGCATGGTTTTAACCAGCTCCGGATGCTGAAGGATGCCACCTCCTCGTTGGCGCATTGTTAACATTGGAAACGGACAGCCCATATTGATGTTAATTTCATCAAAACCTGCTTTTTGCACTTCCCGGGCAAAGTCAATGAGGTATTTTGCCTGATTCGTTGCAACCTGGGGGATGCAGTTGAGCCCCTCATTAAGTTGCCTGGATAATTCGGGTTCGTGCAGGAGACTCTCAATACCGCTTTTGTCCTCAAAAAACGGCGTAAAATACTTGTCCATATGCCCAAATGTGCAGGCGTGTGCCTGCCGGTAGAATGCCGTGGTGTAGCTCTGCAGAGGCGCCATATATAGCTTCATGATGTGCTAGCTCTGAGGGGTGAGTAAAGGGTATGCTTTCTGCGCATTGAGCCAATAGATTTTATCTATCACCCCCTTGGGAAGGCCAAGTCCTTTAAAAACGTCATTAACCTGCCAGGTTGTTTGTTCGTTTGTTTGGGTGAAAAAGCACCATTGGCTTCGCCACCGTTGTTCAGCTTCTATTAGCAGCTGTTGTTCATCTTCTGTATCCTTAAAAACAATATCTGAACCATAGAGCAGGCGGTCCTGGTATTTAATCATAAAATCATACACCCCTTGGTGGTTTTGCACAGCCTGATGTTGCAGGTGACACACACGTTCGGCTAAATCCATATACATGTTAGGATAAGCGTCCAGTCGCTTGGCAATGGCTTCAATACTGTATTCGCTGCTGCCTAAATGGGCGCCAATAAAACGCAGTTGCGGGTGACGCGCCAACACCTCGTTGCAGGCCTCAATATGGTCGGCATGAGCTGGCATGTGGGGATGCAAATGCATGTGAAATTCGGGGTGATTTTGATAATAGCGCCTGTCCGACTCAACGGTCATTTCGTTTACTGGTAGCCAGCAGTTAAGAGGTTCGCCAAAATGGCCCAGTAAGGGGATGTGGTTTGTTTCAAGGTACTGCAGCAGCGGAACTAAAACCGGATGATTAATCATGACAAGCTTATTCTTGTATGTGTGTTTCATCCCAATATTTTTCCACAGTTTAACGCCAATTGCTCCACCTGCCATTTCAGCAGGAATGTGTTTGCAGGCTGCTTGAATTGATTCGCTGGTAACCGGATTGGCCATTGGGATAGCCCCTATATAGGAATAGAATTGGGGCGTGTTTTGTTTGTGAAAACGGGCAAGTTGGTTTTGCTCGGGCAGTGGCAGCCACTCGCTCTCCTGGAAATCAACATTGATTGAAACCAGGTGTATATTGCACTTTTGTGCATGTTTTAGAAATGTATTACTACGGGTGTAATAGTGTAAGTGAGCATCAATCTTTTTTACCGAATAAAAATCCTCCTCTGAATACCAATCTCCCTTTTTCATGCTAAATAAATCCCTTTTGAGCCTGAAAAATAGTAAATAATTATCAATGCGAATACGGTGTTTATACCACAGCCTTTATTACTGGTTTCGTATGGTTAGCTTTGGTTGGGCGTTACCTTTCGTAATTATTTAAAATGCAATGATAAAAAAGGAAACAGGCTTTTTGTTGCACTCTTAACTGTAGTGTTTAGTAACTATATTGCTTTCATATGCTTATTCAATAATATTTTTACTTATTTTGTGAGAAAAACAGGCAAGAGTTGTCTGTGTATTTCACCAGGTTGAGCTATTAATAATATAATTATGAATGATTTTGATCCAAATACAACTGTCGGAAGACGAGGGTTAATACTCAAATTATTAGATGCTAAAGGTCAGGTAAACGTGCACGAACTGAGTGAGCAGTTTAATGTAAGTGAGGTGACCATAAGGAATGATCTCACTCAATTGGAGCATAAAAACCTGTTAATCAGAGCCAGGGGTGGAGCTATAAAAACGGATAAAGTGACTTTGGATATGAAGCTTTCGGATAAGAAAGTGAAGAACGCCAAAGAAAAAGAAGCCATTGGTAAGCGTGCGGCCCGGCTCATTGAAGAAGGGGACACCATTGTGCTCGACAGTGGCACCACTACCCGCGAAGTTTCAACCCATTTGAGTAAGTTTAAGAGTTTAACGGTGATAACCAATGCGCTTAATATTGCCGGACCTTTGGCCGAATTAGATCAGATTAACGTAATTATGCCCGGAGGTGTAATGCGGAAGAAATCCCTATCGCTCGTGGGTTCCATTGCTCAAAATAGTTTTAAGAACTTCTTTTGTGATAAACTGTTCATAGGAGCCGATGGTATTGATGTTAATCTGGGTTTCAGCACTCCTCACCTGGAAGAAGCGGCCCTGAACCGCACAATGCTTAAAATGGCAAAAAAAGTAATTTTGGTTGTCGATTCCAGTAAGTTTAAAAAGAGGAGCCTGGCTGTAATTGGTCAGATAAAAGATATTGATATTCTGGTGACCGATCGTGGAATTTCAGAAGATGATAAGGAAAAGTTGCTAAATGCCGGGGTTGAGGTGATCATCACAGATTAACTAAAACTTTACAAGAAATAATGCAAGGGCCACGAAAAGTGGTCCTTTTTTATGGGATGAACTATCAATACTTAATATTGTTATAAAAAAAAATGACACGATGCATATAATTATATCTCCAGCTAAATCATTGGATTTTGAAACCAAGGCGCCAAAAACAGACCATACCACAATTCGTTTTCACAACGAAGCGCAGGCCATTGTTCAGGAACTAAAAAAGTATTCACCCGACAAGTTGATGGACTTGATGAAGATTAGTTCGCAGTTGGGACAGCTTAATTACCAGCGGTTTCAGGAGTGGGAGTATCCCTTTAGCAGCGAGGAGGCTAAAGCAGCGCTTTTTGCGTTTAAAGGCGATGTTTATACCGGGCTGGAGGCTAATACACTCAATGAGAGGGAAGTGCAATATGCGCAAGAGAAGCTTCGAATTCTGTCGGGCTTATACGGTTTGCTTCGGCCCTTGGATAGCATATTGGCCTATCGTTTGGAGATGGGGACAAAGTTAGCGGTGCAGGAGAAGCAAAATCTGTATAGTTTTTGGGGAGATAAGATTGCTGCTTTGCTCGAAGCTGATATGAATGAGCAGGGATCAGAGGTGCTGGTCAATCTGGCATCAAATGAGTATTTTAAGGCAATTGATAAAAAGGCGTTTGGCAAACAGGTGGTTACGCCCGTTTTTAAGGACTGGAAAAACGGACAATATAAGGTTATTAGTTTCTTTGCTAAGAAAGCACGTGGACTAATGACGCGGTTCATTATCCAACATAAGATTACCCAAGCTGATGATTTGATAGCTTTTAATGAAGGCGGATATTATTATAAAGCAGATCTATCGAAAACTAACCAGCCTGTGTTTGTTCGCGAGCATGAAGATTAATTTCCTGGAATAGGTTTGACTCCAATAGTTTTTTTTAATAACTTTTTTGATGGCAAGTGAACAATCGGTTTAAGGGTAGTTACTCAATCTAAAACACACATCTATGGGATCAAAAAAAATTATTTTACAACGCTATGGCAACCTTCTTAAGCAGGAGTCGTTGGTGACCATGAATGACATGATTCTTCCGAATACTTTTGTGCTGGAAGCTCCTGAGCCCTTCCCCGGCTATTTTGGCTATTATAGCGAGATACCGTCTGATACCAAACCCTTGTATGTTTATTTGGTGCTAAAGCGATTGTACACACTGGAGGAAGTAACACGAGCTACTCAAAATATTAAAAAGTATTTTAGTTCGGACTTTAACGCTGCAGCCGGAGTTGTTAGCTTATATAATAAGGAATACCATGTTATTCGCGTGCGCCATCTGGATGCTTTTGAACAGATTACCGATCTTCAGGCTGGTTATATTGATGAAGGCTTTGAGTTTAAAAAGAAGCCCAAAAACATCAGCGGTAAGGCAATTATCAGGTTAAAAAAATTCTTTACCCTGGAAGAAGTTGAAGAAGGTGTTTATTTTGATTTAGACGAAAAGGATCATGGCTATTTTACAATCCCACATAAATTACCTTGGAAGTATTTTGAAGATCTAACAAGAAAAGTGAAAAACAATTGGGACTATAGTAAGTTTGACGCCGCAGTGGGGCATTTTCACCAGCATTTTGGTATTGTTGATATGGTACGTATCTATAACCCGAATATTGACCGGGAATATTTAATGGGGGTAAGGCAAAAATACCTTGAACGCATTAAGTAAATTGATTGTTAGCCACCATCCTGGTGGCTTTCTTATTTATTGACTTTTCTATAGTAACTCTGCTTGACCCTTAACTAAGGGGGTGTTACCTCGCCGTTAGTGTTGGTAAAAGTGGCGAGCTAACGTCATTGCGATCATTTCTTTTTGTGTGTTTTAGCAGAAGGTTCTATACTGTAAATTTTCATAATATTTTTCAGACGTTTCAAAACCTTTTTGTATTCTTGTGCCTTAAATAAGTGGTTATTAACGATAATAATAACAGATGAGGTTACTTGAAAAATACATAATATTTGGATTCTTAGGCGGTTTATTGTTTGTACTAGGATGTAATTCACCGGGTTATAAAAGCAATAAGATTGAGGCCAGTTATTTGCCGACAGACAGTTTGGTCGGGCAAGATGCAGCCATGGAAGCAACGATTAAGCCTTACAGGGACAGTTTGAAAACAGAAATGCAGCGAGTAATCGGTGAGGCAGAGCAGGAATTACGTGGCGGCCAGCCCGAAGGACTGTTGTCTAACTTTGTTGCGGACCTGATGTTAACTGAATGTGAGTTGCACACAACAGGGGTGAAGCCCGATATCAGCATTGTTAACGTTAAAGGGTTAAGGGTGCCGATTAATAAGGGGGAAATCACGGTTGAGAGTATTTATCAACTAATGCCATTCGAAAATGAAATAGTGTACCTGACAATGTCGCCAGAGCAAATTCGTGAGTTGTTTAATTTTATGGCAAGTGTTGATGGAGACGGCATGGGAGGCGCGTCTTTTGGTATAAAAGATGGAAAAGCCATGAGTATCCAGGTTGGAGGGCGGCCTCTTGAAAATAGAAATTACATAGTGGCCACATCGGATTATCTGGCCGATGGAGGCGATCATTTTAATGTCTTCCTTTCAGCAGTTAGCAGGGAGGAGACGGGACTGAAGCTGCGCGATGCTATTTTACAGCACGTTGAGCGATTAACTACTGATAATAAACTTGTGAATAGCCAATTGGATAAACGGATTTACTATGCAGAATAATAGAAGAAAGTTTATAAAAACAACAGCGCTTGGAGCAGCTGCTTTAGGAATAGCACCTGTTGTGCAGAGTTGTTGTCAATCGCCTGTTACCTTAACAATTCTGCATACTAATGATGTGCATAGTCACATCGATCCGTTTCCGGCAAACCATTCACGATGGGCGGATAAGGGCGGATTTGCCCACCGGGCCAGTTTAATCAATCGGCTTCGAAGTGAGCAGGAGCAGGTGCTATTATTCGATTGTGGCGATATATTTCAAGGCACACCTTATTTCAATAAATATAAAGGGAGGCTTGAAATTGAGTTAATGAATAAAATGGGCTATGATGCAGCGACTATTGGTAACCATGAGTTCGATAACGGTATAGAAGCATTGGCTGAAAATTTACAGCGCGCACAATTTCCCTTTGTTTGCAGCAATTATGATTTCACTCAGTCGGTACTGAATGGCTTGACGGCACCCTATAAAATTATTAAAAAGGGGCCAATTAGTGTTGGAGTAATAGGTTTGGGAATTGAGCTGGCGGGGTTGGTCAACCCTAAATCCTATAAAGAAGCATTGTATAAAGATCCGATCAAAGCAGGCAATGAAATGGCAGCTTGGCTTAAAGAGGAAAAAAAGTGTGATTTGGTTATTGCACTGTCTCACCTTGGATATAAATACAGTCACAACAAGGTGTCGGATGTTGTTGTTGCCAGCCACACGAGGCATATTGATGTGATACTGGGAGGCCATACGCACACTTTTATGGATGCGCCGGATCGAATCCTTAACCTGGACAAGCAAGAGGTTATTGTGAACCAGGCAGGATGGGGCGGTGTTTATTTAGGTCGCCTGGATGTGACAATGGTTCCGGGAAACAAAAAATCATTAGCTTTGGTCAATTCTATCTACCATGTCTAAAATATTTGAATTATCTAAAACGGGAATTTCTGCTCTGCAGCAGGTCTTTGCAGCCGATGAGCATTTTATTAACATAGCCTTACCACGTATTCGTTTGGTCAATGCCGTACGGGAGGTCTTAGGTGCTGAGCATTTGGAGTGGAAAGTAAAGTATTCACCGGTCAACCGCTCCGAAAACTGTATCACTGTTTCGTTGGTTGATCCTCGCAAAAAATTTCATTTTTATTATGCTATTCCGCTTAGTTTGCGCTTGAGTGTTCACCTGTATCTCGGTGATAATACTTTCAATTTTTTTGAGGCACACCCTTTGTTAATAAAGCAAGGAGTAATTGCTGAAAACGAATATCCTGTTGAAGCAACAGTGAATACGCTGCCTCACCTGGTGCTCAGTAGTGGTGGGGAGCGTTATGAACATGTATTGTTGAACCGGGATGAGTATTCATCAGAGGAGTTGAAAAGCACGGGGATGTACCGCATTTTAAGTACGGCTTTTGAAAAGTTTAATGGCGCCCTATTTGCAGTAATTGATGGTACCTGCCAGTTATAACAACAAAAGGCGCTTGGTGGGCGCCTTTTTATTATTTGTTAATTTTATTAGTCAATTGGTAGTTGCCTTTTGAAACTTTCGTCTAGCGAAATAATGGTTTCAGTAGCAGAAATACCGGCAATGGCCTGCAGTTTATCGTGCAAGATGCGTTTTAGGTGCTCATTGCTTTTTGCATAAATCTTTATAAAAATGGCGTATTGACCGGTGGTGTAATGGCACTCAACAATCTGAGGAACTTCTTCGAGCATTTTAACCACTTTGTCAAACAGGCTTGCTTTTTTCAGAAATATACCCATGAAAGCACAGGTGTGGTAACCAATTTTGGCAGGGTTAATGATAAATTCGGAACCTTTAATGACACCCATATTCATCAATCTCTGAATACGTTGATGAATTGCGGCACCTGAAACTTTACACTCGCGGGCAACTTCCAGGAAAGGAATTCTCGCATTTTTAGTGATAAGTGATAAGATCTTCTTATCAAGGCTATCAATTTGTAAATTGGTCTCCATACTGAATATGATAATTGTTAGGATTCGTAACTAATAGTACGCTTTTATTAATAGTTTGCTACGAAAATAAAACATTAATAGTTAATATCCAACGCAAATTGGCTTTGAAATCTGAATTGTAAGGTCTAACCCTTTTAAATTCAAAGTGAAGCATTGGTACTAAAAGGTGCTAATTAACAATTCGTTACAAAAAATGAGCCTTTTTATAGAGGCATGTGTAGCTTCAATTTATAACGATTATAAAGTAGCTATTGATTTACCTGTATTGTGTAAATCAGCCCCACTTGGCAGCTGATAGATTCTTAATTCAAACTCACCCACTACAGCCAGCACATGATCAAAAATATCGGCCTGAATTGTTTCGTAGCTCACCCACTCCTGGTTTTTACTGAAGGCATATATTTCAATTGGTTGGCCTTTTTCAGTGGGCTGAAGCTGGCGCACCATGTAGATCATGTCCTTATTAATCATTGGGTGTTCTGCCAGGTATTCCTGTAAATACCTTCTGAATACACCTATGTTAGTTAGTCGTCTGCCATTGGCCAGACTCTCTGAAATTGATTCGCCTTCTTTTTGCGCGTTGTATTCAAGAAGTTCTTCTTCTTTTTGGATAATATAGTTCTTCAGCAGACGGATTTTTTTAAAACGCTCAATCATTTCGGCTGTGCAAAATTTTACTGAGGCCACATCAATATTTATGGAGCGTTTAATACGTCTTCCACCTGAATGCTCCATTCCTTTCCAGTTGATAAAGGAATCTTCCACCAGTTTGTAGGTAGGAATAGTGGTAATGGTTTGATCCCAATTTTGGACTTTAACCGTGTTTAGGGTTATATCTAAAACGGTTCCATCCGCTTTGTAAGAGGGCATAGTAATCCAATCGCCGGCGCTTACCATTTTGTTGGCCGATAGTTGAATGCCAGCCACAAAGCCAAGTATGGTATCTTTAAAAACTAAAAGTAATACCGCCGCAGTGGCCCCTAAACCGGTTACTATTTTGGTAATATCAATTTCAAACAGTATCGAAACGATTACCAGTCCGGTTATAAATGAAGCTGCAATCTCGATAATTTGTATCACGCCGCGGATAGGGCGATCCTTTGAATAGGGAAAGGTGTTGTAGATATCATTGACTACCCCCAGCAGGGCCGAAAGCGACCAAAGGATAATGAGCAGGATGGTGCTGCTGACCACTTTTTGAAGCAGGGCAACAATGTGTAAGTCAGGAAATGGCTGGAAAATAACCGAAAGCATGTAATAGATAAACATTGCGGGGATGATATTAACCAGTCGCTTAAGAACATGCCGTTTAATTAGCAGATCGTCATATTTCGATTTAGTTCTTCTTATTACTCGTTCGGCAAAACTGAGAATGAATCTTTTAACCAATGTATTAATGAGCCATATCACTACGAGTGTGAAAAGTATCCAGAAAGCAGACAGGAAAAATTTTGTATATTCATCTGCTATTCCTAACGAGCCCAAATAGTTATTCAGTACTTTGCTTATGTTATTGAGTTCAATTACTTCCATATTAAAGTGTGCTTATTTGTGGTATAAATCTAGTACAATTACAAAGAAAAATAAACCTGCCATAGCGATATCGCCAGTAAAGAGGTAATGTTATTAAACATTTTCGTTTATTTGGCAAATTTGTAAAACAGAATCAACAACAGGCAGCGTGCTCATTTTTAAATTTCGGGTGAAAAGAGCGAATGAGGCGGAATTAAAAGGAATCTAAGGAGAATTAACCAGAAAATAATCAGGATATAGAAGATGAACATGAAAATTGGACTTATTAGTATCATCAGTATTGTTTTATTATCAGCCTGTTTGCAGGCGCAAACGGCATTTGACAGGCACTTTGTAGAAAAAACCATGCGGGTTGACTTTATACTGGCAGGTAACAATGTACAACAAGCTGCCTACTTGTTAGAGCTTAAACAAGAGCCATTGTGGGGCGGAGGTCAAATCAATTTGATTGATAGTCTGGGATATGGCGAATATCGATTCACAATCAGCGACTTTGTGAGTATGGAACCACTCTATTCAAGAGGCTTCTGTACTTTATTTGAAGAATGGCGCACCACGGCTGAAGCTCAAGCTGTTGATAAGGCATTTTATCAAAGCATAACGTTCCCTTATCCGCAGAATAAAGTGTTTTTTAAGCTGGAAGAGCGAAAAAAAGATGGGACATATCAAGCGTTGTTGAGCATAGCGATTGATCCTGAAGACCCCAACATTTCGAAAGAACAACTCCCCCAATATGATGTGGTGAAAGTGGTAGATGGAGGGGCGTCGGCAAACATGATTGACTTTACTTTTATCGCAGAGGGGTATAAGAGCGAGGAGATGGATAAGTTTGTGGCGGATGTAAAACGGATGGCTGCCTATATTTTGTCGCAGGAGCCCTATAAAACACATCGAAATAAATTTAATTTTTGGGCCGTTTGTTCTCCATCAGATGATTCTGGCACCGATAATCCACGTGGCGATGAATGGCGACGCACGGCTGTTAATTCTTCCTTTAATACTTTTTATATTGATCGCTATCTGGAAACAGCAGATGTATTCAGTATTCGGGATATTGCAGCTTGTGCACCGTACGATCACATTTGTGTGCTGGTTAATTCAGAAAAGTATGGCGGCGGTGGTATATACAATCACTTTTCTATTGGAACAGCCGACCATCCGATGGCAGAGCAGGTAATGCTCCACGAAATAGGCCATGGGTTTGGGGGCTTGGCCGATGAATATTACACTTCGGATGTGGCCTATCAGAATTTCTTTGACCTTAAGGTGGAGCCTTGGCAGCCCAATATTACTACAATGGTTAACTTCAATGCCAAGTGGAAGCACCTGATAGAAGAGGGCGTGCCGGTGCCGACGCCGTCAGACAAAAAATACGAAAAAACAACTGGTGTATTTGAAGGTGGAGGTTATGTAGAGAAAGGGGTATTTCGCCCGGCCATCAACTGTCGGATGAAGACCAATGAGGCCAAAGGCTTTTGTGCCGCTTGTCAGGAGGCCATTGTGAATATGATCGAATTTTTAACTGATTAAAATAGAATACTATGCAATACTTAGCTTCTGAAAAGAGATATGAAACGATGCAATACAACCGATGCGGGCGGAGCGGACTAAAGTTGCCACATCTGTCGTTGGGCTTGTGGCATAATTTTGGATCTGAAGATGTTTATAGCAATGCTCGTAGCCTCTTGTTACATGCTTTCGATAATGGGATAACACATTTTGATTTGGCCAATAACTATGGGCCGGCACCGGGCTCAGCTGAAGAAACACTGGGTAAAGTGCTGAAGCAAGACATGCATGCTTACCGCGATGAATTAGTTATCTCAACCAAAGCGGGTTACTATATGTGGGAAGGCCCATACGGCGAATGGGGCTCTAAGAAGTACCTGGTGGCCAGTCTCAATCAGAGCCTTAAGCGAATGGGGCTCGACTATGTGGATATCTTTTACCATCACCGTCCGGACCCTAATACGCCTATGGAAGAAACCATGGCGGCTTTGGACTTAATTGTTCGCCAGGGCAAAGCTTTGTATGTTGGCCTGTCCAACTATTCAGCTGAAGAAACGCAAAAGGCCGAAACCATCCTCAGGGAACTGGGAACACCTTGCCTGATTCACCAACCCCGCTACAACCTTTTTGACCGTTGGGTGGAAGATGGCCTTACCACAGTGCTCGATAAGCGAGGTATTGGTTGTATTCCTTTCTCCCCATTGGCTCAAGGCTTATTAACCGATCGCTATCTGCACGATATTCCTGAGGATTCGCGCATGGCTAAAGCACATTTCCTGAAAGCGTCGGCCCTAACGGATGTCAAGCGGAAAGCCATACAGGAACTTAATAATTTGGCCGGGCAAAGAGACCAGTCGCTGGCCCAAATGGCTATTGCCTGGTTACTAAACAACAAAGTTGTAACATCGGTATTGGTGGGTGCTTCTTCTGTTGAGCAAATAAATAATAATCTGAAAGCACTTGATAACTTAAGTTTTAGCAACGAGGAGTTGCGTAGCATTGATGCATTATGTGCTCCGGTGTTGAATGAAATGGCATAGTGGTTGCATAAGTGCCATCACCTGGAATATCAAAGGCCCCTGTTTTAATAGTAAGCAGGGGCCTTTGGTGTTTTATAATATGCAGTCAGTAAGGTGAAAGCGCCCTTGCTTCAATGTTTCAACAGTTCACTACATTAATATTACAGCTCACTACTTTTTGTTTTTTTACGGGGTGTTTATGTTCTAATATTGTACTATCAAATAGTGTATAAGAACAACTAAATCATACTCCTATGACAACAACTTTTACATATAACCTTAAGCGGCTCACAGCTTTTGTTGCAATAATGGCTGTAGTAAGCGTGAGCGGGGCTTATGCTGATAATAAAGACAGCAAAGGAGACAAGCAGCCAAAAAATGAGCATGTAATGCTGGCGGAGCTACGCACAGAACTTGGCAAAGAGTACGCAGAAGCGATGGCTGAATTCAAAAAAGAGATGACGGAGTTAAAAAACGCGTATCGTGGTTATGACCGGATTGAAATTCCTTCTGTTTCTTCTGATTTTCCTTTCGATCTGAAATACGAAGGAATTATTGATTTATCATCTGATAATAAAATGATTACCGGAATATCTGCTAACGGCTTTGTAGAGATCAATAAAACAGCCTTTGGAAATAATCGACGTCTGTTTATTCATGCGGATGATAGAGGGACAATGACCTATGAGTACTATGTGGGGAAAACTGAAACAGCGTTTAATCCGGAAGGGAAAAAGTGGCTGGGAGAGATATTACCGGATATTGTAAAAAACAGTAATATGGGCGTGGAGTCCCGTGTGCGCCATTTATATCAGGCAAAGGGGATGAGTGGTATTGTCGATGTGCTTGAAGATCTGCCTTCGTCAGGCAGCTACACCTACACCAGCGAATGGAGTGTTTTTACCATTCGTACATCATCCAGCAAATCAGGCAGCTCTGCTTCACGAAACACCTTTTTAAAAACTCTTGTATTCGATAATCAGCTCAAGAATGAAGACATCATTCCGGTGATACAGGAGATAGAAAAAGTGCGCTCGAACAGTACAAAAGGGACTTTGTTAAGGTATATTTTGGAAAACTATAAGCTGAATACACAACAGTTGGCAGCGCTGCTGGATGCGACTTCTACTCATGATTATAATACCGAACGAGGCTCGACTCTTAGGATGTTTAATAAGTTTTACACCAATGATTTTGCCATCCGAAAAGGGTATTTCGATATTATTGACGAGATGGAGATTAACTCCGAAAAGGGGAATGTACTTAAGCACCTGGTGCGAAGCGCCAAGCTTTCGGAGGATAGCTGGATAAGCCTGTTGCAAGCCATTGATGATTTTTCTTCGGAACGGGAAAAAGGAGCACTCCTATTGTATTTAATCCCTTACTTACCAGATAGTGATGAGGTGATGCATGTTTACCGCAATGTATTGGACGATATGTCGGATAGTTACTACATTCTCAAGGGCGAAATAACAACGGCACTGCTTGATGCCACCCTTGAACAAGGCAAACAAAAGAGTGATAAGAACTCCTTGTTAAATTACCTGAAAACAGCAAATGGCATCTCATCCAATAGTCAGAGAGGGCTGATTTTAAGAAAAGCCAACCGTTTGTTTATCAATGATGAGGAGGTGGTAGATGCTTATTTCGAAACCCTATCAGGCCTGGATAGTGAAATGGAGATGTATAATGTAATGCTCGATTTGCTGGCAAAGAATAAACTGGAAGAACCGGCTATGTATCGACTGCTGCGTACTCTGGAGTATCTGGTTGATGATTTTCAGCATGGAGCGGGCGCAGTGATGAGGGAGGTTGTTGGACAATTTCCTCTATCGGATAATGGTTACAATCAGTTTTTCCGCATCATAGGCCGGATGGATCAGAACAGTACCATTGAAGAGTTGTTGCGTTACGTTATTGATAGCCCGGCCATGAACGATGAACTGGCAGCCAAAGTTATTGAGAGTACTCAGCAAATTGATGTCGATGTGGAGCGTGCTGCCGTGTTGGTTCGCCTGAGTCCGTACATTAATAATAAAAACTCCTCTACGGCCTATATTTTCAAATCAATGGCTAAGGATTTGGAATCGGAGTATGAGAAAAACCGAGTGTTAAAAACATTAAACTAAGTTAAAAGCAGATGAGGTAGTGTTAAAAAGGACCATCTCATCTGTTTTTTTATGTCTGTTCTATTGCAGTATTTTTGATTATTGCTATAACTTAGTGACACCATGATAGCCATCGCCCAAACATACTCTTCGAAAAAATTAATGACCCAAATATTTGTCAGCACGCTATATGGCGTGTTGGCTTTTCTTTATTTGTTTTATAGCGAAAATGGTGTTTTACCGGTCCTTTCCGAAAACATCGATTCCTTATCATTTTTCACCCTAAGTTCGTGGCTTATTTTTGGAGTTTTAAGTCTGGTTGGCCATGCTTTAAACAAATATTATCCTTGGATTAAAGGGACAGCTGGCCGTTTTGTCCTTCAGTTTGTTTTAAACGCCATTGTAGCCATCATGTTTTTGTGGCTTTGCGTGAAGGCATTAGTGGTGCTCAAATACAATAACATTCCACTTAGTGCCTTTATGGATGAAAAAGGCGATGCCGCCATTAAATTTTTCATTATTCTTTTGCTAACTAACCTGGTGTTTATACTGGTGAACCTCTATCAATATTCCTTTACCAGTTTTATACAAGCCAATATAGAAAGTGAACAAATGGTGCGCGAACGGCTTAAACTGCAGTATGAGATTTTAAAGAGTCAGTTGAGCCCACATTATCTGTTCAACACCCTCAATACAATAGCCTCGCTTATTCATCGCGATGCCGCCACAACAGAAGGATTTATTCGCAAGTTTGCTCAAACGTTTACCTATATTCTAAAAAGCCATCAAAAAGAATTGGTTCCTGTAAAACAGGAGGTTGAATTTATAAAAGCGTACTATTTTCTTTTGAAAATTCGGTTTGAGAAGGCTCTGGAATTGGATGTTCAGCTCGATAAGTTGAGTTTGGAGAGTTACATCCCGCCCATGACTTTACAGTTATTGGTTGAAAATGCCGTAAAGCATAACTATTTTTCAGAAGAAAAGCCATTGAAAATCGCCATCCGTTCGACTGAGCAGCAAGGCATAAGTGTGATTAATAATTTTGAACGAAAACCCGGATTTATAGAAGTGGATAACCAGTTACTCAAAAAACCTGATAACCATGTGTCGCACAAAGTCGGGCTGGACAACATTAAAAAACGCTATGCCTATTTTACAACAAAAGAGGTGGAAATAACTAAAGATGAATCATTTTCGGTATTTTTACCTATCCTTATAACGCATCAAACCATTAGTTACTAATGAAAGGATTAGCAATCAATAAACAGCAAAAGTGGCTGAGGTTTCTGCTACCATTTCCAGTTGGAGTGGTAGTTTATGTTTTAATCCTTTTAGTTTTTGATACGCTTAATCAGTTTAGTTCTAATTTCTTTAGTCAGGAAGTAGCAGTCACAATTGTGCTTGCCTTTATTCTGATGGAAGCCCTAAGAACCCTGCTCAATGCTATCGATAAACGGTTTCCACTGGTTAGCGAGTTACCTTTTGATAATGAAGAGGCGCATGGAGTAAGTGGTATTACCCACTCGCTGCGCATTGTGCTGATTCCCTTAGTCAGTTTGCTCATATCTGTAATGATTATCACTCCTCTGGTGAGTATCTATTTCTACTCAGTGCTGATAATTAGTGACTTCAATACTGAGCTTGTCGTGTTTAATGGCGTGTATGGAATTGTGGCAATATTGTATGGCATTATCCATGTGAGTACCTCATTTTTAGCTGTTCATAAGCAAATACATTATAGGCAAGAAAAAGAGTTAAGGCGGGGGATGGAGTCGGATCTGGAGAAGTTTAAGATGCAGATTAATCCGCAGTTATTGTACGAAGGGCTGGAAAATCTGATATCTATCGTACATGCTCAACCGCGCATGGCCGAGCAATTTATTAATCAGCTCTCAAAAATATACCGGTATAATCTCGACCATCGCCATGTTGAATTGGTTGAACTAAAAAAAGAGCTGGAGCTGAGCAAAACCCTTTTGTACCTGTTAAATGTGAAGCATAACAATGCCATTATGCTGGAGCTGAATCTTACTGAGGAGAGTCTGCATCGTCAGGTTATTCCATGTACAATATCGGTTTTAATACAGGAGTTGGTTAACCGGACAATCATCA
Source organism: Carboxylicivirga taeanensis (assembly GCF_051851475.1). Taxonomy (NCBI): domain Bacteria; kingdom Pseudomonadati; phylum Bacteroidota; class Bacteroidia; order Marinilabiliales; family Marinilabiliaceae; genus Carboxylicivirga; species Carboxylicivirga taeanensis. Next base: position 173,140 of record NZ_JBPUSJ010000007.1, on the reverse strand, counting down.
ATGAATTTCAGCCACTCCATATTTGTTTGGAAATAAAAGACGGTGAGTTGTACCTGGTGTCAAGGCATAATCCAAAAATTGGTCTTAATGGTAGCGCCGAGTGGAACCTGTCGCTGATTAATAATGCCCATGCTTTTTTAAACGATAATAAACAATTGAAGGTGGTTCAAAACCAACAGTATTTGCATATCAACATTCCTCTTTTTGAAATAGAGGAAGAATAATCTTAGCCCCTATGAGAGTACTTATTATTGAAGACGAAAAACCGGCTGTTAAAAACCTCACCCACCTGCTGCAACGCTATGATAGCAGCATAGAAGTGGTGAGTGTATTAGATTCGGTTGCAGGCAGTGTTGAGTGGCTGTCGAACCCACTAAATACAGTCGATTTAGTTTTTATGGATATCCATCTGTCTGATGGCTTGAGTTTCGAAATATTTAGCAAGACGCAGTTAAATCAGCCGGTTATATTTACAACGGCCTATAATGAGTACGCCATTCAGGCGTTTAAGGTAAATAGCATTGACTACCTGCTGAAACCATTGGATTATGATGACCTTTTTCGCAGTATGGAAAAGTTGGAGAGTCTTCGCGAGAACTTATCATCGGCCAGTCAGCGAATTAAGCTGGAAGAGCTCAACGAAGCGTTGTTGCATTATCGAAAAACCTATAAAGAGCGGTTTTTGGTAAAGCTGGGCGAGCGCATCAAATCGGTAACAAGCGATAAAATAGTGCTTTTTTATGCGGAGGGGAGAAATGCTTTTATTCTCACTTCTAAAGGGAATCGTTATATCATTGATTATAAGCTGGAGGAGCTGGAAGAGCTGCTAAATCCCAGTGTTTTTTATCGTATTAGCCGATCGTTTATTGTTAATATTAACCACATACAGGATGTGCTGGTGCACTCTAACAGCCGTTTGAAAATACAGTTTGAACAGCCTTTTGATCGGGAGGTGATTGTGAGCCGGGAAAAGGTGCCACATTTTAAGAATTGGTTTAGTGGTGCCAATACGTAATTGTCTTTTATACGCGTGGCCAGTCTCATGTGTTTGAACTGTTGGAGTTTGCGAATGGTATTGGTTGCTGTGAAATAGTAATATGTTATATAACAGACTTAGCTTATTGGTCAGATAAGTGAATGACTTTCTATTTTTTTATATTTTCGGCGTCTTATAATAGTAAAACTTTTATATTATGGGTACCGCCTCAAAAAAGAAGAAGTCATTTGTCGATATTTTTTTAAATGGAGTTGAGCGAGTAGGGAATGTTCTGCCACATCCCGCTTTACTCTTCGGCATTTTTGCCGTTACAGTATTACTTTTTTCCGGAGTGTTTGCCTGGATAGGAGCAACTGCTGCGCATCCAACCACTGGGGAAACAATCAATGTTATTAATCTTTTATCTGTTGAAGGGCTTAACCGCATACTAACCGAGATGGTTAAAAACTTTACCAGCTTTGCGCCAATGGGCATTGTAGTTGTTGCCATGTTGGGTATTGGGCTGGCAGAAAAATCTGATTTAATAGGTGCCCTAATCCGCAAGCTCGTATTGGCAGCTCCCAAGGGTTTACTCACTTTTGTAATTATATTGGCAGGTGTTATATCAAATGTAGCATCAAGTGTGGGCTATGTATTGCTGGTGCCCCTTGGAGGTGTTATTTTCTTGGTGGCCAAACGCCATCCTATAGTTGGCATGGCAGCTGCTTTTGCCGGTGTGTCTGGTGGATTCAGCGCCAACCTTATTATTGGTACAATTGATCCTTTACTGGCTGGCTTAACCGAAGAAGCGGCACATATTGTTGATAAAGCCTACACGGTTAATCCGGTGAGTAACTACTATTTTATGGTGGTTTCAACTTTTATGGTGGCCCTGGTTGGTACCTGGGTAACTGAAAAAATTATTGCGCCCCGCTTTGGCGAGTATAAAGGTGAAGTAACAGAAGAAGAAACCCGCTTGGACAAGCTAACTAAAACCGAGAAAAAAGGTTTGCGATGGGTTGGTATTGTATCCATGGTTTTTTTGGCCATCATGGCTTGGGGGTTGATTCCTGAAGGCGGCTTTTTAAGAGGTGAAGATGGCCGTTTGTTAAGTTCTCCTTTACTGAAAGGTGTGGTAGCCGTTTTGTTTATTTGGGCTGGTACCTGTGGGGTGGTTTACGGTAAAATTACAGGCACCTTTAAAACAGATAAGGACATTATGGGGGCCATGGGCGAAGCTGCCAAATCCTTAGGGCCATATCTGGTTTTGGTATTTTTTGCTGCTCAATTTGTTGCCTATTTTAACTGGAGTAATCTTGGGCTGGTGATGGCTGTTAATGGAGCAAATTTTATTCAGAGTTTAAATTTAAGCGTTATCCCTCTGATGTTGTTGTTTGCAGTGTTTTGCGGGCTTATTAATTTGGTAATGGGCAGTGCATCAGCTAAGTGGGCGCTTCTGGCACCTATATTCGTTCCAATGTTTATGATGTTGGGTTACTCACCCGAGCTAACGCAGGTGGTGTACCGAATTGGCGACAGTGCCACCAATATTATTTCACCCATGATGAGCTTTTTTGCTTTAATTATTGTCTATTTTCAGAAATACGATGAGAATGCGGGTATAGGAACCATTGTATCAACTATGCTGCCCTATTCGATGGTATTTCTACTTTCGTGGATGGTGATGTTGGCGCTTTGGTTATTGATAGGCCTGCCGCTTGGACCAACAGGTGTATTGCATTACAATATGTAGGGTATAACCCGGATTATTGGCTAATCCGGGTTATGAAAGTTATTGGGCCAGCTGAATCGTTATGCTTGATTCAGCTGGCTTTTGTTTTTCTACAATCTGACGCACGATAAGGTTTTTAGTCATGAGTCTTCCTAATGCTTTCAAATCAACTGTTGCTGTAAGTGTTTCCTGTGTGGAACCAGTTGTTTTAAAAGCTGGTGATTTGATAAGGCCTTGCGTATCACTCTGGAAGCGGTCTGCCACTAAAAAACCGCCACTGTAATTAAAGCGGACCGGGATATTATGGGCTGTCATGTTCTCGCACTTAACAATTAGAGAGGTCTTGCCTTCTGCGATATTGGTATTTGCAAGCGAGTGCATGGTGCTGGTTTGACAATCAATTTGAAATCCATTTATTATGTCGCACATCGCCTCTTTTTCCGCTTCAAATAAGTCAATGCTTCCCTGTGCCGTTTCAATGGTTGTTTGTTCGTTCAGGTAGTCGCTTATCGCATCAATGGCGGCCGCATATTGTTCTAGAGCCAGTATAAAGTCTTTTTGCTGTTGGGCGGCTTGCGCCAATTCATATTTTTGAAGAGACAGTTGCAGAGCCTCTGCTTTGCGTTGTTTTTTACGGGCATAAAACTCACTTTTCGACAGGCGATAGAAGGTGTAATAGTTTGTTAGATCTTCCCAGGAGTCTAACAGTTCATAACCTTCTAAAAACTGCTGAGACTGGGCTTTAACACGGCTCTGATAATATTCGTAAACACCGCTGTTGTCTTCCATCCGGTACAGGTTTTGTTCGCTGCTGATTTTAGTGCTGATTTGTTGCGAGAGATCGGCCAGAGCCTTTTCTTTTGCTTTTCCCTCATAAAATACAGCACCTCCTACCTTAGGGCTTATCCCAATGCCATAAAAATAAGTGGATGACATTGGCCTGTTTTTGAGCCATTCGGGTTTGGACAGTTCCAGTAGCTCAGCTTCTTTCTTTTTAGATGAGCAGCTGCACAGTAAAGTGAGTGCTAGTGCCAAAAATGCTAATCCTCTCATGCTATATGTTTAATTTTCAGGTTGGTATTTTACCATGCTATTGGCTACATGCTCCATACATTCTTTCAGCACCTGATTTTCCAAGGTGGTGATTGACTGTATGTCTTTTTTGTTGGTAAACAGCTCGTGTAGGCGACTATTCGAAGCTTCTGAATCATAAACTTTATCTTCTGCCGACTCTTTATCAATGTATTTCCAGGTTCCGGCTACCAGCTTTTTGTAGTCCCCATCAAAGCGGGCATAGTGTATGTGGTCTTTTTTGCTGCCATAAAAGTTATCGGCAAAAGCCAGTTCATCCCTGTCCACACGGTTTAGTTCATAGTTCAATGAAATTGAAACCGTATTTTCCTGTTCAAACTCATAGTACCTCACCTTGGTGTATTTTACTTTTTGCTCTTTTACCTTGGTTTGCGGGTTGATGACTTCAACGGTTTGTTTTAAATAGCCTCTTTTTTCATTTTTGTTGAGTTTTCCGGCCATTTTTTGGTAGTTATCTATTCTGGCAGCCAGAATAGCTTTGGCTTCAAAATTATCACCCTGATGGCGGGCATACTTTAAGGCCATGGCCTGATCTTTAGTTTGTGTCCAGCCGGGTACCGAGTTAATAGCTTCATCACTTATTATCTTGTAAAAAGGTGATTTAAGCTGTGATAGTTCACTTACAACGCGCTCTTTCATCATTGTTGTGTAGTTTCTCGATCCTCTGTACTTATAGCCAAAGGGTAAAACGGCGATTGTAACAGTGGCTTCATCCAGGCATTGCGTTTGAAGCTCGATGCTGTTTTTATAGCCTTTGGTGGCTTTGTTGATTGTTGAAAAACGGTCGTATGCACTTCGGTATTGCTGGCTTAGCATTAGTTGGTTACCATGTCGGTAGACGGGTTCGTACTTCGCTATAACCCATTGTGATTGGGCATCTTTAAAATTTTTATCGATGGAAATAATTTCTTTCAACTGGGCTTCAGCAGTCACAAACTCATCCAACGATAAGGCTTTCATAGATTGTTGATACAATATATCTAAATAGCGATCTTTTACTTCCTGATAATATTCTTTCTGCTCTTCGGGCAGAATAAGCTTAACTCCCAAGGAAGCTAATTGCTTAAAATAGTTTTCGGCTTCCCGGTAGGCGTAAACCGCATCTTTGGCACTGCCATTATTATATTTAGATTTAAATGCATCAATTTTATCTTCCAGAACGAGTTGACCAGTGCGCTGAAGCCCTAGTTTGGCATCGATGTTATTTTTGTTGGCACTTAGTGATTTGAAATACAAGCTGGCTGCATCGGTGTACAATCCGGCCTCATCAAATTTTTGTGCTTTGTTATAATTGCGCTTACTGGCGCACCCTGCCATTAAAAAGGTGATAATCAGAATTGGTAATAGTTGTTTCATTATGCTATAGTGTGTTTTTTGTGGTGTTGAACGAGAATAAACCAAAAGTGTTCCGATTTAAGTTAGATTAATTTAGATTTGTATATAACTCAATGTAAAGGATGATTTATGGGTTTAATTAAGTCTTTGGATTGGCGACAGGATATCAGTCAGTTAACGAGTAATTGGGGCTTGTTGTTACTGTTAGTGTTTACTATTTTTGGCTTGCCAATCATCACTACTTTTATAGAGGTTCCGTTATTTGAAATTTTCATTACACTCATAGTTGTTGTATCATCTTATGCCACCAGTGAAGGAAATAAACCAAAGGTAATTGTGCAGGTTCTGCTGTCGGTGATTGCCGTGTGGATTGCCGCTATTGCAAAGCTTCAGATCATCCATTTTATATCCTCCTTTTGGCTGGTTATTTTCTTTTTATTGCGTGTATTTCGCTTTATCGTCCAGTTGTCGCGCAAATCGGATGTGAATGTTCTTGTAATTGTAGAGGCCATCAACGGGTATTTGTTAATTGGAGTTGGTTTTGCCTTGTTGGTGAACATGTTCTCGTCCCAGTTTCCTGCTGCATTTAATTTTTCGGTTGGCGATTCTGCAAGTCATTTATTCGATGCATTTTACTACACGTTTGTGTCTATGACAACCCTTGGGTATGGTGATTTATTGCCGGTTACACCAGCTGCAAAATCCATTGCCTTAATGGTTACCTTATGTGGTCAGTTTTACCTGGTTGTTATTATGGCGTTACTTGTTGGTCGTCTTTTGTCGGGTGCTGATAAGCATTAATCCATCATGCTAATGGTTGAACCATCGGTACTTAAGTATTTCTTTAAAAGGTTAGCCGTTAAACAGGAGTGAACTGGAAGTATGGCCAGCATATCGCCAATACTCACCTTATCAAAAGCTGCCTGAGGCATTTGAATAGTGCCATGTTCCTGAGATAGTTTACTTACATAGCCCAATGGGGTGTTTGTGTGCCAATTGGTTCCCGATAAAGGCAATACTGTTCCAAAATGTGGCCCGTGGTTTAGCTGCAGCGAATCTTTTGAAAGGTGCACGGCTCCGCCATGCACAATCACCTCTAAGCGATTGGGGTGCTTGGCTACTACCGGACAGGCAAGGGCAACCGCAATATCCTCCTGATTACAGGAGCCAATTTGTGCTTGCATGTCGTCATAAAAAACGAAGTTGCCTGGTCGTATTTCATCAAACCCATCAAAATTATTGCCCACCGAACATGAAGGCGTGTCGCCATACGAGATTTGAATCAGTGGAAAATCGCTTGCCATGAATGTTTTTAATGCGAGCAACTGTTGGCGCGATTCCTCCATTATTTTCAGGATTTCCTCTTTGGTCTGCGCTTTATAGGTGTGACCAGCATGGCATAAAAAGCCGATGAAAATCAGGTTTTTGCTGGTTTTAAGCTTTTTGAGCAGCGCCTGCATGGCTTCATAGTCTTCGGCATCAACCCCTGTTCGTGCATAGCCGGTATCGGTTTTTATAAATACACCAACCGGGTTGCTCAGGTGCTTTTCAAGAAACTCAATGCTTTCAACAGATTCTACAGCAATGTTAAGGTTGATGCGTGCCGCCAGCTCATTGATTGTGACCCACTCGCGAATATTTACCGGAAAAGCAATGGTGATATCTTTCCAGCCATTATTGGCGAAGTAGGCGGCCATTTTAACCGATGAAACAGTGATGCATTCCACTTCATAATCTTTAAACCAATTGCCTATTTCTGCTGATTGATGCGTTTTAAAATGTGGGCGTAGGATGGTGTTGGTGTTTTTTGCTTTCAGAGCCATGCGCTCGATGTTAGCCAGGCATTTGCTTTTATCGAGTAATAATGTAGGTTGTGTCAACATTGTTATTGATTTTATGCAAAAATAGTTATTGTGTGCAGCTCGTCGCGAGGTAATGAAATAAAAAAACCGGCTCAATACGAACCGGTTTATATTAATAAGGTATTATCTATTGTCTGATAATTGTTTGTTCACGATCCGGACCAACAGATACAATTTTAATGGGTACTTCCAGTTCTTTTTCGAGGTACGAAATGTAGTCCTTCAGTGCCTGAGGGAAATCATCCTCCGATTTCAGTCCGGTTAAGTCTTCCTTCCAACCTTTCAACTCTTTGTAAACAGGCTCTACATCATCGGTTAATTCAAACGGAAACTCTTCGGTTACAGTTCCATCACTTAGTTTATAGGCCGTAGCTGCTTTGATGGTATCGAAGTCACTGAGTACATCTCCTTTTGTCATAATCAGTTGCGTCACTCCGTTAATCATCACCGCATATTTTAAGGCTACCAGGTCAATCCAGCCACAGCGGCGCGGACGACCAGTTGTGGCACCAAACTCATGACCGGCTTTACGCAATTTCTCACCTGTTTCATCAAATAGTTCAGTCGGGAAAGGGCCACTTCCAACACGTGTGCAGTAGGCTTTGAAAATACCATATACTTCGCCAATTTTATTGGGTGCAATCCCCATTCCGGTACAAGCTCCTGCACATACAGTATTTGATGAGGTCACAAATGGATAAGAACCAAAATCAATATCCAGCAGTGTTCCCTGGGCGCCTTCTGCCAAAATGCTTTTGCCAGCTTTCAGGTATTTATTAAGCTCATGCTCACTGTCAATCAGGATGCATTTCTTAAGTGCTTCAATTCCTTCTTGCAGGCCTTGTTCAAACTCTTCAATGCTGTATTCGAAATCATACATTTCCAGCATCCGCATGTGCTTTTCTTTGAGTGCGGTGTACTTGGCCTCAAAGTTATGCAGGATGTCGCCCACGCGTAAACCGTTACGACCTGTTTTATCCATGTATGTTGGGCCAATGCCTTTTAGCGTTGAGCCAATTTTGGTTTTTCCCTTTGAAGCTTCAGAGGCGGCATCTAAAATCCGGTGGGTTGGTAATATTAGGTGCGCTTTCTTAGAAATATAAAGGTTTTTTGAGATGTCAAACCCTTTTTCTTTCAGTGAGTCAATCTCTTTCTTGAAAGTAATTGGGTCAAGAACCACTCCATTACCAACAATGTTGGCCTTGTCTGAATGGAAAATTCCTGATGGAATATTGTGAAGTACGTGCTTGAAATTATCAAATTCCAGTGTGTGCCCAGCGTTGGGGCCTCCCTGAAAACGTGTAATGACATCGTATTGAGGAGTCAGTACATCAACAACTTTTCCTTTGCCTTCGTCCCCCCATTGGAGGCCTAGTAAAACATCAACCTTCATTATCTTTTGTTTTTATTCGCCCTAAAGCTTGTTGTTACTAAACAAAACCAATTATAATATTGGTTTATAGATATGTCAAGCGCTAAAAAATCAAAGTCTTAACATGAAAAATCGGACTTCCGATTGCCTCAGAATTCCGATTTGTAAAAGTACACATTATCCGGTTAAAAGCTATTGTATCGCTCTGTTTTTTTATTGAATAATCCTATTCGTTGGTTTCTTTTGTGGCACATTCTTTACATGTTCCGTACACATATAGTGAATGGTGTGACACCGTAAACTCATTAAAGGATGCCGCATTGTTCAGGACTGTTTGAATGCCCGGGTCGCAAAATTCGATGACTTTGCCACAGCTAGTACAAATAAGGTGGTCGTGCTGTTTCGATTCAAAGGCCTTCTCAAATTGGGCAATGTTTTTGCCAAATTGGTGTTTGATAACCAGTTTACAGTCGAGCAGCAAATCAATAGTATTGTATAGAGTAGCTCTGCTTACCCGATAGTTTTTATTTTTCATGAAGATATAGAGCGACTCAATATCAAAATGGCCCTCACGGCTATAAATTTCATCTAAAATCGCATAGCGCTCTGGTGTTTTTCTGTGTCCGTTGCGCTGCAGGTATTCAGTGAATAACTGTTTTACCACATCTTTGGCTTCGACCTTATTCATATGTAGTCTCAATTAAAATAGAGCCTAAAAATAATTAAAATCGTGTGATTAAAAAACACTTGATCAGAATAATCATCATTCAACTTGCAGGAGGACGAAAAGTCAAGAGTAACAAATATATTGCTTTTAGTAATCTGTTTGATAGTTCCCTACATTTTATTTTTCAAATTAAACTTTATTTCTGCTTTTAATTTATTACGAAACGCTTCATATAGGTGAGGTGGATGAAGTGTTGCAGCTCACTGTTTACAGCCTATTAAGGAGTGTCTGCCTCAATTGGTGATGCTGGATTGGAAGTTATTCTTAATATGCAGTAATACTTGATAATCAGTAATCAATGCACATGTTGAGATGAGCTGGTGTTGATTCGTTATTGGATTGTTGGTTTGAGGCTAAACGAAACATAAAAAAGGTTAAAAACAAGAAACTATAAAACGTAAAGAACACTAAAAGTTTTCTGTGTGACCTTGGTTTTATATATTTGCCGTGCCATGGAAACAAAACGAAAAGAAATAATTCAGCATGCTGCATCTTTGTTTCATCAATATGGAATCAAAAGTGTCAGCATGGAAGACATTGCAAGGGAATTTGGTATGTCGAAGCGGACCCTGTACCAGTTTGTTAAGGACAAAAATGATGTAGTAGAAAGTGTTTTGGACTATAACCTGGACTTGTTTGCTCAACTCTTAGGGGTGTTTCATAATGATCGGTTTAATGCAATTGAGCAGTTTTATCAGTATACCAAAGGCATTGATGACTATTTTCCAAAAATCAATCCATCGATGCATTTTGATCTGCGAAAATTTTATCCCGCATTGCTGGCTAAGGCCGATAAAACACGTCAGGGCTTGATGCATTCGGCGAATGTGGCCAACCTTGAGAAAGGGAAAAAGGAAGGTTTTTATCAGTCCGATATCGACTCCGATATTATCTCGAACCTTCAGATTGTGATTCAAAACTATTTGTTTGATCCGTCCAATGACATGATTAAAGGACCTGATTTGATTGATCGGAACCTGATTAATCATGTTTATAAATACCATTTTCGAGGGATATGCACGCCCAAAGGAATTGAGGAGCTGAAGCGCTTTTTTGAATAGGAGAGGCGCAATAATTACGTGTGAAAACTAAATAAAAGGTTGTTATAATATGAGAATAAGAGGATGGTTGTGTTCAGCATTGTTTATGCTGGGGTTGAGTGCTTTTGCCATAAATCAAGGGGATAGGCTACTGCCCGATGATGGTGTTGAACCAAATGGTGATGAAGCGTATGTGCTGAGTTTGGATGAGGCCAAAGAGCTGGCTTTAAAGTATAATATAACACTTAAAAACGCCGGCTTATCCATTCAGAAAGCCAATGCGGCAAAGTGGGAGGCTATTGCACAGGGCTTACCACAAGTGAATGCCACAGTTGATTACACGACGTTCTTTGGTGCTTCTAATACAATAGAAATGGCTCCGGGGGCAAGTACGACTATCGAATTTAACAATACGAGCAACCTTAATGCCACTGTTTCGCAGCTGATTTTTAGTGGGGCTTACATTGTTGGTTTGCAATCGGCCAAGCTGTATGAAGAAATGATGGTGAAGAGTGCCGAAAAGTCGGAGTTGGATGTAAAGCAGCAAGTAGCCAGTGCTTATTATGCCATATTGCTGGCTGAAAAAACAAAGGACATTCTGGAACAAAATCTCGAAAATGTGATTGAGATCCGCAGTAAGACGGAGATGATGTACAAAACGGGTGTTGCCGAATTGACGGATGTGGATCAGCTATCCATACAGGTAACCATGCTGGAAAGTTCACTCAGAGCAACGGCCAGAAATACTTCACTTGCCTATGATATTTTAAAACTGCAAATGGGTATTACGCCAAATGCCAGAGTGGAATTAACGCAGACTATCGATGATTTTTTCGAGCCTGAAAGTTTTTACTCATCCTTGCTTCGGGCGTTTAATGTTGAGGAGCATGTTGATTATCAGTTGATGGACCAGCAGGTAGAAGTCTCGGATAAGCAGGTAAAACTGGCCAAAATGGAGTACTTGCCAACAATAGGAGCTGCTTATAACCGTCTGGAGCAAATACTGGCACCAAATTTTAACATGAATCCAAAGAACACGCTCACGCTGAATATGAACATTCCAATCTTCTCATCGGGACAGCGCAAGGCGAAAGTCAATCAGGCAAAAATAGATTTGGAAACAGCCGAAAACAATAAGCAGCAGTTAAATGATGCCCTGCTTGCTAAAGACCGAACCATTAAAACAAACCTAAAAACGGCTTTGGATCAGTACGATGCGCAACGGAAGAATGTGGAAGTGGCCAAGCGTGTTTTTGATAACATCGACCGAAAATACGAGGCGGGTATGGTATCCAGTTTGGATCTAACTACCGCCAACACCAACTATCTGAACGCCGAATCCAGCTACATTCAGGCCATGCTAGACGTGTTGGAAGCCTTTGTTGAGTTGGAGCGATTCTACAACAACATCTAATTTTAAAAACAATAACATTAGGATATAATGAGAAAGATTTTGCTTTTGGGAGTGACCTCATTGCTTATCGCTTCGTGCGGCACAAAAGATCAGGCTGCTGAGAAGGGAGCTGCAGTGATAAAAAAACCGATTAAAACTACACCTGTTGTGCGGGAAACCATTGAGGTTGGAGAAAATTATACCGCAACCATAAATGCTTATGATAAAGTATACCTGGCACCGAATACACCGGGACGCATCAAAGATATTAAAGTGGAGGTGAATGATTACGTGCGCAAGGGACAGCGTGTGATTGATATGGATAATACACAACTGGTTCAACAGGAGGTGAACTTTGCCAATATTAAAAAGGAAATGGCCCGCATGGATACGCTTATTAAGTATGGGTCTATTTCTCAACAGGTATACGACCAAACTAAAGCCACCTATGCGGCAGCCAAAGCCAGCCTCAATAACTTGCGCGAGAACACGGTTCTTAACGCTCCTTTTTCAGGAATAGTTACAGGGCGCTATTACGATGATAACGAGATTTACAGCGGATCGCCCATTGCAAATGGTAAGGCTGCAGTTGTAACAATCGAGTCCATCGATCGCTTAAAAGTTGAAATAAATATGTCGGAACGGTTTTTTCCGGTTGTTAAAAGAGGATTGAAAACCACCTTGACAACAGATATCTATCCCAACGAAAAATTTCAGGGACAGGTGTCTTTGGTTTATCCCACCATCGACCCGTCAACAAGAACTTTTACAGTGGAGATTACCATACTTAATGGCGATGGTAAGTTGCGACCTGGCATGTTTTCAAAAGTGGATGTGAAGCTGGGCGAAAAAGAAACCATTGTTGTGCCTGCCTCAACCGTTATGATACTCGACGGAACGAATCAGCGCTATGTTTTTGTGGAGAAAAACGGAACCGCAAAATTTGTGAGGGTAGAGGTTGGTGCTCGTTTTGATGACCGGCTGGAAATTATTTCCGATGAGATAGAGGAAGGAGACAATCTGGTGGTGGCCGGGCAGGTTAATCTTAATGATGGGGACTTAGTTGAGATTAAAAGCTAAGGCAGCTCGAACTTCACTTTTAAAAATTAATTAGGGCAGCGGTCTGTCATTATCAGTGCATACTTACGTATTTAACGATACTAACTCACTCCTCCTGCTATTCAGTAGGGAGCAGAGATGAAGGACGAGCTGAAACGCTTTTTGAACTAATTGCAAAAAGCAGATAGCTCTTATTGTGTCGATAAGAGCTTGATTAATTCATTGTTTGATGACTCTGCCTGTTAAAAAAAAATTAAACTATGGCAATATATAGTGCTGCGGTTAAGAAGCCGGTAACAACGGTCATGATATTTGTGGCCGTTATTTTATTCGGGTTCTATTCGTTAAAATATCTTCCTATCGATATGTATCCCGAAGTGGATCCGCCCTACGTAACAATAATGACCGTTTATGCAGGGGCTAATGCGGAAGAGATTGAAACTAACATAACCAAGACCATCGAAGATGGCTTGAACTCCGTTGATGACCTTGAAGAGATATCATCTGTATCACGCGATAACATGTCGATCGTCACACTGGAGTTTAGTTGGGAGATTGATATTACCGAAGCAATGAACAATGTGCGTGATGCATTGGATCCAGTGAAAGATCAGCTGCCCGATGGTTGTGATACACCATTGCTTTTCCGAATGTCAACAAGTATGATGCCTGTACTCTTCTATGCCGTAAGCGCTGATGAGAGTTTTAGCGGACTCGAAAAAATTATTGACGAAAAGCTCATCAACACACTTAACCGTGTGGATGGCATCGGTAGTGTGAGTGTGCTGGGTGCACCGGGGCGCCGTATTTATGTTGATTGCGACCCGCAAAAATTAGAAGCTTACGGCTTGTCAACCGCCCAAATAGGACAAGTGATTGCTGCTGAAAACCTGAATATGCCATCAGGGCATATCAAAATGGGCAACTTTGACTACCAGTTGCGCATCGAGGGTGAATTTAGAAGTTCTGACATTATCGAAAACCTGGTTGTGAGTCGGGTTAATGGCAAAACAATCAAAATTAAGGATGTTGCAGTAGTTAAAGATAAAGGGCGCGAAGTGGAAATGATTAACCGCTTTAAAGGCAGCGATGGCATGCGTTTAATGGTTATGAAGCAATCAGGAGCCAATACTGTTGCAGTGGGAAATGAGGTTAAGCGTGTTGTGGAAGCAACGGCGGGCGATTTGCCTCCTGATGTCAAATTCCACCTGCTATACGACTCTTCCAATGATATTCAGAAATCCATCAACAACCTGTCTCAAACATTTATGTTTGCTTTGATATTTGTTGTGATGGTTGTGCTGTTGTTTTTAGGGCGATGGAGGGCCACGTTTATTATTGCGTTAACAATTCCAATATCGCTAATCATGGCATTCATCTACCTTTATGTGTCAGGAGGGTCGATTAATGTTATTTCACTATCATCCCTTTCTATCGCCATTGGTATGGTGGTGGACGATGCTATTGTGGTGCTTGAAAATATTATAAAGCACATTGAACGTGGCAGTTCACCACGCGAAGCGGCCATTTATGCAACTAAAGAAGTGTGGCTATCGGTAATCGCAACAACCCTTGTTGTGGTAGCCGTATTCTTTCCACTAACATTAGTTGGTGGGCAGCCCGGAGTGCTCTTTAAGCAGTTAGGCTGGATTGTTACAATAACCGTAGTCACATCTACCCTGGCAGCTGTTACCCTTACGCCCATGCTGAGTGCAAAAATGTTAAGGCTCAGAGAAAAAGTCAATGGAAAAACCTCGTGGTACGATCGTACTGTAATACCTGTATTGGATAAAATTGATGAGCTATACGGAAGTGTGGTTCGCTGGAGCATCTCCCATAAAAAAGTCATTATTCCTGCCATGCTGCTGGTATTTGTTGGAACAATGCTGCTGGCCCGCTTTGTGAAGTTTGAAAACATGCCTGAGCAGGATTTGGGCATGATGACGATTAACTTTGAATGCCAAACCGGTACGCGGGTTGAAAAAACAAATGAAGTGGCCGAGGAAGTCGAGTCATACATTCTTAATGAAATGGAAGATGAGCTGAAAATGACTTTTATATCATCCGGCTCTGATGAAGACGGGGGAATTTCGGCTATTTTCGGCGCATCGGGTAGCCACGTTGTGGAAATGCGTGTTAAACTGGTCGATTTGGCCGATAGAGAACGATCAATCTGGGAGTTGGCCGACCTGATTCGTTCAAAAATGGCGTCAATGCCCGAAATCGTCAGCTACAATGTTTCGACTCAATCGCAGGGCATGAGTGCATCCAATACCGTGGATGTTGAAATTTATGGCTACGATTTTCAAACCACCACTACTTTTGCCAATCAGGTTGCTGAACGGCTAAAAACGCTCGAAGGAGCCGATGATATTTCCATATCGCGTGAGCGCGAAAAGCCCCAGTTACAAGTGCTGTTCGACCAGGATAAGCTGGCCGAATATGGGCTGACAACCGCCTCGGCCTCCACGGCTGTTAACTACGCCATGCGCGGACTTACAGCTTCTAAGTTCAGAGAGGAAGGTGAGGAATACGATATTGTGGTGAGGTACAACGATGCCAACAGAACATCGATTGCTGATATTGAGAATATTAGTATCCAGAGTCCACTGACCGGTAGCCTTATTAAGCTGACCGAAATAGGACATGTGGAAGAATACTGGGCCACTCCAACCATTGAGAGAAAAACCCGCCAGCGCATTGTGACTGTATCGGCGGCTCCGGCAAAAGGAAAAGTGCTTTCGGACGTGGCAGCCGCGGTAACTACTGAGCTTGAAGACATTGATATACCCAATAACGTGTCTATAGAAATTGGTGGTGCTTACAAAGATATGCAGGAGAATAATGCCGATTTGGGCTTGTTGTTTCTCATAATTGTGATGCTGGTGTTTGTGGTGATGGCCTCTCAGTTCGAGTCTTTGGCCATGCCTTTAATTATTATGACATCGATTATTTTCTCATTTTCAGGGGTAATTATTGCTTTGCTTCTAACCAATACCACAGCTTCGATGGTCGCCATTTTGGGAGCTATCCTTTTGGTGGGTATTGTGGTGAAAAATGGTATTGTGATGATTGATTTTATTAACCTGCTGCGCGAACGGGGTATTGAGTTGCATGAGGCGGTGGTAACGGCTTGTAAGAGCCGCTTGCGCCCTATTCTAATGACCGCCATGACCACGGTGTTGGGTATGTTGCCAATGGCGTTGAGCGTGGGTGAAGGGTCAGAAATGTGGGCACCAATGGGTATCACTGTAATTGGCGGCTTGCTGTTTTCAACGATTATTACGCTCATCATTATCCCTTCGGTTTATGTGTTAATGGCGGTGAAGGGCAGTCGAAATAAGAAAGCACAGGTTTATAAAAAATTCAAATTCCTGGATAAATAAAATTGGTGAGTTGATTGCAAGCCTTCGGGCTTGCAATGGCTGGCTGAAAGGTATAATGGTACACCGTTAAAAGAGATTTACAATGAAATCAGTTTTTATAGTATATAATCAGGCAAATACCGAACGAGTGGAGTATATGCTGGATCACCTGCAGATAAGAGGTTTTACCATGTGGGATGAGGTGAAAGGACGAGGTAGCGACAGTGGGGAGCCGCGAATGGGAACGCATACCTGGCCCGAAATGAACTCGGCAGTGATGGCCATTGTTGAGGATAGCAAGGTTGAAGTGCTGCTTGATGCCGTTAAAAAGCTCGATAATATCAACCACGAAGTGGGCGTAAAAGCTTTTGTGTGGGATATTCTGCAAATGGTATAACAGGAGGCAAACAAACACTGCTTGTTTGACACTAAGAGTATCTTCAAGAGATAGGTTAAATGCAAAGATCCCGTTATAGACGGGATTTTTGTTTTTAATAGCTTTTGTTTTGTTAGAAGCAAAGGCCACTAGCGGCCTCAATGACCATATCAGTCTTCCAGCGGCATGTTTATGTGCGAGCTTGTAAACAATACGATGTTTTTAGTTCGATAAGTCTGGTTTAATCCTGTCCTGCCTGGTGACATTATGCACGCCTTTTATCTTCATAATGTTAAGTATGAGGTTGTTGAGGTCTTCTGTATTGTGGATGTACAGATAAATGTTTCCCTCAAAAATGCCATCGTGGCTCTCTACGTTGATGGAGCGCATATTTACATTCTGATCTTCAGAAATAACTTTCGTGATCTTACTCACAATACCCATCTGGTCGATGCCTGACAGGTTAATCAGGGCCAGGTAAGATAATATTTTATGCGATTCCCATTGCGCCGATACAATTCGGTTGCCCTGGCTCGACATCAGTTTCAAAGCGATGGGGCACTTGCGGCTGTGGAGAATTATTTTGTCGCTATCATCCAGAAAAGCCAGAATATCGTCACCGGGAATTGGGTTGCAACATTGGGCAATGCTAAACTGGTCCTGCTCGTCATTATCAGATAGGACCAGCTGCTTTTTCTTTTCAGGCTTCTCTTTAGGCAGCTCTTCGGCTTTGTTGTTCGACATGCCAAAGTTGAGCTTCCAGTAGCGGATCCATTTATTGCGCGATTTGGTACTCAGTATTTTATGGAGGTTGTTTAGCTTGATGCTTCCTTTTCCAATTTTGAAGTAGAGCTCGTCTCTTTTCGAAATTTTATGGAAATCGAGAATCTTCTTCAGGATACGCGAATTAATGGTCAGTTTCTTCTTGTGAAGCTCTTCTTCCAGCAGGCGTTCTCCTTTCGCAATAATGGCTTTTCGCTCGTCCTTAAAAGCACTTTTGATGCGCGTTTTTGCTTTGGCGGTTGTTACAAAACTTAGCCAGTCGTACTTGGGCTGTTGTTTTTCGGAGGTGATGATTTCGACCTGATCGCCACTTTTTAGCTGATGACTTAATGGAACCAGCTTAAAATTGACTTTGGCACCAATGCATTTATAGCCAATGTCGGTGTGTATATCAAAGGCAAAGTCCAGTGCGGTAGCGCCCTTCGGCAATACTCTGACATCGCCTTTGGGCGTGAAAATCATTATCTCAGAGGCAAACAGATTGAGTTTGAAGTCGTCAAGAAACTCCAGAGAGTCGGCATCGGGATTGTCCAAGAGCTCTTTTATCATCTCCAGCCACTTGTCCAACTCCGACTCTTTTTCTTTAGAACCTTTATATTTCCAATGAGCCGCAAAACCGCGTTCAGCAATCTCGTCCATGCGGGTGGTCCGAATCTGAATCTCTACCCATTTACCATCAGGACCCATCACGGTGCTGTGCAAGGCTTCGTAGCCATTAGCTTTGGGTGTTGAAACCCAGTCGCGTAAACGATCCGGTTTTGGCTTGTAAATGTCTGTAATCATTGAGTAGATGGCCCAGCACTGCGTTTTTTCAGGCAAATGACTTTTGGGCTTAAACACCACTCTAATGGCCAGCACATCGTATATTTCCTCAAAAGGGAGATCCTTTTTTTGCATTTTGCTCCAGATGGAGTAGACCGACTTGTGCCTGCCCACCACATCAAACTCATAGCCTTCTGCTTTTAGGCGCTGTTCAATAGGCGCTTTAAAGTTGTTGATAAACTCTATGTGCTGCTCTTCGCTGATTTTTACTTTTTGACTTAAACTGGTAAAAACCTGAGGCAGCTCGTATTTCAAGCTTAAATCTTCGAGTTCTGTTTTAATGGCATACAGCCCCAGTCGATGCGCCAGTGGCGCGTAGAAGTATAGGGTTTCGCCCGCAATTTTGAGCCGTTTGTGTTCTGGCATCGAATTGAGGGTTCGCATATTGTGCAGGCGATCTGCCAGCTTAATGAGAATAACCCGAACATCCTCAACCATCGTGAGCAACAGCTTTCTGAAGTTTTCGGCCTGGATAGATGATGACTGATCGAATACTCCTTCCAGTTTGGTCAGCCCGGCCACAATGGAAGCAATTTTTTCGCCAAAAATATTCTGAAGATCTTCAACGGTGTAGTCAGTGTCTTCCACCACATCGTGGAGCAAAGCCGCAATAACGCCTTTGGTGCCAAGGCCTATTTCCTCGGCAGCAATGCGGGCTACTTCAATGGGATGTAAAATGTAAGGCTCTCCTGATTTGCGTCGCATTCCCATGTGGGCTTCGTTAGCCAGCTCAAAAGCTTTTGTTACCAGCTTTTTATTTTCCGGGGTTTGACAGCGCGGACAAGCGTTGATGAGCGCATTAAACTGCTCACGTATCATTTTATCTTCTTCTTCCCAATCAGCTTTTGTCATGCAGGTATTCGTTAAGCCATCTAAAATACTTATTTCCTTTCATTGTAACAAAGGATCGGAATGACTTGTTGCACATGGTTTTTGTTATATAACTATTTTAGCTTTCTAACAGGTACGGGTTGTCTTCGGATGGGTTTTGAAACCGCCAATTATTTTCCCGCCACAACGCTTATGATGCGCTCCTCTTTAAAATATTTTTGGGCCAAACGCTGTAATTCATCCGATGTAATATTGATTAGCACCTTAAAGAAGTCCTTAAAATAATCAGGTGAAAGATTCAGGTCGATTAAGCCACGGTAATTATCCGATGTCGCAAAAGGACCGTCAAAATTCCGAATCATATCACCGATCAAAAAGTTTTTCACCAGTTGAAGCTCCTCATCTCCAATTTTTTCATCTTTTAGCTTTTGGAGTTCATGGTGAATCTCTTTAACCGCCAGCTCCCGGTTTTCGGCTTTAACATCAGAACTGATAATTAAAAAGCCGGCATGTTTATAGGTCATAATAAACGAGGAGATGCCGTAGGTGAGCCCCTTTTGTTCACGAATGTTTGTCATCAGGCGCGAGCCAAAATAACCACCTAAAATCGTATTCAATATTTGCATCCCATGAAAATCGGGATGTGTTTTGTTGAATAGGGGAACGCCTATTTTAATGGCCGATTGCACAGCGTCAGCTTTCGGCACAAACAATTCCCTTTCGGGTTGTATATTTTGTGGAGGCTCATTATCAGGCAGAGGATGGCCATTGTACCAGTGTTGGCCGAAATGCTGATTTAGCAACTGTTTCAGCTGTTTGCCCGGCTGCCCCGACACAATTATGTGTGTGCCTTGTGGGATGTAAGCTTTTTGGTGAAATGCAACAATGTCTTCGCGCGTAAGCTGCTCAAAGTCCTCCAAATTTAGGTAGTTGCCATACGGGTGTTCTTTACCGTATAAATTTTGGGTAAAGGCTCTGGTGGCCAATGTTTTTACTTTGTCACTTTCAATAAGAAACTCTTGCCTGCGCTTGTTTATCAGCGTATTAATTTCTTTTTGCTCAAAGCTGGGGTTCTTAATAATGTCTTCCAGTAAAGCCAGCGTTTCAGGCAGAAAATGGGAGAGGGTAACCAGTGTCACAATGGAATGATGAAACTGGGCCTGCTGACCAATAAAGGCCCCGTAGTAGTCTATTTTCTCAGATATTTCGGCCCCACTGAATTGGCTGGTTCCTTCGGTAAGAGCTTTGCCGGTGATAGATGATAGAAGTGGCTTATTGGCCTGCACCGAGCCTGCGGGGAACAGAAAGTCGAGTTTAGTAACTTCCTGTGAGCCGGCTTGCATCAAATGCACCTGAATGCCGTTATCCAGCTGAAAGGTTTCTATAGGTAAAAGCTCAAACGTATTGATGGTTTTAAATTCGGGAGCTGTGCTTCTGTTTAGTTGCATTTTATTGTTTTGAGCGATAGTACAAAGTGGAACAGTTATTCGGGTTGAATGTGGCCTGTGCTGCATTAAGAATAGCCTCTCTGGATACAGCCTGGTATTTATTCACTTCCTCATTAATATCTTCTGCTTTACCCAGCAGCTCAAAAGCAGCCAGGTTCATGGCTTTATTAAGGAAGTTGATTTCTGAAAAAACCAGTGATGATTCTATCTTATTTTTCACTTTTTGCAGTTCATACTCACTAACCATTTCACTACTTATCTTATCTAGCTGCTGGTTAATCGCCGTTTCGGCCTGGCTCATCGTTGTGCCGGGCAATAAACGGCCTGTTACAGTGAATAAGCCCGGATGATGATCGCCTGATATATAGGCGTTCACTTCACTAAAGAGTTGTTGCTCTTTGGTAAGCGTTTGTATCAGGCGCGATGATGGCCCGTTTGATAGAATATCCGACACTAAATCAACCGAATAGAAATCGTCATCAGTGCGGCTGCCAATGTGATACACTTTATGAATCATATCTGCCGGCACTGGCCGTTCAACATCCAGATGGCGTGCTTCTGTTTGAACTGGTTCGGCAGGAATTATCATCTTCTCCAGCGAGCGGTAAGGAATATCACCAAACCATTTTTGAGCCAGCTTAAACACTTGGTCAGGATCCACATTGCCACTCACGCATAGCACAGCATTGTTAGGCGCATAATGGCTAAAAAAGAATTGCTTGACATCGTCCAATGTGGCATTCTCAATGTGCGCTATTTCTTTGCCAATGGTTGGCCACTGATAGGGGTGAACCTTATAGGCCAGTGGACTTATTAACAAGGGGATGTCGCCATATGGTTGATTCAGGTAGCGTTGCTTAAACTCCTCAACCACTACCTTGCGTTGCACTTCCAGACTGGCTTCCGAGAAATCCAGTTCCAGCATTCGATCCGACTCCAGCCAGAAACCTGTTTCGAGGTTAGCTGCCGGCAGCGTCAGGTAATAATTTGTGATGTCGCAACTGGTCCAGGCATTGTTGTCACCACCTACATTTTGCAAGGGTGTATCGTATGAAGGGATATGCTTGCTGCCACCAAACATCAGGTGCTCAAAAAGATGGGCAAAGCCTGTTTTGTCAGGATGCTCGTTTTTTGAGCCTACGTTATATAAAACATTAATGGCTGCCAGTGGGGTGCTTTTGTCAACGTGCACCACCACACGCAGTCCGTTGGACAGTGTCAGCTTTTGTATGTTTATCATTAAAAATTAAATCGTTGATGAGATGTTGTTTCTTCTTTTACCTGATGGTACTCATAGAGCAGGGCTTTGAAAACTTCGCTAACAGGCTTGATGTCACTAATTAAAGAGGCTACCTGGCCAATTTCCAGCTCCCCTTCGGTGAGGTCACCTTCAAATATACCTTTTTTAGCTCGTCCTCTGCCCAATAATTTCTGCAGGTCCAGTATTGATGCACAATTTTGTTCGGCCTTTTGTACCTGCTCGAAAAATGCATTTTTTATCAGGCGCACCGGAGCCAGCTTTTTGAGTGACAGCATGGTGCCACCCTCGCCTGTTTCAACCACCAGCTTTTTAAATGCTTCATGGGCCGATGACTCTTCTGTAATGGCAAACCGTGAGCCAATTTGTACGCCGTCGGCACCTAAAGCCAGAGCTGCAAAAATGCCTTTGCCGGTTCCAATACCACCCGCGGCAATAAGAGGCAGTGAGGTTTGTTGTCGAATAGCAGGAATCAGGGTAAGCGTTGTGGTTTCTTCACGGCCGTTGTGACCGCCCGCTTCGAATCCTTCGGCTACAATGGCATCAACACCCGCCTCTTCGCATTTTTTTGCAAATCGCCCATTGGCAATTACATGCACCACTGTAATGCCTTTTTCTTTCAGAAACCCGGTCCATTTAGCTGGGTTACCAGCCGAGGTGAAAACAATTTTCACGCCTTCTTCCACAATAATATCCATCAGCTCGGTGATATTAGGATAGAGCAGTGGCACATTAACGCCCCAAGGCTTGTTGGTTGCTTTTTTCATTTTTTGGATGTGTTCGCGCAGCACATCCGGATACATGGAACCGGCCCCCAAAAGGCCCAATCCGCCATTATTACTAACAGCGGACGCGAGACGCCATCCGCTGCACCAAACCATTCCTCCCTGAATTATCGGGTATTGTATATTAAAAAGCTCTGTAATTGTTTTTTGCATAGTTATATGTTTGAAATCAGAATCCGACTTCCTATATCAACTATCAATTCGGCGTTTGGTTCGGTTAATTTTCTTTTTAAAAGCTTTCATTTCACCTTCGAACATATCGTAGGCCACATATTTACATTCCAATGGGCCGTTGTAAAGGGTGTATTTCGAATCTGGTCGGAGCCCTATGTATTTCAATGCCTCAAAGTTGGAAGTGATGATCCAGGCTTGCCAGTCAGTGAAGTTTTTCTTCAGGTGCGAACCAATCTTTTTGTAAAACTCATTGATGTTATCCTTGGTCAGTCGTTCCCCATAAGGCGGGTTAGTAATCATCATGCCACGAGGTGCAGGAGGCATGTTGTCATCCATGTTCGAGCGAATGATTCTAATCTGGCGATTCAGGCGAAAATCCAGCGAGGCTGTTTTGGCCATGTCCACGGCCTGAGGGTTGTTATCGCCACCAACAATGTTCACCTTTGGATAGCGTACTTTATTTTCGGCCTCGGTGTGTATTTTTTCCCAGAGTGCTTTATCGAAATCGGCCCACGACATAAAGCCAAAATGTTTGCGTTTTAGGCCAGGAGCCATCTCACAGGCCATCATAGCGGCTTCCATAAGAATGGTGCCGGTACCACACATGGGGTCGAGCAAAGGAATATCTTTGTGCCATTTGGCGATTTTAAGCATGCCCGCAGCTAATACTTCGTTAAGTGGAGCTTTGTGAAGCGGGTTACGATAGCCTCGGCGGTGAAGCGATTCAACCGAACTGTCCAGCGAAATAGTGAACTGGTCGTGCGATACATGCACATTTATCTGCAAATCGGGGTTTTCAATGTCAATAGATGGGCGTTCGCCGCTTTTTGCTCTGAACTGGTCAACTATGGCATCTTTGGTTTTGAGCGCAAGGTATTTTGTGTGCTTGAAAAAGTCGGAGAATGCAACTGCATCAATAGCAAAGGTGTTTTTTTCTGAAATGTACGCCGACCAATCAAACTTGTAAATATTCTGATAGAGTTCCTCTTCGTTTTTGGCTTTGAAGGTTAAAACCGGAACAAGCACTCGTAAAGCGGTTCGCAAGTGTAAGTTGGCTTTATAAAGCACTTCTTTATCGGCTGTGCAGGTCACTGCCCTTTTAACGGGTGTTACATCATTGGCTCCAATTTCCCTTAATTCGTCAGCCAATACTTCTTCTAAACCATGAAAGGTTTTAACTAATAACTTCATGCGAACACGTTTTTCAATAAATACGTTTTGTCTGTTATTCATTTAATAACAGATTATTATAACAGATGAATTGTTGTTTTTACTCTATCTTAAAAAGAGCTGCAAAGGTACGAAACTTAGTTCAACATCTGCCTTAAATAGTTTGATTCAGGCCTTATTTTTTACAATTCTTAACGTTATTTGTGAGTCAGCTTTTAAGAATATCTGTTGGTGTAGCCATCTTCTTGCTCAACCGTTTGTCCATAAAGGTGCCTGAAAAGATTAATCCACCAATGATGCCCATAAAAATATAGAGCACCTGAGCGCCCATATCGCTATTGCTTATCTGCGTATCCAGAAACAAAGAGCTTAGTCCGATGAATGCTTTACTGCCCGGTACCAGCATTATGATGCCTGGTATGAGGTAAACCAGTCGAGGTACCTTGGTCAGGTGCGTGAATAGCTTACTTACGGCCACTGCTACAATGGTGCCAAAGAAGATACTAACCAGAATTCCGGTGAAGTCGAGTAGCAGCGTTGTGTAAAAGCACACAAAACCAGTTACAATGCCGAGGGGAATATCTTTGGGGCGTACCTTGAACACCGGCATCAGACTTAGCGACAGTAATAAAATGGCAATCAGATCTACCCAGGCCGGAATATCATCGGTGATGACAGGCGGTT
This sequence comes from Carboxylicivirga taeanensis, assembly GCF_051851475.1. NCBI lineage: Bacteria > Pseudomonadati > Bacteroidota > Bacteroidia > Marinilabiliales > Marinilabiliaceae > Carboxylicivirga > Carboxylicivirga taeanensis. The sequence continues at coordinate 148,856 of NZ_JBPUSJ010000007.1, read as the reverse complement.
GGATATCGATGAATAAGGGAAGAAGAGCCAGTCCCAAAACAACGCCAAAAAACTGTTTAAATAAGGATACCAGTGCATCAAATAGTTTAGCTGTTCCGGAAACCAGACTTTTTGAGGTGATTTCTTCCAGGGCAGTGGTAAGCGACAGGCCGGGTATAAATACAATAATTGAAGCCAATACGGTCATCGACAGGTTCAGCTCAGGGAGCACCATCGAAAGCAAACCGGTGATGATGGTGGCCATAAACGCAACCATTGACTCCAGAGTGCTGCGCAGGTAACTCGAATAGCGAGCCATTAATGTGATGCCATAAACAAGGGAGCCAATGAGCGTTGCTACTATTACAGATAACCAGTTGGTGTTAAGTAATATGCAAAATGAGCCGGCCGAAACCATGAATGACAATAATTCGACGAGTTTGCCATAGCCACTCTGTGTGTTTTGCAACCCTGCCAACTGACTATTTGCTTCTGTAAACGAAAGCTTATTCGATATCACATTGTTGGTAATTTCAACCACCTCAGATAAGGCCCCCAGGTTAAGTTCTCCGGGGGGTACACATTCCACATGGCTGTAGGAGTGTTCGTCTCCCTCATAAAATACATAATTAATCCAGGTTGGAGTATCCATAAAGCTGCCTTTAATATCCTTTTTTTCAGATATCTCGGTCAGGTAGAGCTGCGATTTGTAAGATGGAACGCCATAAATGTGCAGCGCCTTGCCAAGCTGGACTATGAATTTGTATTGATGTGGAATCTGCATTGAATGAGTGTGTTATGCTAGTTGTGTCAAGTGCAAAAGTAGAGAAGTTTGCCGAGATAATCGGCCTGATTCAACATTATTTGCTAATAAAAGTATTTTAAATATCTTTGCATCTATATATCTAGATGTATAAAACTATAAAATATGGATACAGGGATGAATTTAGAGGTGGAAGTACAAGAACTGTTGGTTAATGAGCAGTTTGGGAATTCTATTGCTTCCGAAGAGGAGGAAAAGGAAAGTACAGTCAAAAAGAAAAAAAAGAAGAAGCTATATGACACCAAGCAGGAGCCCCGAAAGGCTTTGAGTACCTTCTTCAGAAACCATTTTAAAATGCTGGTCAACCGAATGGCCATGGCTGATCGCAAAGCGATGATTATGGTTCGCATCAATACGACCATCATCTCCTTGCTCATTGTGTTTAACCAAAAGATGGGGGTGTATGTCGAAAACGGAAATGTCATTGCCATTATACTATTGATTGGCAGTGGTACTTCGTTGGTGTTGTCACTGCTTACGGCTAGTCCAATCGGAGCCTATGTACATCGCCTGTTTAAGTATCATCGCGAGATGAAACAAAAATACCCCAACTTTAAGCACAACAGTTTTATGATGATGAAACGCGTGGGGCTGGATGAGTATGAAAAATCAATGGATGCCGTGGTGCGTAATCAGGATTTACAAATAGGGAACCAGGTGCGTGCCTCTTTCATGCTTAGCCACTATACCCTATGCAAGTATCAGCTGCTACAGTGGTCTTATAATTTATTTCTGATTGCATTTTTCATCAGTATCGGCATATTAATTTACGGGCTTTTGTAGGTAGAGATATAAGTGAAATAGGTATGTAAATATTTGGTATATTGTGCTTTAATTGGCTGGTATTATGAATTATTTTTCCTTTAAGATAGTGGTTGTTGTCCTGTTATTTACATCCTGCACCCAAACGGGAAGCCAGGTGTGGAAGGTAGATAAACAGGCCAAGGTGGAGTATGACTATTCCAAGCCGGCCGCTGCGTGGCAACTTGATAATTCCATGCATGAAATATCGGGGCTCGGGTATGACGTGGAGTCGGGCAGCTTGCTTGCCGTTAACGATGAGAAAGGAAATATTTATCAGATCGATAAGCTGACAGGGGAGGTACACAAGCTTTTTGACTTCAGTAAAGGGGGCGATTACGAAGGTATAGTGCGGGTTGAACAGCAGGTTTTTGTCCTAAAGAGTAATGGAAAGTTATATCGTTACGATACCGATAAGGGCAAAACGGACGTAATCGATACGGATTTGTCGGCCGATAATGATGCGGAAGGCTTGTGTTACGAGCCCTCTACTCATAGTATTTTGGTGGCTTGTAAAGGCATCCCGCTAAATGAAAATAAAAGTGAAAAGGCCGTTTATCGGTACAGACTGGATACTAATACGTTTGACAGCGATCCGGCTTTGGTCATTCATCTGGAAGAGTTGGAACAAATGGCAATGGCTAATCAATTATCGGCTGAGCAAATATGGCGGCTCAGACGTTTTTCGCCGTCCGGCATCGCCATTCATCCTGGTACCGGTGCTTTTTATTTGCTCTCTGCCCGCGGCAGCCTGCTAATGGTTCTAAGTGCAGATAAGCGCATTCAGCACCTGGTTTTTTTAGATATGCTTGCTTTGCCACAGCCAGAAGGAATCACTTTTGATAATGCCTATCACCTGTATATCGCTTCAGAAGGAAAATCAGGGAAGGGCAAACTATTAAAATATAATGCAGCGCAATGATGAAGTGGTCGCTTTTTACCATACCAATGTGGCTTTTTTTGCTGGGAGGTTGTTCAACGGTGAAAAAGCCTTACTACAGTGCTGAACATCTTGAATGGGCTGAGCATTCTAACCCAAAGCCCGATACACCGTTGCGCACTATCTTTTTATTGGGGGATGCCGGCAAGTTGGATAATGAGGCAAATGGCTCAAACTATGTGCTGACAGCCGTAAAGCAGCAGTTAAGCACGCTTGAGTCGCCAACAGATTTGGTGTTTTTAGGAGATAATATTTATCCCTTAGGTCTGCCAGCTGAGAACCACGAAACCAGATCGCTGAGTGAGTTGATTTTGATGTCGCAGCTAAAGTTGAGTGAGGTTGTCAATGGCACGACCTATTTTATTCCCGGTAACCACGACTGGGAAAAAGGCAAAGTGGGGGGGCTGAAGCGGCTTAAGCAGCAAGAGAAAATGGTCGAAGCTTTTGATAGCGATGAACGAAACAGGGTGAAATTCTATCCGGGAAAGGGCTGTGGAGAGCCCAAGGTGGTGAAGGTAAGCAAGGATTTGGTATATGTATTTATCGATTCGCAGTGGTGGCTGCACAACTGGGATAATGAGAAGAAAATTAATCAGGGTTGCGATATCCAAACCAGGGGAGATTTTCTGGTTTGGATGGAAGAAGTTTTTATGAATTATAAAAACGATGAGGTGTTGGTGTTTATGCATCACCCACTAAAAAGCAATGGAAAGCATGGCGGGCATTTTTCCTTTCATCACCACCTGTTTCCGCTTCGCGAGTTGAATCACCACCTGTGGATTCCATTACCCATCATTGGTTCGGTCTATCCAGTATACCGGCAAACAACGGGTTCGGTGCAGGATGTAAGCAATCATCTGTATCAGAGTTTTATTAATGGAATAACCAAGGCTGCTGAAAAATGGGAGGTGAATGTGACCTTTATATCGGGGCATGAGCACAACCTGCAATACTTCGATGATAAGGAAATCAAACAGGTGATAAGTGGTTCAGCCAGTAAGGTGACTTATGCTGCGGCGGGTGGCGAGGTCAGCTATGCGCGTGAGGCCAGAGGCTATGCAAAAATTGATTTTTATGAGAAGTCAGAAGCATGGATTGAGTTCTATACCGTCAGTGGATTTGGTGCCGAACCCGTACTGGAATACAGGCGACAGATGCGCCAGCCCAAAGTGGGTGCGTTGAAGCAAAACAGGGTGTGTCCGCCTTTCACAGGGCGTGATACAACGGTTGCTGTCAATGCAGCATTTGAAGGTAGTGGGTTTATGAAGTTGTGGCTAGGAGAGCAGTACCGCGAAATGTGGGCTACCAATGTTCATATGCCATTGATTGATTTGCAGACCAAACATGGCGGCTTAACGCCCGTAAAGAAAGGCGGAGGTATGTCATCCAATTCCTTACGGCTCAAAAAAGCGGATGGTAAGCAATATATTCTGCGCTCAATAAAGAAAGATTACACCCGCTTGCTCGATGATGAATATGCTAACCTGAAGGTGCTAAATATTTTGAAGGATCAAAATTCAGCCAGTCACCCATTTGGAGCGCTCATAATTCCGTCCCTTTCGGAGGCAGCCGGTATTTATTCAACCCAGCCAGAGATGGTGTACCTTAAGCATCAGCCATGCCTGGGCGATTACAATGCTGTTTTTTCTGAAGAACCCTATTTATTGGAACAACGCCCCGATGGCGATTGGAAAGATGCTGCCTATTTTGGCTTTTCTGAAGAAATTATAGGGTATACCGATTTGCTGGAGGTGTTACGCGAAAAGAAAAGCCATTTTGTAGATCAGCCATGGGTGCTGAAATCACGCTTATTCGACTTGTGGATACACGATTGGGACCGGCATGATGACCAGTGGCGATGGGCTTCGTTTGAGCAGGATGACCGCACGATTTACCGGCCCATCCCGCGGGATCGCGACCAGGCCTTTTATAAGTTTGAGGGCATTATACCGGTTTACGTCTCTACCTTTTTAATGAAAAAGCTAAAAACCATGAAGGGCGATGTGCGCGATGTGAAGCACCTGGCCTTTAATGCTCGCCATTTCGATCGGCACTTTTTAAATGAACTGGAATGGGAGACATGGGCGCAGACCATTCAGCAGCTACAGACTCAGTTAACTGATGAGGTGATTGAAGCCGCTTTAATGGATTTGCCAGAGGAAGTGCGGGAACATAACCAGGAACTGGTGCAACTGCTGAAGGAAAGAAGAGAAAACTTGCTGGGCATAGGACGTAAGTTGTACGATTATATCAGTAAGGAAGTGGAGGTGGTGGCTACCGATAACGATGATCGTTTTGAGGTGTTTCGCTTTGAGGATGGCCGCATTGAGGTCACACATTATGTGTTGCGCAACACGAAGGGCGATTTGCTTAAGTACCATCGGGTATTTCATCCGGATGAAACGCAGGAAGTAAGACTGTATGGGCTCCGCGGGAAGGATGAATTTACGGTTATGGGCGCTGCCAACGAACACATAAAATTGCGCATTATCGGAGGTGAGGATGCTGATGTGATCGTTAATAAATCAGGGGGGGAAGCGCTTTGGGCTTACGATAACATGGATGGGGCGCAACTAATGGGCGAAGGGATTAAGGATAAAACATCGAGTGATTTAGCCATTAATGAGTACGACCGGGAGGGCTTTAGGTACAATGCCAGCCTGCCTTTATTAAATGGTGGATACACGCACGATGATGGCGTTTGGCTGGGCTTGCAGCACAGCTGGACAAAGCATGGGTGGCGCAAAGAGCCCTACCGCTCCAAACAAAAAATGTCAGCCATTGTAGCGCCCGGCAGTCAGGATGCTTTTATCATAAGCTACGCAGGTCATTTTCCGGAGCTATTGGGGAATCTGCATTTCTACCCGTTTGTGAATGTGGATTATCCGAGTATCGAGAACTATTTTGGTTATGGAAATGAATCGGTCAACCAGAACCTTCGGAAGCAGTATAACTGGGTGCGCAAGCGGGCCATTACAGTGGAACCTCTGGTGAGTTTGAAAAGCCGCAATCAATATACTTGTTTTAGGTTTGGGCCCACCTTTGAATCGGTGCGCATCGAAAACACAGAGGGACGTGTTGCTCAGGATCCGGAGCTGGGTTTCTCCGATGAGGAGTTGAAGCGTCACACCTTTGTTGGGGCTAAAGCGCACTACCTTATTAACTATGTCGATAACGAAATAAGGCCGGGCAATGGTATTCGGTTTAATGCCATGGTAACCTATCAAAACGATGTGACACAGGCCGGTGACCTGTGGAGCTTCGGAACCAGTCTGCAAACCTACCTGACAGTTATGAATCATCCACAGGTGGTGTTGGCTAATAATGTTGGCTATCGGTCCATTAACGGGAGTGCACAGTTTTATCAATACCCCAGTTTGGGTAACAAAAGCAACTTGCGGGGCTATCGAAATAACCGTTTCAGAGGGGAGAAAGCCATCTTCGAAAATCTGGATGTAAGGCTGCGGTTCGCCGAATGGAATAACCGCTATCTACCTATGGATATAGGTGTGTTGGGTGGTTTAGATATCGGACGGGTGTGGCTCCATGGCGAGCATTCCAATACCTGGCACCACAGCCAAACTGTTGGGCTTTGGATGGATGTGCTGGGGCAGTTTATTTTGCAGCCCTATTATTCCTATTCTAAAGAGGGGCACTACTTTAGTTTTAACATGGCATTTAATTTTTAAGCAATATTGGTCAGACCGTATTTATCCCTTATTTTCACGTTGGATTAAAACCCTGACATGAACCTAAAAGATACAATACGTGCTAAGTTCCCAATACTGATGGAGGCGGCTCTGTTGGGTGAGATGGAACGCTACTGCACCACCAAAACGCTGGAAGCAGGCAATAACTTTATTGAAATTGGCGACGATGTGGTAGCCATGCCGCTCTTAATCGAAGGTGTGATAAAGGTTGTGCGCGAAGATAATGATGGGAACGAATTACTGCTCTACTATTTAAATGGTGGAGATACTTGTGCATCAACACTTTCGTGTTGTATGGAAAGGGCCAGAAGTGAGGTGCGGGCCACTGTGCTCGAAACGGTGACAGCCATCATGGTGCCCATTAACTGCATGGATGACTGGATGAAGAAGTATGCCGGTTGGCGCAGTTTTATTATGCAGTCCTACCGAATGCGCTTTGAGGAGCTGCTGCAAACCATCGATAACATCGCCTTTAAAAAAATGGATGAGCGCTTAATTGATTACCTTACACAGTTGTCAGAAGAGCGTAATACGCTTGTTTTGTTGGGCACGCACCAGGAAATTGCCGACGATTTACACACGTCACGTGAGGTTATTTCAAGGCTGTTGAAGCAGCTTGAGAAATTGGGCAAGATCAGCTTGTCGAGGAATAAAATTGAGATTGTGGATTTGAGCTAGTTAATAGTTTACAGTTCTGTGTTTAGAGTTTCGGGTTCTCTGTTTTGAGTTGAAGGATCAAATCAGACGAGCCGCCGGTTCCATTATGGATAATATTGCCGAAGGGTTTGACAGATGAGGGAGTAAGGAGTTTAAATTGTTTTTGTCCTACTCGAAAGGTTCTGCAGGAGAAGTAAAATCTCAATTATACCGAGCCCTTGATAATGGTTATATAAGTCAAGAGGTATTTGATAAGTTATATAGTCAACTGGATAATGTTGGCGGTAAATTAACGAATCTGATAAAGTACCTCTCGTCAACCCAATACAAAGGCAGTATATACAAATAAGCCACAACTCAAAACTCACAACTACACCATATTTCTTAAAAATCCTAAATTTCCTCGCTTATGTGACAATAGGCACAAAGTACCTTTTTTGATGACATTAGTTTTGCCGCCATAAACAGATAGCAAACAAAAAACAATAAATAGTCATCAATATGGAAAAGATTGTAATTATCGGAGGAGTTGCTGCCGGTGCTACCGCAGCGGCAAAGGCGAGACGCTTATCGCCCAATGCACAAATCACGATGCTGGAGGCCGGACCCGATGTTTCATTTGCCAATTGTGGATTACCCTATTATATTGCCGGCGATATCGACAGCCGCTCCAAGTTAATCTTACAAAGCCCCGAGAGCTTTAAGGAACAGTACGATGTTGATGTTTACATTCATACATTGGTTACATCTATCGATAAAGAAGCGCACGTGGTTCATACACTGGATACACGCGACGGAACCAAAAAACAATATGCCTATACAAAACTGATTCTGGCCCAGGGTGGCCGTCCCGTTCAACCCGATCTGCCGGGTGCCGATAACGACCACGTGTTCAGCTTGTGGACCCTTGGGGACATGGACAAAATAGATAATTACCTGAAGCAGGAAGCGCCAAAAACAGCGGTTGTTGTAGGAGGTGGATTTATTGGTTTGGAGATGGTGGAAGCCCTCGTTAAGCGTGGCTTAAAAGTGCATGTGGTGGAGAAGATGTCACACGTTATGTCGCTGATGGATGCCGAAGCAGCTGGTTTTATCACCCGCGAGCTCAAGGAGTATGGCGTAGGTGTGCATACCGAAACCGGTGTGGTGAAAATCAATGGTGATTCAGTAGAGCTGGATAATGGACAAACATTGGAGGCCGACATGGTGCTGCTATCCATTGGTGTGCGCCCAACTCTACAGCTGGCTATTGATGCCGGCTTAAAAATAGGCGAAGCAGGCGGCTTATTGGTGGATGAATACCTGCAAACATCCGATCCGGATATTTATGCCGGGGGTGATATGGTGGAGATTGAGCACCGGGTGAGCGGGAAGAAGGTACGTATTCCATTGGCCGGACCGGCTAACCGTCAGGGGCGCATCGCTGCCGAAAATGCGTTGGGTGGCAAACATGCCTACAAAGGTTCCATTGGTACATCGGTGGTGCGCGTGTTCGAAGCAGTGGCAGGTATCACCGGCATGTCGCTCAAACAGGCTAAAGCGGCCGGTATCGATGCCGATGCAGTGGTGGTTCATAAAGAGCACCATACCTCGTACTATCCGGGAGCCGAAACCGTATCTGTGATGGTGGTTTATGATCGCCAGACAGGTGTGGTACTGGGTGGACAAACAGCAGGCTACAAAGGAGCTGATAAACGACTGGATGTGCTGGCAACAGCGGCAGCAGCCAAAATTAAGGTAAGCGAGATTGCCGATATGGACTTTGCTTATTCGCCGCCTATCGGTACGGCTAACGATGCCATGAACATGGCCGCTTATGCAGCCGAAAATAAGATCTCGGGCTATAGCCCAAGTCTGCTGGTGTCTGAGTTGGATGCGTTTATCGAAAATAAAGAGCGTTTGGTGGTATTGGATGTGCGCGATGTATTTGCCTTCCAGAAGAGCAGCCTCAAAGGCGCTCATCACCTGCCCCTAGAAATGCTGTCGCAGAACTTGCAGGCTATTCCAAAAGATGTGGCCATTTTGGTATACGATGAGATTGGTAAAAAGGGGCATCAGGCTTTACGCACCTTAAAGGGAGCTGGTTTTGATGAGGTGTATAATATTTCGGGTGGACATACCTCGTTACAGCGTCATGCCATGGCGGTTGGCTTTGAGAATTTTGAAGTAACACTGTTACCGCTCCAAAAGAGAAGCATTGACAGTAAAGAGGAAGTTGTGGAGGTGGAAAGCAACCAGAAGGTGAGTCGCGATGAGATGGAACGCCTGGTAGTGGATGTGCGCACGCCTGGTGAATTTATGACCGGCGCTTTCCCAAATGCCGTTAATATACCATTAGACGACATCATGTCGGGTAAATGTGAACTGGGTAATACCAAGCGTGAAATCATCGTCTACTGTGCTTCGGGAGCCCGCTCGGCCTATGCCATGCAGGTACTACAGCAGCGTGGTTATACCAATGTGAAAAACGGGGGTGGTATCGCCGCCATGATGTCACATGCTTAAAGAGATTATCTGCTAAAAACCAAAACCGGCCACCAGTGTTTATCTAATGCTGGTGGTTCTGCTATGCTGGTTGGGCGGTTGTTTTTTTAATAGTAGTGTAATACGAAATATGAAGTTTTGACATCATGTAAATCAATCTCACTACTCACATCTCATTAAAATACAACTGGCTAAAAAAACTAACAAACTATTAAATACCAATAACAACATGGGGCTATTTGATTTTTTATTTGGAAAAAGAAAACAGGAAGTATTGGAGGCACTTGAGCGCGGAGCTCGCATTATTGACGTGCGAACCGCTCAGGAATTTAAATATGGAAATATTGATGGCTCAATGAACATTCCATTGGAGCGTTTGAACGAAACAGCCATTAAAAAGCTTAAAAAGATGAACGCACCTTTGGTATTGTGTTGTGCTTCGGGTATGCGCAGTGCTTCGGCTAAAGGCATGCTGCTGCAAAATGGCATTGCAGAGGTACACAACGCCGGGGGCTGGCATAAGCTCGATCGCTGGTTGAACAGCTAAGGCATAAAGTCTCCACTATTTGATGTTAGGTGCGCTGGTGCCATAATCAAGTTAACGGGCTTAAAAATATTTTGAATAATGGGTTAGGTTTAAAAGGTGGTGGTCTGTTTGGGGCTATCACCTTTTTAGGATAACTCACAGGTTTACTAACGATCTGTGCTCTATGGCCTTCATTAATAATTATCTTTGTTGTGCAAGTTACTAACTTAAATCAATTGATATGTTATTATTATGGGCAATGCCGGGTGGACCAGAATGGATTATAATTCTAATGGTTGCATTCTTAGTCTTTATTATGCCACTATTAGCTTTGATAAGTGTTTTAAAGAATAATTTTGAAGGCAGTAATAAGGTTGTTTGGGTTTTGGTTATACTATTAATCCCATTCTTGGGCTCAATCTTATATTTTATGATTGGGAGAAAGCAACGAATTATTTCGTAAAGATTTAAGTACAATTAGATTTATTACAAGAAAGAGGCCGCCCTTTTTGGACAGCCTCTTTATATCTAGAGTTGAATTTATTTGCTTATAGTCCGCAAACATCCGCTCCTTGTTCAAATACAATGTCGCGGGGGATACCAGCCTTTGCAATGCGGTCAAGGTCGGCCTGCAAAGCCGGACGGATAGTGCCCATCTCAGCGAGCATTTGCTTAGCCTTTTCGTAGTTGCCATCACCTTGCATCACTAATATGTCGGCCGACAGCTTGTTCATGGCTTCCGTCATCTTATCGAAATCAACGGTGTAGTGGCCGCTTGCTTCATCGTAGCTAAAGGCACCCTGCTCCTGGAAATAGTTGAAACGCATCATGTTGGCTTTACCGTGGGCGCTCGCAGCACCAAAGCGTACTGAGCGGAAAATGCCAGCCATAAATGTCACGTAGTTGTCCATCAGGTCTTTATTGGGCAGTTCACCCATTTCAGCCAGTTTAGTCACCATGTAGAGTCCCAGAATATCAGCCTTGGCCTCTTCGATCGACGAAGCGGTTTCTTTCATGGCTTCGCGCACACTCTGCGAGCCATCCAATGTCATTTTGATACCCAGACCATGTGCTACCTCGTGGAACATGGTGTTTTCGAAGAAGGCGTCGAACTTAACGTGTTGCTGCTGCTCAGGAGCAATCACCACTTTGCTGATTGGCACTAAAATATTATCGAACTTCGCACGCATTGAGTTTTTCAGCTGTAACTTACGGCTGCCTTTTTCAATGTGCACCTGAGGGTCGTTAGGCAGGTTGATGGCAATAGTTTTACTGCCTGAGTTGCAGTCGCCTGCATAGTATAATGCATCATAAGCGCCCAGGTCACTGTCGGTACCAGGTACTTCTTTCTTGTATTCGGCCTCAACCGGCAGGGATTCTTGCAGCTTTGGCAGCAAGGCGGCAAAGCGCGTGAGTTTGTCCGACCACTCTTTATCCTTAATCAGGATGTAGGCCTCGAAGGCGGCTTTGCTGCCGTAAAGGGCATCCTCATAGGTTTCAATAGGACCAACTACAAAGTCAATGGTGTTGGTTTTCATATCCATCCAGGCCATATCGCTTGGCTGATAATCGTTGCTCAACAAAGCATCGGCACGCAAGGTCAGGTAAGTTTTCAGGCCTTCGTCTTCGGCCAACGCAGCTGCTTTTCTTAGTAAATCAGCTACTTTGGTTAATTCGGTTTTATAAGCTTCGCTGTAAGGAACCGCTTCCAGGTCACCTTTTTCATTGCGCTCAATGATGGTGTATAAATCCGATTTCTTAGGGTGATCAAAGGCCTCAAACTCCTCTTTGGTCATGTCTGCAGGATAAAACTGTGCGCCTTTGGGCTTTTCGCCAATGCCTTCAATAAACGATTGGTTGTTGTTTAAACGCTCCCAAGGGCCATAGTTAATCAGCATAAATTTCTTCACGTACTCATCTGATGTGTTAGCTAAAAGCTCATTTTTATCGCCCCAGGATTGTTTCCAAAACAGGTCATCCATTATCTGAGCAGCTTCAAACAGCAGCGGTAACATCTGTTTCTCCTGTTCGCTTAACACCGATAAATCAGTGGTGAGCTTAAATGGAATAAACTCTTCCACTTTGTCTTTGATATTTGGGTCAGAACTGGTGTAAGTTACTTTTGGCTGGCAAGCTACCAGCCCTGCAAGAGCCACTAATGGCAATAATAACTTTTTCATAGAGGTTTTATTTGAATGAAACATTCCGTTAGGTCAGTGAAAATACAAATATTGCCATTGGCTGACAAGGATAATGCTCATCATATTTGTTGTGCCCATTGGTTAGTAAGTATAAGGCAATGGGCTGTCGCATTCAGCGGTACCTGCTTAAACTTTCGAATTGGCATAAATGATTTTTCATACGAGCTCTTGCAAAAGAAACGAAAGCTCATTGTGTTTCTCTTTCTTTTGCATTTCTCTGCTTTATTAACTTATTTTAACGGCTCAAAAAATATCCTATCCAGGTAATGCCAGATACACCAGATACCGAATTGATGAAGGCTTTGGCCCGCGATGAGTCCAAGGCTTTTGAAGCATTGTACCTCAGGTATGGACGCAGGCTTTTAGAGTTTGCCAACCATTATATGCCCTCCAAAGACGATGCTGAAGAGGTGGTGCAAACGGTGTTTATCAAGTTGTGGCACAGGCGTCGTGAGCTTAAGCTCAACGAGTCGGTGAAAGGCTATATTTTTACCATTGCCTATAACGAGATACGAAAAGCATTCATCAGACGAAAGCGCGAGAATGAGTTAATGCAGTCCTATGTACAGGAGAATGGGCTCAATGCTGCGGATGAAAATTATGAGATAGATTACACAGCATTAGCCCGGCAGGTGGACACCATTGTTGAGCAGATGCCTCATAAGCGCAAAATGGTTTATCTGCTTTGTAAAAAGGAAGGGTTGACTGTTAGTGAGGTGGCCGCTCATCTTAATATCTCAGAAAAAACGGTAAAGAACCAACTGACGGCGGCCTATCGCCATATACGTGAGCAGATGAAGGGCGGCTTACCTGTGGTCCTTTTTCTGGCGTTGTTTCAGTAAAGCTGTGTCGTGGATTTGTCTATCGGTAAGGCCTGTTTTGTCAGTTTGCAGGTGAATGATACATTTTTAATCAAAAGAAATTAAATAATAATAGGACCTTTTATTTTCCGACGGATAATAGAAGTAAAAGTACCGTGTAATTTATGATGCAGTTTGAACAAATCATAGCTAAGCTAAAGAACAGAGTACCTCTTTCTGAAGGTGACTACCGGATGCTTTATGAGTATCTGCAAGGCGAAGAGCAGGAGCAGGAGTTTAAGCAGGCGCTGGCCAATCACTGGGAGGACGTGTGTAATAGCGAGGATTTGGAGCTTACCGAACCTGATGATTTATATTATAAAATATTCTATAAGGCACAAGCGCAGGACAAACCGTCTAATGTATCGACGAGAAGCATAGGCTGGTGGGTGCAGCGCATTGCTGCTATATTATTGCTGCCGCTACTGGTGGTAACTGCGCTTTACATTCATAGGCAGCAGCCACAAGCCCTGGCTGATAACCGCCTGACTATTGAGTCGCCTGCAGAAAGTAAAACCAGGTTTTTTCTGCCCGATGGCTCATCGGGATGGCTGCAGGCCGGTTCTGTTTTGCAGTTTTCGCAAGCTGCAGGAAGACGGGAAGTTGCTCTAAAAGGGAAGGCTTTCTTTGAAGTGGCTAAAGATGAAAGCAACCCGTTTATTGTATCAACCAATCATTTTAAAGTTAAAGTACTGGGTACCCGTTTTAATGTGGAGGCCTTCGAAGCTGAAGCAGTGTCGCGCGTATTTTTGGAGGAAGGCAGTGTAGAGATGCTGGGGAGTAATAATGAGCACCAGACCTTGCTGAAGCCCGGACAGGAATATGCCTATTACAGATCAGAAGGCACCTTTAAGGTAAAGCATTCAAGTGCTGACGAGCAAACAGCCTGGATAGAAGGTGTGCTGGTATTGAAGAACGAGCCCCTGCTGGATGCAGCCAAAAAGCTGGAGCAGTTTTATAATGTAGACATCGAGATAAAGGACAAAGAACTGGAGTTGTTGCCTGTTTATGCAAAAATAGAGAATGAGCGGCTGGAGGAGGTACTCGAGTTAACCCGGATGATTTTACCAATAGCATATAAGATTGAGCGGCCAAAACAACTGAGCGATGGTTCGTTCACAAAAAGAAAGGTGGTGATTACTAGTAATCAGTAACTATATAAAAGAAAACAGGAAAGTGGTGGCACACAATCCTGTTTAGAGTGCAGAGTGTTCAAAGCGTTATTTTTTAGAACCCTACAAACAATACAAATTTATGAAAAAAAAACAAAAACCATGGGTATGGGCTCTTCATACCCATAAACGAGTATTGCGGATTATGAAAGCAATTGTTGTTCTATTATTAGTCGGTATCGTTCAGGCCTGGTCGGCAAGTGGCTACTCGCAAGAGAAACAGGTAAACCTGAAGTTCAATAATGTAAAGCTTATTCAAGTAATCAGTGCATTGGAGGAGCAGTCTGACTACAAGTTCTTTTTCAGCCCTCAAAGCATGGATGTGAATCAAACCGTCAGCATCGATGCTAAAAATGAAAATATTGAGGATGTGTTGGATGAGCTCTTTGGGCAGAGCAATGTGACCTATCGTATTATTGATAACCAGGTGATTTTAACCACCAAAACAGTAAGCATACAAACGCCGGTTCAACAGGAGTTTAGTGTCAAAGGTACGGTGGTTGATGTAAATGGCGAACCTTTGCCGGGCGTTAATGTGTACGAGAAATCGAGTCCAACCAATGGCGTTATTACTGGTATTGATGGCACTTATTCAATTAAGGTTAGTTCACCTGATGCGATATTAACTTTTTCATACATTGGCTTTGTACCGCAGGAAGTAAATGCCGCAAATCGCACCAACATTGGTATTACCTTAGTTGAGGAGTTTACTGATTTAGATGAAGTGGTAGTAGTGGGTTATGGTTCTCAAAAGAAAGTGAATCTGACCGGTGCTGTATCAGCGGTAAAAATGGAAGAAGTATTGGGAGATCGTCCTGTTACCGGGTTAGGTGCTATCTTGCAAGGTTCAGTACCCGGATTTACAACTTCTTCATCGGCAATACCAGGAGGTGGAAATAATTTTAATGTCCGGGGTTTGGAATCTATTAATGGTGGAGCACCTCTTGTTTTAGTTGACAATGTTGTATATAATGACTTATACCTGATTAATCCTGATGATATTGAGAGTATTTCAGTTTTGAAAGATGCATCATCAGCAGCTATTTATGGGGCTCGAGCATCCTTTGGTGTTATTTTAATAACAACTAAAAAGGGGAAACGAAACGAAAACCTTTCTATTAGTTATAATAATAACTTTGCGATATCAAGTGTTAACAGCCTTCCTGAATTAGCTTCACCTTCTGATATGATTCGGACACTCAAAGATGGTGAATATTCATCCATTTGGTCAGGACAGAATATTGACACTTATGTCGATCTGTTGGAAGATTATCAAAATAATCAGGCAGCCTATCCATTGGGATGGACAGAAGCCAACGGGACTAAGTACTTTTTGAAGCAAACTGATGTAATGGGGGATATGTTTGAACCATCGTGGAAGCAAACGCACAATATTTCTGTACATGGAGGAAGCGAAAAAATTGATTACCGCATTTCTTTGGGCTATTCCGACGAAGATGGAATTTTGGTTACAAATAAGGATGCGTTTAGGAGAACCAACGTCTCAACATATGTGAGCGGTGATATAACAGATTGGTTAACAACTTCTCTGGATGTTAAGTACAATACAGGGAATAAGAAATATCCATTTTTAGATGGAAGTAGTGAATTAAGAATATGGAAAACCAACCTCCCCTCTTATCACCCGGATGGCACGTTGCCGTATGGAACTGATGGGGAAGAGTACTTAGTGATGACACCGTCTAACGTGATTAAACAAGTTGATATCTCAGAAAGAGTGACGGATAATACACGTATTTTTTCAAGAACAGAGCTAAAACCCCTTAAAGGCTTAAAGGCGATATTCGAATACTCATATCAAATGGGCTTAACCGATTACCAGGATTATGCTAATTATTTTGAGGTTCACCAGGGATTGGCCGAAAGCATTAAACCATCAACTAAGACTAATCCGTTTTCAACATCGAGAGCTACAACAAAATATTCAACCATCAATGCCTTTGTTAATTACGAAAAAACATTTGGTGAGTCACATAATTTATCAGGTGTATTAGGGTATAACCAGGAGTATAATGATTACCGTTTCTTACAATCGAGGGCATTCAATATGATTAATAATGAGTTGCCTTCGTTGAGTGGTACAAATGGCCTCACACCACCTGAGACGACTGATGATTATAATGAATATGCGCTTAGAGGTGGCTTTTTCAGACTTAATTACAATTATGCAGAGAAGTACTTCCTAGAATTTAATGGTCGCTATGATTTGTCTTCTAAATTTCCTACGGATTATCGTGGCGGTTTCTTTCCTTCTGTATCCGCGGCTTGGAACATAGCAAGAGAATCATTTATGGAGCCCATGGAAAAAGTTATTTCTATGTTAAAGTTAAGAGGCTCGTATGGAACACTAGGTAACCAAAATATTGGCAACTATGGGTTTTTGCCAACATTTCCGGTTGTGAATGGTAACTGGATTTACAATGGGCTGGTTCCGCAAACCATGGGAGGTTTACCAATGGTACGTGCCAACTACACCTGGGAAGAGGTTAGTACTATTAACGGAGGTATCGATTTCGGCATTCTGAATAACCGACTGAATGGTTCATTTGATATTTATCGCCGAAATACACTCGGTATGCTTGGACCAGCCGAAGAATTGCCAGCTGTAGCTGGAGCAGCAGCACCCAAACAAAATGCAGCTGATATGAAGACCAATGGGTGGGAGTTGTCTCTTAAATGGAAGGATAATATTGGAACAGTAAGATACGATATTGGATTTAATATCTATGATTCACGTTCGGTAATTACAAGGTACAAAAATGAGACTAAGTTGCTATCAGCCTCCTATTACGAAGGAAAAGAAATAGGTGAGATATGGGGCTATGTTACTGACGGTTTTTATACTGAAAATGACTTTGATGCAAACGGTGCTTTAAACAGTGATGTGGTAAGTATAAACGGGGTAACATCTCACGAGGGGGATATTAAGTATAAAAATTTAATGGATGACGAAAATAGCGAAAACAGGATAGATACAGGAGATAATACAGTGGATAATCCCGGCGACCGAAAAATTATCGGGAATAGTCGTCCTCGTTACCAGTATGGCGTAAATGGTTCAATGAACTGGAAGAACTTAGGGTTATCCTTTATTTTACAGGGAGTTGGTAAGCGTGATGCTTGGATTGGTGGTAATATTATATTTCCTATGTCTGACCAATATGGAACTGTTTATGCCGATCAGATTGGTAAAATCTGGACACCGGAAAATAAGGAAAATGCCTATTACGGGCGTATCTACGAGAACGCAGGCAGTTCGCAAGGATCAAATCAACGGGTGTCTGATAAGTTCTTAAGTAACGCTGCTTATCTACGTGTTAAAAATATTACGGTTAGCTATAGTATTCCTCAAAACATCCTCAACAGGATTCATTTAAAAAATGCCAAAGTTTTCTTTAGTGGAGAGAACTTATTCACATTCGACCACCTTCCGCAGGGTATTGATCCGGAGAACCTGACATGGACATATCCGCAATACAGAACTTTCTCGTTTGGTGTAAATTTAAACTTATAAA
Source organism: Carboxylicivirga taeanensis (assembly GCF_051851475.1). NCBI lineage: Bacteria > Pseudomonadati > Bacteroidota > Bacteroidia > Marinilabiliales > Marinilabiliaceae > Carboxylicivirga > Carboxylicivirga taeanensis. Next base: position 131,167 of record NZ_JBPUSJ010000007.1, on the reverse strand, counting down.
ACCATGAAATTCATTAAGTATATATTTCTTATAGCAATAGTAACATCGGTTGGGTGTAACGATGATTTTCTGGAGTACTCGCCTAAAACATCGGTGAGTGAAAAAACAGCTTTTGTTACTTACGATAATTTTAAAACATACGCGTGGGGCATGTATGGTATTTTTGCGAATACCTCAATGCGGCAATACGCAGAATCGCATGCCTCTGGAGATGTTTTGGCTAACTACTTGTACAAGAGTTCTGGTGCTAATGTTCAGAATAACCATTGGCAGTGGAATAATATTAGTTCTACCACAAATACAGATAATGCCTGGAATTTTGATTATATGCGTAAAGTGAATCTCATGCTACGTAATATTGATGGTTCACAAATGAGTGAAATCGATAAAAAGCACTGGCGATCAGTTGGTCTGTTCTTTCGTTCGTATCGTTATTATGACTTATTGGCTCGCTATGGCGATGTACCCTGGTTAGAAGATGTGGTGGAGGATGATGACCTGGAGATTCTGTATGGGAAAAGAACCCCTCGTAATGAGGTAGCAAGTAATATTTTACGCGATCTTAAATATGCTGAGGAGAATATAAAGGAAAACGGTGAAGGGCCCAATTCCAATACGATAAACAGAAATGTTGTAAGGGCACTTTTGTCTCGTTTCTCTCTATTTGAAGGTACTTGGCGGAAATACCATTCGCTCTCCGATGCCGAAGTTTATTTAAATGAGTGCGAGCGTGTGTCAAAACTTTTAATCGGAGCTTATCCTTCAATCGCCAACAACTATGTTGATATCTGGTCATCAGATGACTTATCTAAAGTTCCGGGTATTATTTTGTACAAAGAGTGTAAGGAAGATTTAGAAATGTCAGGACTTCCACGTATGGAAAGAGGAGGAAGTCAGAAGGTGTCGTTGCATGCTCGTACGGTAGGTCGTTATTTGTGCCAGGATGGAAAGCCTATTGGAACAAGTTCCTTATATGAAGGAAGCGGAGTTGCTGCCACTGTTAATGATGAATTTAAAAATCGCGACCACCGTTTGTATTGGCGTTGCATTCCTCCATATAAAACCAATAAAGGTAATGCTGTACCTGTTACCGATCAAAACAAAGACTCATGGTGGACTGAAGGAATGGATCCAAAAGATCGTTACTATATTGATTATATGAACAGTATTAACGATGCCAATCATCAGTTTCCATTACACACTTGGCAGCCACAGTTTTTGTCAAGGGTGCCTATGATTCAAACTTCTTCTCATTCGTGGGGACCGATGCGTAATTATGGAGGCTACTATTTTTATATGTATTACAATACATATAATGAGGCGAATATCCAGGCCGGAGCAAGGTTTGCTGTATCGGACTTTCCAATTTTCCATATTGAAGAGGTTCTGCTGAACTATGCAGAGGTTACTTACGAGTTGGGTAAATTTGATCAAGCGGTGGCCGATTTGACTATTAACAAGTTACGGACTCGTGCTAATGTAGCCCCAATGAATGTGGGTGAAATAAATGCTTCTTTTGATCCTGACAGAGACCCGGTTGTGGAGCCAATTGCTTGGGAAATACGTAGAGAGCGAATGGTAGAGTTACTAGGTGAAGGGTTCGGTTTTTATGATATCAGACGCTGGAACAGAGGTGAATATTACATGAATCAGCGCCCATTGGGTGTGCGTGTTGCGGAATCAGAAAGAGAAGATTATTTTGGGAGCGCATCTATTTTTGTAACCAGTGGAGATGTTAATCCAGCAGCTTCTGTATCGGCCAATGATGTTGGTCGTGTGGTCTGTGTTGGTGATTTTGTTAGTCAGGGGAAAGGATGGAAGGAGTATTATAACCTTAATCCAATACCTAAGACTCAATTGATTCTAAATGAAGAGTTGAAACAAAATCCTGGTTGGGAGTAGAATAATCAAAGTATATTTTAGAGAATTAATGCTATGTGCTGATTGTTAGTTGGTCAGGTCGCTATAATGTATATTCTTTATAAATTTATTTATCAAGAATATACATCGAACGAATGCACTTGTTAACATTCAGCACTGCATTAATTAATACTGGTTAGTTACATTTTAAAATGTAGATTATCTTAATATGTTGCCGTTTTTCTGGTACGCTAATATAAAGTAACTGTCCGATGATAAGATTTATCCAGTTATTCAATAGAAGCTATGCGCTAATGTTCCAAAAAACATGGAAAGCTTCATTGGTTGTTGACTAAAGGTGCAATTGAATTATTGCCTGGAGAAAATACACGGGCTTAAGGTTATGTTTATAAGGTGTTTTAGACTCTTATGTTCCAAATTAGCAATTGCGCCGGACATACACCAGATACTATCAAGGTGCAATAGTGGCTCGATCTAAAATGATAAAATCCAAACAAAATCTATGAAAAAATTATTACTCCTTATAACCTGTTCACTATTATTAATTTCATGTAATGTAACGTCCAAAAAAGAACTCTTTTTTCTACAAAAGAATGCATATGACTATCCTGTTTGGGAAGAAATGTTACAGCAAGATAAAGTTATGTTCTCAGATGTAGTATTGGCATTTAATGCCTATGCTTCTAATCATGAATTGGACACAGAGACATTGGAACATTTTGAAAAGTTGGAAAAAAGGATAACAGGGGCTTTGGATAGCGACGGTTATTATATTAATGAATGTGGGCAATATAAGAACTTATTGGCCTTTAGAAATCCGGTACCTGGCAATGAAGAGCCATTGTTAAAGTCCGGTTCGATGCCAACTTCTTATACCAAAGAGATCCCTAATAATGGCAATTTAGGGCAGTGGAAGAATATAGGTCCTTTCGGTGACCCTGATGTACATTGGTCAGCAACCGGTAATGGAGCCGTTCAATACATCGAAATGCATCCATCCAATCCAGCAATAATGTTTGCCTGTACCAGAAACGGGGGGCTTTGGAAAACTGTTAATTATGGTAAGAACTGGACTCCTGAAACGGATCATTTTGCGACTAATAACACCTCTTGTATAGAGGTTTGTCCAGCTAATGCGTCAATATTATACCTAGGAACAGCAGAGGATGAAAAAATATATTACTCCCATGATTTCGGAATCAACTGGGAAGACAGAAGTTCCGGGATAGAGGGTAAAATATTTGATGTCCACTCAGATCCGAACAATGCTGCCCGAGCGATTGCAGCAACAGCGTCAGGAATATACTTGACAACCAATTCTGGATTAAGCTGGACTCAAAAGCTAAGAGGCAGATATACCGATATCGATTTGACTGACAATTGGGACCTTATTGTTGTGTCTTGTGATGATGCTGATATAGCTCCGGTTTTTAACTTTTCTAATGATAAAGGAGATACTTTTATTGAAAGAAGTATAATAACACATCGGCAGGAGGTAGATCGCTTTTATTTAGGTATTTATAAGCCAGTAATAGGTTCTACTTTAGTGTATGCATATGGAATTGTAGATGGAAACATGCCAACCCGGTTTATTGGTTTATGGAAATCAGAATACAACCCTACTCCGAATGACGGCAAATCTTATTTTAATTTTACGCAGGTTAAACATCCTACTTATTCTTATCCCAATGGTCCGGTGCCTCTAGAAGAAGCTGATAATGCCGATGGCTTTAAGGCAGAAACTGAAGATTATTATGGAAGTGTTAATCCATACAGTACTGCAACTTGGATAAGTGATTTTTATATAAGTCCCAATAATTCTAGCCGTTTGCTGCTTTTGAGAGAGAAGTTTTGGGGTAGTGAAGACGGAGGTATCATATGGGGTTTAAAACCTTCCTATGGCAAGTGTACTTGGGCGGATAACCGTTATGTTACCACCAATACTACAAAAGATACTGTGTTTTGGTGCAATGATGGAGGTATCTGGGCTATTAAAGAGGATGATTTATTTCCAACAGAAGCAACAGTTTCAGCTTCAGGTATGTCAAAGCTAAATTACATTTGCAGTAAAGTCGTCTCTAAAAATGGCGATATATGCATTGCGGAAGGAAGTCAGATGGACGTAAGTCTATTGAATAAAGGGGTGTTTATTACAGGCGGACAAGATATCGGACAGATTTTTACCCGAAATGGCAGAACCTCTCATGTTGCTTCTGCCGATGTTTACAGGGGGAGAATTAAATCAGAGGATGACACAAAGTTTATTACCGGCGGACTTGTTGTCAAACTTAATGACGGTGGAACAGATGATTTTTTTGTGTACAATAGCATAGAGCCAGATCATTTTGATAACAAAAGACTTTATGGTTTTACCAGAAATAATAGGACTCAAGGCACAAAAGATGTTCGATTAGTGCGTTCTCCTTACGGTCAGGATGGGTGGCTTGTAAATAGTTTTAAAGGAGAAAACGTTCCGCATATTACAGGGCATGCGTGGACTCCTATATATAACAACTGGACAACTGTACCCACTCTGTCTGCCGGAATTTCAGAATTACATGCGGGTACCTTTGAGCAGTCTCGTGCTAATGGAGAATTGGCATTCTTAGGCGATGAAGTTGGGCTTCGATTGTTTTACACTGAGAACTTGTCTGCTGATGCACCTGAGTGGATTCATCTGAAAAATGCTCCGCAAGCATCGCGTTACAGGATAGCGACCCATCAATACAATGAAAATATAATTGCTTTAGCTACCGATGCTGGTGTTTATATATCTAAAGATAAGGGTGAAACCTGGAATTTGAGAGGGATTTTTCCGGAGAATAATCCTATGGCAATATTGATTGATAAAAACACTTCTGAGGGAATATATGTGATGACCAGCCTTACGGTTTATTATATTGATGAGACATTAACAGAATGGCAAGAGTTTAATCAAGGCTTACCTTTGCAAAGTTTGACCGACATGCGCATAGCCTATTATCCTAATAATGATAGTAGGTTATATGTATCAAAATATGGAAGGGGTGTATGGTTTTCAAGCCTGCAATCTGCCCTCAATGACAATGTGGGTATGCCCGTCGTTGATTTCACAATTCATGGTGGGAGTGCTGATGTCATCAATGTTGGTGAAACTGTAACACTTTTGGATCAATCATCCAATGCTAACGGATTACAATGGACACTGGAGAATGGTAGTGATGTGATTCGTATTTCAGATGAATCTTCTCCAAGTGTGACACTGACAACACCAGGATATTACAAAGTTACTTTGACCGCTACTAATGCTAATGGAACTAGTGTATTAACAAAAGACCAATACATTACAGTCAAAACAGCGTCTAGTGTATCGCCTATGTGTGCACCGAATTATGAATATGACCTGGTGTGGTATAAAGGAATTAAAAAGTTAAGTGTAAATGGAGATACCTACGATGCTCCTTCTCGCGCTAACTATTTTAAGGCTGATAAGGTTTTTGAGGTTAATGCAGAAGACCAAATATCACTTTATTGTCAGGATAATTATAACCCTGGATATAATTTTTATACCAAGGTTTGGATTGATTTTAATAATGATGGTGATTTTGATGATGCAGATGAGGAAGTGGCTAACTCTAATGGAAAGGTAGATAACTTTACTGGTAATTTCACTATTCCTGCTACAGCAATTCTTAATGAACCTTTGCTTATGCGTGTTGCTGCGCTTGAAGATAATACTCCTCCGGCACCATGCAATGACATAGGAACAGGACAAAGACAAACTATTGATTTTAAAATCAAAATACTGGGGTCAAATATAAGTTTCAGTAATGTGTCTCATAATAACTTATCGTATAATAAAATAGATTTATCTGCTAGCTATTCCGGAGCGGATAATGTTAAAGAAGTTGGATTTATTTATGCAGCGATTGATGGAGATTTGAATATTGATAATGCAAATGTAGTTGCTCTGGAGTCTCCTGCAGTGTTTGGGAACAGCGATACCTATACAAATACGTTAACAGACCTGGATTATAATGTGGCCTATTATTACAGGCCTTTTATTCGTGATGTAAATGGTATTCATTATGGGGAAAAGAAGAGTTTATCACCTGTGTTATACAATATACCTCTGGCTGAATGTCTGATGGTAGAGGAACTTGGAAGTGGTCAGTGGAAATTGAAAGGGCTGGTTTTTCCAGAAAATAACACTTTGGATGAACTATCAATTGAATATGGTAATGGTGACTTTAGTACAAAGGTTGATTTCGACCCTTCTTCTTATGCAGAGAGCACAGACTTTGTCATTCATACCACTTTGACGACCTCATTATTAGGTGCTAAGTATCAATATCGAATTAAATTAGGTGTTAACGGAAAAACTTACTATAGTAATATTCAAACCTTTGTTGTAACCAATATTTCGACAGATATTGGTGAATTAAGCAATAGTGACTCTCCGTATGCAATAAGTTTATATCCAAATCCTGTCATGGATGAGTTATATGTTTCCGTTGCTGATGTCTCAGGAAAAGAATTTATTATTGAGATTTTAAATAGTACAGGGAAAATAGTAGAAAAGTATAAACGGACATTCTCCTTAGAACCACAAAGTATTGATATTAGAAAGTTAACTTCCGGACTGTATTTCATCAGATTGTCAGATCGCAAAACGACAGTTACTTCTAAGTTTATCAAGCAATAAAAATTTATTAAGAACTAACGCGTATTAATTAATTGTAAAGACGTATTTTCTATGCTTAAAAAAATAATTTCTTGCATGATACTCTCATCCTTATTGTTAGGATGTAGATCTGAAGATAAGATGCCCAAAAAAGTGCCCAATGTCGTTTTTATATATGCCGATGATATGGGGCGTGGTATGTTATCCCATGAAGGTCAGAAAATTGTAAAAACGCCGAACATTGATCGCTTGGCAAGCGAAGGTTTACGCTTTGAGAATGTTCGTGGTTGTATGTTCTGTGCGCCGGCAAGGGCAAGTCTGTTAACAGGTTATCATGATGGACATGCCAATAAATGGAAAATAACAAGTGGAGGCGCTTATAAAAACGCCTTCGATGGTGAAATCCATTCGAATGAAATATCAGCAGCACTTTACAAGCAAACGGCTGATACGGAGAAGCAAATTATAACGTTGGCCGAAGTATTTAAACAGGCAGGTTATACTACCGGGCAGGTTGGAAAACTGGAGTGGGGCTTCTCTGTTTCTTTTGAAGAAATGAAGCAACATGGCTGGGACTACTATTATGGCTTTTTGGATCACGTAATGGCCCATGGTTTTTACCCTCCTTATATGTACGAAAATGGTGAAAAAATAGACATACCAGGAAATACTCGAAAGGATTGTGGTAAAACCAGAGAGCGAGAAACTCCTGAAACTTATAAGGATCGTTGGAATATGGAAGGGAAAAGTGTTTATTCTCAGGATCTCTTTTTAGATAAAATCCTTTCTTTTATTCAAGATAATAAAGACCGGCCGTTTTTTCTGTTTCATCCAACACAATTGCCACACGGACCGGTTGCTATTCCTCAAGTACATGACGATTTTAAGAAAGATGATCGCTTAACGCAAATTGAGAAGGAATATGCCTCTATGGTTAAAATGCTGGACGATCACGTTGGAATTATTCGGCAGAAGTTGAGTGAGTTAGGTTTGGAGGATAATACTATGATTATTTTCAGCTCAGATAATGGTCATGAAATATACTACTCACAGGAAGGACGAATTCTTAAGCCTGTTAGGAATATGCAAACCGGTGAGCGATTCGATAATATTAGTACGAAGTATTACTCAGAATTGGGTGGTGACGTATTTAATGGAAATGATGGTATGGCAGGGCTTAAATATGATAACTGGGAAGGTGGTTTGAGAGTGCCTTTAATTGTTAAATGGCCAGGTAAAACGCCCGAAAACACAGTGTTGAATAACTTAGTAGCCAATTATGATATCCTAACTACTTTTGCTGATTTGTTAAATGTAGAGTTGGCAGAAGAAAAAGATGGAATTTCCCTTTTACCGCTATTTAGTGGTAAAGGTACCAATGTTGAACACGATTATATCATTAATGCCTCCATGTATGGTGGTACAATAGTAACAAAAGAAGGGTGGAAGCTTCGCAACTACTATTCTAAAAATATTTTCCAATTGTACTATTTGCCAGATGATTACCGGGAAGAAAATAATTTGGCTGATCAGTTTCCTGAAAAGGTTGAAGAACTAAAATCAATTCTAACTAAAGAATGCAACGGTGATTTAGCTAATGGGCAATTTTCTTACCAAAAGTTCGTGCTTCCAATGGCGAAAATTGAGACTGAATAATAAGGACTATATATTTTGAACCCACTAATTAATTAAAATGAAATCTTTACTTTCTATAACTATAGCTAATTTAAGAATATTTGCACTTTTAATGTTGACATTATTTGTCTCATGCGTTGCTAATAAGGAGTTAAAACAAAGTACGAAGAATAGCCTAGTATTTAATAATCTGGCTAACACATGGGATGAAGCAATGCCTTTAGGTAATGCCACTGTCGGAGCGCTGGTTTGGCAAAAAGAAGGCAAGCTTCGCTTTTCCCTTGATCGGGCCGATTTGTGGGATCTACGCCCAATGGAAAATATAGATTTTGATACATGGAAGTTTCAAGATGTTTATAAACAATGGGAATCGGGAAATTATAAGGCGGTTCAACAGGTATTTGATGTTCCGTATAACCAATTGCCTGCTCCATCTAAAATTCCTGCCGGAGCAATTGAGTTTAATATTGAGAAGCTGGGAACAGTAAAGCAGGTAAGCCTCAATGTGGAAACAGCTACTTGTGTCCTGGAGTGGGAAAATGGAACAAAGCTAACAACCTTTGTACATGCAGAACAACCATTGGGATGGTATAAGTTTGAAAATCTTCCGGTTAACATTGATATAGATTTGGTGTCGCCTGCTTACAATCGAGAAAATGCTGAAGGCTATACAAATCAATCAACAAATGACTTAAACCAACTAGGATATGAACAGGGTATAATCTCAAGAGGACAAAATTCCTTGACATATAATCAAAAAGGGTGGGGCGATTTCTCTTATCAGATACATACTTCGTGGAGCAAAACCAACAACGAATTGAGTGGGTGCTGGTCTGTTTCGTCTGCAAATAAAAATTGGGAAGCAGCACCTAATGCTGTGGAAGTAGTTTCTGAGAATATGAAATCGGGGAGTCAAATGGCTTACCAAACTCATGTCAATTGGTGGCAAAACTATTGGTCAAAATCGGATATAAATATTCCGGATTCGGTGTTACAACGACAATACGATTTGGAGATGTATAAGTTTGGTGCAACAGCCAGAGCCGATGCGCCTCCGATTTGTTTGCAGTCGGTTTGGACAGCCGATCATGGGAAATTACCGCCGTGGAAAGGTGATTTCCACCACGATCTAAATACTCAATTAAGCTACTGGCCGGCATATACGGGTAATTACCTTGAGTTAGAAGAAGGTTTTTTAAACTGGCTGTGGAAATATCGACCAACTTTCAAAAAATACACGAGAGACTATTTTGAAGCAGATGGGATAAATGTTCCTGGGGTAACAACATTAGAAGGTGAACCTATGGGAGGATGGATTCAGTATTCTATGGGACAGACAGTTGCAGCTTGGTTGGGGCATCACTTTTATTTGCATTGGAAATACTCTATGGATCGCGATTTTCTTGAAAGTCGTGCGTATCCATGGATTAAAGATGTGGCTGTGTTTCTAGATCATATGGCCGTGCAAAGCAATGATGGAAAAAGGAAGTTAAGAATCAGCTCCAGTCCCGAAATATATAATAACTCCGCCAAAGCTTGGTTTCCTGAAACAACCAATTTTGATTTGGCACTAATTCGCTGGACATATGAAAAGGCTTCGGAATTAGCCTATGAGTTAGGATTATATAACGAGGCCAACAAATGGGATAAAATACTGAGTGAGTGGCCTGAATTGGCTGTCGATTCTCAATCAGGACTGATGTTTGCACCTGACTTTCCCTACAATGAATCTCACCGTCATTTTTCACACTTAATGGCATACCATCCCTTGGGGATAATCGATATGTCAAATGGAAAGGATGATAAGGAAATCATTTCAAATACTTTGAAGAACCTCCAAGAGCAAGGTACAGACTATTGGACAGGCTATTCGTTTAGTTGGCAGGGGAATTTGTATGCAAGAGCATTTGAAGGAGAAAAAGCAGCCGAGGTGCTTCGCATTTTTGCTGAGTGTTTTTGCCTAAAGAACTCCTTTCATGTAAACGGTGACCAGTGTAAAGCAGGGCATTCAAAATTCACTTACCGCCCGTTTACCTTAGAGGGGAATTTTGCCTTTGCCGCCGCTATTCAGGAAATGTTGATTCAAAGCCATACTGGTGTTGTAAAGCTTTTTCCTGCTATTCCAGGTGCTTGGTCTGATGTTAGTTTTGATAATTTGCGTACTCAAGGAGCCTTTCTAATCTCTGCGAAAAAACAAAACGGGATAACGGTGTCCGTAAAAGTAAAGTCCGAAAAAGGTGGGAAGTTAAAGCTTTATAATCCATTCGAGAGCGAATGCATTAAGATTAGTAAAGGTGATTTTACCATTTCATCAGGTATCATTGTTGTTGATATGAAAGAAGGGCAGGAAATTGAGATTACAAGAAGCTAAAAGTATATAGGTATCTTGGGATTGGTGGCGAACTTTCTGGTTGCGCAGTCGGTGAACGTAATACCGCAGCCAATGAAGGTGGTGCAAGATCAATAATTACTTATTTCTTAACGGCTCTCAGCATCTCTCGTTTCCCTTTTGGTCCGGGTAAGCGCTCAACAGTAAAACCAAGCGCTTGCATGGTGCGTCTGATAACACCTTTGGCACAATAGGTGGTAAGGACGCCACCCGGATTCATGGCGTCATACAGTTTTTTAAAGATGGCTTCACTCCACATTTCCGGTTGTTTCTCGGGGGCAAAAGCATCGAAATATACCAAATCATAATGCCGGTCAAAGTCAATGGCTGTTAAATCTACTTCGTCCTTAAGGATTGTAAAGTTGTGTTGAAGCTCACTTTCTTGATTCCAGGGAAGTTGATGCAGCCGGGTGAAGATTTGCTGTTCTGCTTCTGTTTTTGCAAAGTTCAGCTGAGCAGCGGCCTCTGTTGTTACCGGGTATTTTTCCAAAGCATGGTAAAAGATGGTTTTATCAACTTGGTGCGTAGCTGTGAGAAATGCGTTTAAGCCAGTGCCCAGTCCTATCTCCAGAATGTGCACAGTGGATTTTGAACAGAACAGTAATGCAGGTTCAATAAATACATGCATCGACTCATTATAGGCTCCGTTTACCGAGTGGTAGTGCTCATCAAGCTCGGGCACAAATAAGGTGTGTGACCCATCTGCCGATACCTTGATCTCTATTTTTCTGGATTTATCTTTTAGCCACTTGTTACTCATGCTTTACCGTTTAATAAAATAGATGTCAGCCGTTTTGATGGTGTTTCAAATAACGTTCTGTTTTCCAGATGTTAGGCTGGGTTTAATCACTTATCTCTTCAATTTTAATCTGTTGACGCTGTCGGGTTGGGAGCAGGGTGAGTTGTTTTATATTTGTGCTGCTGCCACCTTCAGAGTGGCGAAGGACTTTTAGGTACCAGGCCATTAGTGTCAGCCCTTTTGCAATACTGGATAAGCTGATGGCCCACCAAATACCGAGCATGCCCAAATACTTGTCAAGAGACAGAATCATTGCAGCCGGAACACGGCCGCCCGTAAAAACAATGCCTATAATAGAGGGAGGCACTGTTCGTCCAATGCCGTTAAAAGCTCCTCTGGTAATGATTTCAATGATCATAAAAATCTGTGAAACGGCGAGTATCTGTAAGTAGGTGATGCCCATTTGTAAGGCTTCGGGTTCGCGTAAAAAAAGCGAAAATATCTGTTTGCCCCAGATAATAAAGGCCACTGTTACAAAGGAGCCCAGAAATATACCAATGCCCAGCGTTGTGAAATAGCCTTTTCTTATGCGGCTCCAATTGTTGGCTCCAAAATTCTGGCCGGTAAAGCTGCCCAATGCAGTGGCAAAGCCCGAAGACGTCATCCATGAAATCGCCTCAATTTGTGCGCCAACACTTTGAACGGCAATGGGGACATCCCCCCATTTAGTAATCATTCGGGCCAGTATGAGTGCGAAACAGGCAAAAAGTGAGCTTTCGGCAGCTACCGGCATCCCCAGTTTAAATATTTTCAGAGAGATGTCCTTGTTGAGTTTAAAACGCTTAAAGTCCGGATCCATCACCTCTTTAAACCAGATAAAACGGACGCAGAATACTAAAAATACCACTAACTGGGCGAATACTGTAGCCCAGGCTGCTCCTTCAACGCCTAAGGCCGGAAAAGGGCCAATGCCAAAAATCATTAAGGGGTCGAGCAACATATTTAGCCCTAACCCAATCAGTAAATAGTAAAATGGAAGCCGGCTGTTGCCCATTCCATTATAAATACCTTGAAACGTTGGGTTTACAAAGGTGAAGACAAACCCTAATGATACAATGCGCAGGTAGTTGATGGCGCCATTCTCCACCACGCCTTCAGACAGGCGGAAGATGCCAATCAGCTCAGGGCTGAAAACGAGGGTCAAAATGGCTATTGCTGTTGCCAGCACCACAGCCCAAAATAAGGAGTGGCGTGCAAAGCGGGCTGCTGTTTCTGGTTCTTTTCGGCCAAGCGCCTGCGACACTCCTACTTCAGCACCAATTCGGGTAACCAATAAAACGGATATGCCCAGCCAGATAAAAAAGCCGGCTCCACCCACCGATGCAACCGCATTACTGCCCAGTTGTCCCAACCAAATCATATCGGTTAGGTTATAGGCCATTTGCATTAGCGAGGTGCCAATAATAGGAAGGGCCAATTTAACCAATTGGCTAAATATGGGGCCTTTTGTTAAGTCAACAGTTTTATTCATTATGCCGCGAAGATACATCATATTGCCGGAATGATAAATGCGATAGGCAACGATTAAGTAGGTAAAAAACGACACTTTTTGGCAGATGATTTTAGCATTGCAATAATATATAAGCTGAGTGTTTGTAACCTGTAGAAATTAATATTGAAACGATATTGATTAACTTGCGTCTTCAAATTTTAAAAGCTTGCAGCGTAAAATTATTCACATAGATATGGATGCCTTTTTTGCATCGGTTGAGCAGCGTGATTTTCCAGAGCTTAGAGGAAAGCCGGTAGTTGTGGGAGGGAGCAGTGAGCGCGGGGTTATTGCGGCAGCCAGCTATGAAGCACGCCAGTTTGGAGTGCGTTCGGCCATGTCGTCGAAAGTGGCTTTGCGCCGTTGTCCGCACCTGATTTTTCAAAAGCACCGTTTTGAGGTTTATAAAGAAGTGTCGCGGCAGATTAGGGAAATTTTTTACGAATACACCGATTTAGTGGAGCCGCTCTCCCTGGACGAGGCATTTCTGGATGTGACGGAAAATAAAAAAGGCATCGATTCGGCAACCCAGGTGGCTCGTGAAATTAAGCAGCGCATTTTTGAGACAACGCAACTAACTGCTTCTGCAGGTGTAAGCGTTAATAAGTTTTTGGCTAAAGTGGCCAGCGATCAGCGTAAACCGAATGGGATGTTTATTATTAAACCTGGCGGGGTGCGCTTATTTATTGAGCAGTTGCCAATTGAAAAATTCTTTGGGGTTGGAAAGAAAACAGCTGAGAAAATGCATCAGCTCGATATTCATAAAGGAAAAGATTTATTGCGCTATGACTTGCCCCGTTTAGTGCAATACTTTGGTAAGGCAGGACAGTATTTTTACCACATTGCCAGGGGAATTGATGAGCGGCCGGTACGCCCCCATCGTGAGCGTAAATCGGTAGGGATTGAAAACACCTTTAGTAAGGATTTAGTTGATCAACAGCAGATTCAGACAGAAATTAATCGCTTAAAAGCCGGCTTGCAGCAGCGCGTGTCGAAAAGCGGGAAGCAAGGTAAAACTTTAACGCTCAAAGTAAAGTTTGATAATTTCGAGCAGATTACCCGTTCAAAAACAATTGATGAGTGGATTACGGAAAAACTGCTGAATACACTCTCTGCTGACCTAGTTCGGGAGGCGCCCCTGAACAGACCTATCCGTTTGTTGGGCCTGTCAATTTCCAATTTCAAAGAAGAAGCAGCTGTGGAAGCTTTGCAGTTAAAAATTGATTTTAAGGATTACTAATAACCTGAGCTTGTTTGCATTGAGCTTAGGTTAATCACCTCACCTATAATCTGAGTTTTATTTTTTATATCGTCCGTAATGCCATTGACCGATATGGTGGCGCCGGAAATGGAATCAATGGTTTTACCAACTTCCAGGTTGTTATCATTGGGATTGTAGCCAATAAACTGTTTAAGCCAGCCCTTGGCAGTAACTTCGTGTCCATGCGTTGCCTGATAGTTAAAAACTTTTACCATCATAACTTCGCAACGGGCATTAAACACCATCAGGTAGTCAAAGTATTCTGACTCGCCCCCCTGTGATAATGCACTTGGCATGGAACAACCGCCGGCCCGGCAGCTGTTCACACGACCAATGTACATGTATTTTATTTCAGCATCAGTATTGTCGCAGCTCACATTAAAAAACTTGCCATCTATATCAGCAGCGTATTGAGCCGGTAGCTCTAATTCGCATACTCTTGGGTTGATGAGGTTACAGCTTTTTTCAAGTGTTTTTTGCACGGCTTTGTGTTCATAATTAACGTCACCGCGTCCATTTGCTATCCAACTTATTGTTACCAATAATAGTGTTAATACTGTCTGCTTCATATTTTTTAGAACATTATACCAAATCCGGCATTAAACGTTTTTGCATACTCATCACTGGCAGCAGATTTAACAAATTGCATATCTGCTTTGAGTACGGCATTTTGAGTTAGTTTCAGAGTTAAGCCGGTGGTTATGGCTTTCACGTCGTACGCATCGTTTTTAGCAAGGTTACCTTCTGTTTTGCTGTGAGTGTCATAAGCCTCATAGCGTACAAACGGAATTAACCCTGTTTTAACATTATCCAGGTGCTTAAATACGTCATAACCAGCTTCCAGGTAGTATCCATACATAGCGCTTCCTAAATCATTGCCGGTGAACTGGTTGTACTCATCGGTATTGGAAAGAGAAGTGTGGTAGTACTGTCCGCGAAGTTGTAATCCGCCATATGTGTATCGAGCATCCAAACCAATCATGGCCATGCCAATAACTGATGAATCGGCTGCTGCTACGGCGCTTTTATCGTCTTTGTTAATTCCGTCATACAGCGTGCTTTGCGAATTGCCAAAGTAGCCCGACAGGCCGATGTTTAAACCGCGAATGCCAAAATATTCAATTTTACCAGTAAAGTTAGGTGAGCTAACATAGGCTTCAGCTCCTTTCTGGCGACCTTTGCGTAAGCCGTTTTTGCCACCAAATTTACCTGAGCCATCATAACCATTAAATCCACCCATAACGTAGGCCTGATAACGAATAGATGCAGGCAAAACAGTTCCTGTAAATCCAGCTCCTATCTCGCGCCATGTAGATGGAGCAATGTACTTGTCAATTAATGGTCGTTCAACGCCATTAAAGGTGTTTGGCTCGTGGTACTCGTTAATAATGCCCATTGGTATTAGCATTAATCCACCACGGAATTGAAATGCATTACTTAATTTGTGCTGAATAAAAGCCTGCTCAACATACACTTCGCTCACGTGTTCAAACTCCAACTCCGATACAAATTGTGTTTTTTCGCTGAAGTTATAGCCTAACAGCATAACGATGCGGTGTACATCCAACTTACCGTTGTTATAGGTATCGGAGCTAAGTGGCTGGTTGAAGTGTACTTCACCATAGCCTCCAATTGTTAACCCTGCATTTGAATTTAACAATCGTTGAGCTGAGTTTTGTTGTTGCTCATCGTTAATATCGCTTTGTGCAAATGCACCTGTCATACACGCAAACATGGTTGCGATTAGAAAGATTCTTTTCATTGCTTAATTGATTTCCCTTTTATACTCCACACCATATGGATGAAGTAATTGTTAATTGTTTCGGTACAAAATTACTTCTTTGGTATAGTTTCAGAAATCCCTAAAAGTAGGTAAATGTTGCAAATGAAAAACAGTGAAAAAACAGTGGGAAGAATGTTTTGTGATTTGACTGTTAGTGGTTTGTGAAGGAAAGCATGAAGGGGAGAGACGATGACCTCCCAAGATATTGGTAGAAAAACTTCTGCCACAGAGTAGCAGAAGTTAAATCTTTGTTTAGTAAATTACTTACAAAGCATTGGTATCATTCGCAATGGCTAAAAACTTATCCATCATGTCTTTTCGTAAGTTTCTATAATAAGCTTTTACCTTTTGGGGATTATCTTTAGCATCAGGGTGGTTGGCTCTGGCTACTAACTCATTTCTGAAATCAATCGCTTTAACCATCACTTCGGCAATTTTATCATTGTCCACATCATCTTTCACCAATTGTTTAACGTAAGCCTCAGTAATTAATTCTGATGCCAGGAAGTTGATGTCTTTTTTTAATTCTCTAACACTTGCCATATTATTATGATTTAATGTATTAAGTACTGTGCAAATGTAACTATTATTTTATTGATATTGAAGTCTTGATATTGGCTTGCATGCCGTTTTTTTAATTAGGGTTAGCAGAACCAGCAACAATATAATTCACTTTAAAGAGTGTCTTTTCGCAGGCATTAATATTCTTAGAGATTCCGCGAGTGTGGCCTTCGATCGTATGAATAAACAGATGAGGTGGCCATTGCAATTGGAGTTGGCAAGCTGATGTTTAGTGATGAGCCGGCATGGTAAATGCATTATTTCTATGAAAATGAGGTGTAGGTGTTGAAATATAAATAAATAGCAGCTAAATTTAATAGCTGATTAAGCTAATTATTTAACCTGTTTTTAGATTTCGTTTAATGCTCAGATAGGTTATAGACCATTGAGTGTGATGTGTGCATTTACATAGCCAACAGTCCTAATATTTACCTGTAGGAGAAACAATCTGCTAATAAAACGGTTATAATTCAGGTCAATTAGTTTTAGGAAATATTAATAATTTGGTATAGCGAATGTTTTTACTTTTGTAAAACAATTATGTTGATAACTTTAAAAACTAAATTATGAATAAGCTATTATTAGTAGTTGCTTTAGTTGCAGGAATGGCATTAAGTAGTAATGCACAAGAAGTTGGATTACGTTTTGGCGGTTCAAACGGATTGGGTGGAGTTGCCATTGATGGAGTATTTTCAATGGGCCAGTTTAGCCGGGTACATGCGGATCTTGCTTTTTGGGATAGCTATATGGGCGTTGATGCCTTATGGGATTTTATTTACCGTCCGCTCGGTGAAGAAGCTTTTAACTGGTATGTGGGTGTTGGCCCCTCAATTCTTATTGGAGATGAATTTTGGTTGGGTGCGTCAGGTGAAATCGGATTAGAATACAAATTTTCTCAGGTCCCCTTGGCCCTTGGCGTTGATTGGCGTCCAACATTTTGGCTTTTCGATGATACCCGTTTTGGTGCAGACTCATTTGGGCTTAACATCCGTTGGGTATTTGGTTCTGCCGGTTCTAAATAAAAAGAAATTAACGGAAACGTTTTGGAAGGTCCGCTGCTATTAGCGGACCTTTTTTGGGTCAAAAAACACCGTTGTCTATAAAAAGAGGGGATTCATCTATTAAATCCGAGCGTTCACCAAATTGCAAATTAATATTCATTAATTTAATCAGCTGTTTTGTAGACCTTTACTATCTTTGAAATTGCAAAACCGAAAACCCTATTAGGTGTGTTGAAAGGAAAAGTGTATTTACTGCAGAGTTGTAGTACCTGCAAAAGGATATTCAAGCAGGTTGCACCGCATCGCGAGTTCGATGTGCGGGACATTAAGAAAGAGCCTTTGAGTAAAAGTGAAATAGATGACTTAGCAGAGAAGGCAGGTGGATACGAGCAGATTTTCAATAAACAAGCCCAAAAGTACAGGCAGTTGGTGTTGAAAGAAAAAAACCTGACAGAGAAGGATTACAGGCAGTTTCTCGAAGAAGAGTATACCTTTTTAAAAAGGCCTGTTTTCATAATTGATGATAAAATATTTGTTGGAAATAGTAAAGCAACGGTTGACGTGTTGACTAACTATCTAATTTCTTGCAAATAAAAGATATCCATTACTACCTAACCCAAATGTAGAAACCACGTAGTAATAAAAGGCTTCCGATAAGGAAGCCTTTTTTGGTTGGTATATATAGTTTGAAAAGCAGGTAAAAAGAACTGCTCCAAGGCGTTACTTAATCTTTAAGCGCCCTGTTTATCTCATCAATTACTTGCGTTCGAATACCTTCAGGAAGGGTATTGATACGGGTCTTATGCGAGCCTTTAGGAGCAACAGCTCTTATCGTCTTAGTCAGTTTTTCGCTGTTTAACGAGGTAGCACCCCAAGGATCTTTTTCACCAATAATTGCAATAATATTCGGGTTTGTTGCTTCAAGTTTCGCCATTATAACTTGCATGGTTGGCATAAACTGAAGGGTGTCGCCACCTGGCGCAAACATCGAGCTGCTTATGGTATCAGCATGAAACCCTTTCAATAACGGCTTGAGTCGTCCAGGTGTATAAGCGTAATATCCCAACTCTTTGTAGGCCTGGTAGAAGAATGGTTTAATGCTTTCCCAGCTTTGATCGGATACATAGCCAATGTCACTGCCGTTTTTTAAATGGTTAAATAGCTCTTCGGTCGTCGCCGTTGAAGGTGGAATTGAAGCAGTTGAACTTCCCCATTGCCAAAATGAAAATGGATATTCGAGTACCACCAGGTCGAACGCCTTATCCAATCCCATGCGAAAAGACAAGCCTTTATCACTGGCATATGCTTTAAAAAGCGGCATGATATCATCCCGTTTTTTTAGCACGGCCTCCTGAAAGTTATGTATGCGCTTTCTGTCAGCTTCATTGCCAACCGTATGGAAGAAATCAAATAGTCGTTGGTCCTCTCTTGCCAGGTTTATTGGTGCGACATAGGGCACGCTTAAGTCCACATCGTTTGGAAAAAATGCACGATGAAATATGGCTGTTTGACCACCTTTACTGATGCCACTAGTAGCCCATTTTGTTTTGTATAGTTGTTTGAAGAACTGAATGATCCGGTGATGGTCATGAGCTGCTTGTTCCACAGTCAGGTATTGCCAGTCTAGGCTGTCTGGTTTTGATTCTGAGAAATATCTGTGTTCAACAATAATTTGATTAGCCTTAACCAGCCTTGCCAGCTCAGAAGTATAGTTGCGGTTTGCCGAATACCCTTCCGTGATCATAACAACTGGTGCATCAATGCTTCTGTGAGAATACCAGATGCGCTGCTTGAAACTGCCTTTTTCGGGGTGCTGATGATCGATGGGCTGATCAAATAGAAGCAGCCACGATTGATTGTAAAGGGAAGTATCACTGGGAATGTTCTGGACAGAGATGCTGGTTGATGTCTTAAATAGTTGTTCGGGTGTTTCCAGATGCTTATTGCACGCAGTGAATAGTATTAGGCCTACTATTAGGCACATTAAATGTTTGTACATTGGGTAGATTTTTATTGTATTGACTTAATTTGCTTGTAATGACTACTCTTTGTATACGTATATTATACTTTCCACATAGAAATATTATGTAAGTAATAACTCTTTTAGGATTGAATAGATTCCTAATGCCCTAAGTGATGCATATGTGGCAAGCAATACTGTTTTGTTAAATAAATCAAACAGCTAGCTGAAGATTATTCAATTTCAAAGGGGAGGAAATTAATGGATCCAGCATTCGTATAGTCCTTTGCCAGACTTATTTATGTTATTGAAGTGCGGTGGTTGTGAGTGCATTCCTAATTTTTTCGACCTAAATGTAGCATTTTTTATCATTGTAGAATTGAAAGAATTCTAAAAGTTCAGTTTGTTTTTAGTAGATGTTCAAAAAAGGAGACATTTCAATTTTCAATTATAAATGAAAATTTAGTTAAATAATTGGACTTTTTTGCAACCTTATTCAAATATTAACAGTATTAAAGAATAGCTTAAGCTCAAAAAAGGCCGTAAAAAAATTATTTAGCCAATAAGTGTTTTTTTGATTAAAGTAAATCAGGTTAGAAAGCAAAATTTGAGAGTGGCAACTGTCAAAGGCTTTTGGTTTTTTTACGCGTGTATTCTTTTACAGGCTTTAAGAAGTAGGACCTAATTTTTAAACCATGCAGAAGCGCTTATTTATTTTTTGTACGTTATTATTTCTTTGTATCTGTGCATATTCGCAGGTAGGAAGAGAGTTTTGGTTTGTAGCCCCGGATGTTACTTATGAGCATGGAGATGAACCGATTGTTTTCAGGGTTACCGCTATTGATACCGATGCGAATGTAACGGTAAGCATGCCTGCTGATGGCGGAAGAGTCATTGAAAATATACGAATTAGTGCTCAAACTCAGGAGCGCATCGATCTGAGTAAGGACATGGTTGAGAACAGGCCTTCTGACCGGATTAATAATAAAGGCATTCTGATCACCTCAGATGCCGATATCTCGGTGTACTACGAGGTGGCCAATGGCGTTAACCCCGACAAATTTACCCTTAAAGGTAGTAATGGGTTAGGAACAGAGTTTTACGTCCCTTCACAAAATACCTATCAAAATAAGCCGCACCGGCAAATTGCTGATGAAAAGGTCGATATTGTTGCAACCGAGGATAATACCACGATAACAATTGTGCCAACAGAGACGGTTGTTGGGCATGCTGCTAATGTGGCCTATACCATTACATTGAACCGAGGTCAAACTTACTGTATTGAGAACAGGAACGATTCTTCTCCAGTCTCTTCCTTAGCTGGTACCTACATTTCTTCTGACAAGGATATTGCCGTAACTATTAGTGACGACAGTATTTGGCAGGGAGAAGGTTTTGGTCCGTATGATCTGATCGGTGATCAGTTAATTCCAACATCAGTGATTGGCACAGAATATATAGCGGTTAATACCAACCCCGATGAGCGTACTATAAATAAGGTATATGTACTGGCCACCCAAGATGATACCTATGTTACGCTTATTTACCAGTCCCGAACCATGGTGAAGCACCTGAACAGGGGTGAGCAGCTTGATTTGGATATAGAAGGGAATGCCTTGTACATTAAAGCAGATAAGCCCATCTATGCCTATCAATTAGGTAGCCTTTGGAACCGAAGTGGTAATGAGATGGGAAGTGCTATTCTGCCAAGTGTCAACTGTACCGGTTCGCGTACTGTTAGTTTTGTGAGAACATTTACACTCGAGTTTTGGGTACAGCTTCTAACGCAAGAACAAAACCTGAATGCCTTTGTATTCAGAGATCAAAACGGAAACGTCTTAAACGATCTGGATGCTGTTGAATGGAAAAAGGTGGAGGGTACCGATGGTGGTTCACCTGAACAAACCTGGTACAGTGGTATTATTCAGTTAGATATCACTACGGGATCGCCACATACCATTGAAAATACCAGTGGCCTGTTTCATATGAGTATCTTAGATGAAAATCAAGGAAGTACGAGTTATGGTTACTTTTCGTCATATGGGCAGTTGCGTCTGGAAGGACCAACGCAGGAGTGTCATGGAAATCAGATTGTATTGAGCACGACAGAGCCAATGAAGAGCTATAATTGGTTTTCTGAGCATACAGGAGAAACCGTTCTGTCAACAGCTCCAACATTTGCAGTGAGTGAGTCAGGAACTTATTGGGTAACGGCTGAAGTTAACTTTGGAGGTTGTGTACAAACCGATAGTATTGAGGTGGAGTTTTTGTTGCCCGAATTTGATTTGGGACCTGATACGATTGTTTGTCCCGATGAAACCGTCTCTTTTCAGGTGCCTGATAATTTAGGTAGTTATGAGTGGTTTGATGGAACAACCGGTAATTCAACCTCGGTGGTTTTAACTGATGGAGCAACGCAAGACGTATGGTTGACCGTGACTGACGAATTAAACTGCTCTAATACGGAAAGAAAGCAAGTTACAACCCATCCACTACCAGTTATCGTTCTAAATACAAAAGAAGTGTGTGCAGGTGAGCGCATCGTAGCCGATGATACCGACATTGTTCGTTTTGAGTGGGTACATAATGGCGAGGTGCTCAATCTAGATCAAACTCAAAACTTTATAGAACCCAAGAGATCGGGCACCTATACTCTAACCGTTTGGGGAGACGAAGGCTGTCCTGTGTCAGAGAGTTTTACTGTTCAGGTAAATGATTTGCCCGATTTTGAAATAGCAGATCAATTGGGATGTGTGGCAGCTACCACAACGGTTGATGCACCTCTTACAGGAGCCGGTTATACCTATTTGTGGTCCGATAACTCCAGCAATTCGAGTTTAGGAATTAATACGGTTGGTGATTATTGGTTAGAAATTACCGATAACAATGGTTGTACGAGTCGTGATGAATTTAATTTTGGTTTTCTGCCTCCGGCACCGTTCGATTTGGGCGAAGACAGAGAAGAGTGTGCGGGTATCACTTTAACCATTGAACAGGGAAGTGATTATTCAAATTTCGAATGGCGTTTTCAGCCAGATGGTACGGGCGTCATTGAGACTTTACCGCAGCCGACACCCGAATGGGCCTACGAAATTAGTTCAGCCAGTCCAGATGATAATGGACGTTACTATGTAACAGCTATTGATAGGGAAGGTTGTGCGGTAGCTGATGATGTGATGGTGACGTTTGTTGATGTACCTGATCCTCAATTAAACTTAAGTGAAAATTTATGTTCGGGTGAAGAGGTGACGCTATTTGTAACAAGTGGTTATGCAAATTATACCTGGTCAAAACTAGGAGTTGAGATTAGCTCAGGGATACAACACGAATTGGTTGTGGATGAGCCTGGAGTGTATGAAGTAGAGGCAACTATAAGTGGATGTACTAAAGAGAGTGCCATTACTGTTGAAGAGCATGCCAAGCCTTCTGTTAGCCTTATTGATAGAGAATACATTTGTCCCAATGATACTAAAATTATAACAGTTGAAGACTTTGTGGTTGGTGCTGGCGATTTTGCCTACCTGACTTGGAACACCTCACCACAACGGTTTAGCGATTGGACAACAGCGCGCCTGGAGGTGGATAAAGCAGGTACCTATTCGGTAGAAGCCGTTGATATTTATGGCTGTTCGGCAACCGATAATGTTACAGTAACAGAACATCCGCTGACCTCCTTAGGATTACCATCAGCCGATGAAACATGTGAAAATGTTGATATTGTATTAACAAACTCGGAAACAACAGCGCAGAAGTATGACTGGTATCGCATTACAGCTGCAAGCGATGTGCACCTCGTTACAGATGCCCCTTGGACAACTAATCAGGCAGGTTTGTATAAACTGGTTGTTACGGATGTTAACGGCTGTTTGGTGACTGATACCATGGCAATAAATACATTGCCGGTGCCTCAAATCGAGCTGGGACCCGATCGGGAAATGTGTGAGGGTGATTCTATCATCTTAAAAACCGATCCTTCATACACCAATTACCAGTGGAATGGTGATGTTAATCTTAGCTCTCCTTATATAGTTGCTACAACTAGTGGCAGATATCAGGTAGATGTTGCTAATAAGTTCGGATGTTCTGTAATGGACGATGTGCAGATTACCGTTAACCCAATACCCAGCTTTACTGTAGATGATGTTTTTGAGTGTTCGGGGCAGCTTGGTACTTTGTCAGCTCCTGCAGGTTTAACAAATTACCGTTGGTCAAATGGAGCTAATACACCATCCATCACTGTTACAAAAGGCACTTACACTTTAAGTGCCGAGACCCCAGAAGGCTGCGTAGGAACTGCCCAGGCAAAGGTCAACTGGCATCCGGTTCCCAATGTAAGTATTGGTGCCGATACGGCTATCTGTCCCATTGATGTGGTTCCGCTTGAAGCCACCGCCGGTTTCGAATATTACGAATGGCATAACGGAGATGTTGGCCGTTTTACCTACGCCAACTTTTCAGATACGGTGAATATTGTTTCGGTACGCGATGCTAATGGTTGTTGGGGCTTTGATACAAAGATGGTGCATACTTTGCCAGCGCCCGACTATGAATTAAGTCCTGACACAGCTGTGTGTATGGGTGATTCATTGTTGCTTGAAGCCGGCTACGATTATGTCGATTATCGATGGTTTGACGATAGCCGATTGCCTACCTACACAGTTAAAGAGCCTGGAGAGTATTGGGTAAGTGTGCTGGATGGTTGCTTCTGGTTGCAGGATACCACCACGGTTATATTTAATGAAACACCAGTAATTGCCACGTTGGATACACTAATATATGGTCAAATAGGAGTGTTGGCGCAAGGAGGAACAGAACCTTATGTATATGCCATCAACGATGAGGAGTGGCAAGACGAAAATGTGTTTAAAAAGTTGGAAAATGGTACTTACATTGTGCAGGTTAAGGATGTTAATGCCTGTATGGCAATGGATACGGTTCTTCTAAATACACTAGTTGATATTGATATTCCAAATTTTGTAACACCTAATAACGACGGATTCAATGATCGGTGGGAGATCGATGGAATGGAGAAGTTTCCGGATTCAATTATCAAAATTTATGATCGCTTTGGTAAGCTACTCATTGAGTACAAAGCATCAGAGCCCGGTTGGAATGGGGAGTACCTGGGTAAACCTGTTCCTTCAGATGCTTACTGGTATGTTATAGAAGTGTTGCCATTGGAGAAAATGTTGAAAGGGCATATAACGCTTAAGAGGTAGTTGGTAAGATATGAAGAGATTATTCTGTATAGCATGTTTTTTGGCAACTGTATTCTGTGTGGATGCGCAAAAATATTATATCACCAATCAGTACCTGTATGATTTATACTTAATGAATCCTGCTGGTGCGGGTTTTTATAAGGGGTGTTATGAGTTTAGCGGCTATTACCAGAAGCAGTGGTTTGGAATGGAACAGGCGCCAACTACCCAGGTTGTTAGTTTTCAGGGACCGCTTACCGAAAGCCTGGGGATTGGCACCTATTTTTATAACGATAGAAATGGTTACTATTCGGAGATGGGGTTTCAAACATCTCTCTCTTACGAAGTGATGTTTTCGAAAAAACGGAAAAGAACTGCTTCATTAACATTTGGAATGTCCATAAATGCCGAGCAAAGTTCTGTTAATCAGTCAGAGTTAACCGATGGGGCACTTCTGGATCCTATACTTACCGGAGCTAACGAGAGTGGTTGGGGCTTCAATGCCAATGCTGGCTTGTTATTTAAGTATAACGATTATCATGCCGGCTTTTCGGTAACTAATATTTTGCCACAGAATAACCCCATGTACCTGAATGAGAACGAACCAGCTTTAACTTCAGACATTCATATTCATGCCGGAACGACTTTTAAGGTGTCTGACCGCGATATTTACCTGGAGCCATTGGTGATGTATCGACGGAATATGTTGGTTGACAGTAAGGTTGATTTAAGTGTTAAGGGGTTTTTTCCAACTCCGGATCCCAATTTGTCATTTTGGGGCCTAATAAGTTACCGGCGAACTATGGACCATAATTTTGGAAAAAGCCTGGGCATGGGGGCCACCGCAGGTATACAAATTAGCAACTTTATGGTTGGCCTGGAGTATCAGGCCGGATTAACCGGGGCTCAGCTGGATTATGGGAGTGCCTATCAGCTAATTCTTAAGTACCGTATTTGCAAGGATAAATCTAAGCGATCAATCCCTTGTTCAGAGCGAGATCGTAATAAAAGGAACAAGGCGATTAGGCGATTAAAACTATAGAGCTTGTATTAACTCTATTGGATAAAGGTGTAATAATGCTATTTTTGATGACTGAGAATATCAGAATAAGGCCTCATGCGCATTTTCACAGCAATATTTCTACTTTATTTAACCTTTTCTTTTTCCCTGAAAGGACAGGAGGATGTGTATGCCTATGATGATAAAATCAAAGGATTAGAGAACACTCAAAAAAATATACCTGTACTAAATAATGACTTTGGACTATTAAGTGGCGTTACCAGTTTAATAATTGTTGATGAAGCCAGTAATGGGGTTGCCGTTGTCGAAAGTGATCATACCATTACCTTTACGCCCGATCGCTCGTTTGTTGGTACCGATAAGTTTGTTTACGAAGTGTGTAATGTGGATGGGAAATGCGGCAAGGCTACCGTATTTGTCGAAATTGAAGATTTTGATTTTATTCCTGAAGCCGTCAACGATTCAATCACCTACTTGCATGGTAACGCTATGGTCATCGATTTTCTATCCAACGATACTATCGATGGGGACGACCCCGTTACTATTACACTGCTGGGAGAGTTGGCGCAAGGTGAGTGCTACCTAAATGGTAATAATGAGTTGGAAGTGGAGTTTGAAAGACGATTTGTTGGGAAAGACTCACTTGATTACATTATTTGCGATATAGATAATGACTGTAGTCAGGCGCGGATGTATTTTGATGTGCGCCATGGTGGTGATATCGACTTTTATATACCGGAGGGCTTTTCTCCCAATGGCGATGGTATTAATGATAGGTTTTATATTCCCGATTTTTCAACTTATGAAGGTATTCGCATTGTAATAGTCGATTCGTGGGGAAGTGTGGTTTATGAAAATAACAACTACCAGAATGATTGGAATGGGATTGCTAATGCAGGAGCGAGTAATGGGAAACTGGTTTCTTCTGGGACCTATTACTATATTATTTCTGTAGATGGTATATCAGACAGAATAACCGGATTTGTGTATGTGGCTAAGTGAAAACATAAAGCATATAAAGGTTCTGCGCAGGCTATCGCTCCTGGCTGGTATCTTATTTGCCCCACAGGCCCTGATAGCGCAAGGAGATATGCTGTCGTCACAGTACATGAATTCACAGCTGATGATTAATCCGGCTTATGCTGGTGTTCGAAATGCATTTAGTATTAATGCACTATCTCGTCAGCAGTGGATGGGGGTTGATAATGCACCGTCGACCTATGCTGTAAGTATTCACTCCCCGCTAAACCGTAAAATGGCCTCATTGGGCGCCAGTGTGTTACATTATCAAAGCGGGCCTATTCAGCAAAGTGAACTCACTGCTGCCTACAGCTATCTGCTCCGTTTGAGTCATGATATGTTTGTCTCGCTTGGCATTAGTGCGCAAGTTAATCATTTTAATATCGGACTAAGTTCTTTGGATGTAATTGATAGTGATGATCCCAGCTTTAGCCAGAATGTTGAA
The DNA here is from genome assembly GCF_051851475.1 of Carboxylicivirga taeanensis. Lineage (NCBI taxonomy): Bacteria > Pseudomonadati > Bacteroidota > Bacteroidia > Marinilabiliales > Marinilabiliaceae > Carboxylicivirga > Carboxylicivirga taeanensis. The sequence continues at coordinate 104,061 of NZ_JBPUSJ010000007.1, read as the reverse complement.
AATGCTTTTAAACCTAATTTTGGTGCCGGAGTATTTCTGTATTCACCTCACTTTTATATCGGCCTTTCGGCGCCCAAAATTCTAAAGAGTAAACTGTCATTGGAAGAAACAGGTGGAGTTGTGCTAGAGCAATTTACTAATGCTTATCTAGCTGCGGGATATACGTTTAGCATGAATAACGACTTTTATTTGAAACCTTCCTTTCTCGGTCGCCTGAGAGCCTCAGCCAGCAGTGCATTCGATTTTAACCTGCAAATGATGTATCGAAATCTTTTCTGGGTTGGGGCTTCATACCGCACAAATAGCACGGTTGCAGCCATTCTTAATGTGCAATTGACAGAGAAACTGGCAATTGGGTATTCCTACGATTTTGCAGTGGGTGAAAAGGTTAATTTTGGGCTGGGCAGCCATGAAGTTTCGCTCACATTCGATAGCGAAGACCTAATTAGGCGCAACCGACACAGGCGTTTTAATAAGAAAAAAGTGAAAAAGAAAGAGGGGAACAAAGCCGTTCAGTCCATCCGTTCGTTCTAAAAAAAATGCCGGCTGTTATACCGGCATGAAGTTATTCCTAATTGTCATGAAATCAATCCTAGTTTTTAAGGGCAATCAGCTTTTGGCAATCAATGTCCAAATTAATTGTTGTAATACTTTCAATTTCTTTTACAGATGCTCGGTTGAAGATGTTTAAACCAGTCATCCAGGCTTCCACTTTCATTCTGTCTTCAGCATCGGCATAAAAATCAAATGATAAATCATGGTTAAATTTTTCAAGACTGGTCATCCAGGCTTCAATGGCTAGTGGCGCTTCATCTGAAGTGTTAAATGATTGCAGGTCAGTCATCCATTGTTCGATTTCCATATTGTAATCTTCAGTTTGGAAAGCGTTTAAGTCACACATCCAGCTTTCTACCTCTGAAATTTCAAATTCATCAGTTACATAGGCGTCCAAATCGGTCATCCATTGCTCTGTTTCCATGTGGTTTTCTTCAAATGTATATGCATCGAGGTCGGTCATCCATTCTTCGATATAAAGTTCAGAATCACCTTCGGAATACTCATTACTTATTGATGTTTGAGCTGTTAAGCCTAATGATAAAACCAATGTGATAAAAAATACACTTATTATTGATTTGCTGTTGATAAGTTGACTAGAAGTTTTCATGACAATTTTTTTTTAATTATTGTTGCTAATGAATTATCAATTGACGTGCCAATGATTGCAATAGGCTGAATAATAGATGTATATAGATATTAACGGAGATTTGGGTCTTTTATATTTGACCGCTCTCGTAACAAAGTGGTGTACGGAAGTGAACAGGCGATCAACTTGCTTTCTGTGTCTGCCGGTATGAGTGGCACATGCTGAATGGGGTGTTTTATAGAGCAAGCTTTCTTAATTACAATTTCAAAAAGATCGGTTGTGATGCTTCAACTATTTATCGTACTTTTGTTTGATAAAATAGAATTAAAGCTATCCGGATTGGACATGTCCTCTATTTAAGGGGTATTGGTTATAAGATAGTTAACGAAGTAATCCGGTTGTTAATAGTTATAAAATTAATCTAGATGAAAACAGCAGAAATTCATACAGAGAAGGGCATAATGAAAGTTGAGTTTTATGAGAATGATGCCCCTAATACGGTTGATAATTTTATTAAATTAGCTAAAGAGGGATTTTATGACGGGTTGACTTTTCACCGTGTAATTCCTGACTTTGTGATACAGGGTGGATGTCCGCATTCACGCGATCGAAACAGCCCTCGTGCAGGTACCGGAGGTCCTGGCTACAGTATTGATTGTGAGTTGGATGGTGATAATCAGTACCATGACAAAGGCGTGTTGTCGATGGCACATGCTGGAAGAAATACTGGCGGGTCACAGTTTTTTATTTGTCATGGACGTGAAAATACTCAGCACCTTGATCGTCAGCATACTTGTTTTGGTAAAGTAGTTGAAGGATTGGATGTAATAGACGATATTCGCCAGGGCGATGAAATAATTAAAATTGTTGTAAACGAATAGAACGCAAGGAATGAATTTTGAAATTTCAGGAAACGTTATTGTAAAAGAAGATGTTCAGGATATTAGTGCAAACTTTAAAAAGAGGGAGTTTGTAATTGAGGTGCTCAATGAGCGCAATTCAGACTGGAATGATTTTATCAAGTTTCAGTTAACTCAAGACAGATGTAACTTACTTGACCCTATTCAAGTGGGCGATCAAATTAAAGTGAACTTTAATATCCGTGGCCGTAAATGGGAAAAGGATGGACGCGTAAACTATTTTTCTAATCTTGAAGCGTGGAGAATAGAGAAGGAAGAGGCGGCATTACCGCCAGATGCATCAGCTCCTGCGTTTAACGAAGCGGATATTCCACCTGCAAGCCCCGAAGAAGATTTACCATTCTAATATATTCAAAATCCTGAACCCTGTGTTCGGGATTTTTTTATTAGTTAGTGCCTGTTTGACTGGCACAGTTCATTTATAAACGTGCAGTGATTAAGAGCAATGTTCCAGTCTTCACCTCATAATTAAACGCGACTATCAATACATGAAGCAACCAGCTAAATTTCAGTTGGGCAAAGTAAGTCTGTTGACGGTGGCCCACTTTTTTCACGATATCTATACGGCCTTTCTTGCACCTCTTTTGCCACTTCTGCGCGAGACGATGGGGATCAGCCTGACTTTTGCTGGTTTTTTATCGGTTGTGCAACGCCTGCCAACTTTACTGAATCCTTTCGTAGGGATACTGGCAGAACGCACCAAAGCCCGGTATTTTGTTATTTTCACACCGGCTCTTACGGCTGTTGCAATGAGTCTTGTACCGGTGGCGCCTAATAAGGTCACTCTGGTTATTTTAGTGCTGTTTAGCGGTATTAGTAGTTCGTTTTTTCATGTTCCTTCACCTGTAATGATGCGCAAAGTATCTGGCAGCCGGGTTGGTATGGGAATGAGTTTTTATATGGTTGGAGGAGAGTTGGCTCGTTCGGCCGGACCCGTTGCCGTGCTGGGGGCTGTTGAGTTATGGGGGCTTCAGGGTGTAACCTATTTTATACCAACAGGAGTTTTGGCTTCTACTTTGCTGTATTTTAAGTTGAAGGATATTTCAATTGCTGAGAGTGTTAAGGGGGGAGGTAGTTTAGAATACCTTAAAACATTCAAAAGCTTTTTCCCTTTAATTAGCAGTATTGCCTTGATTTTGTTTTTTAGAGCTGCAATGAAATCGGCTTTAACCTTTTATTTACCCGTCTTTTTAAAGGCTCGTGGCGAATCCCTGTGGTTTGCAGGCATTGCTCTATCTATTTTGCAGGCCGCCGGCGTGGTCGGAACTTTTTTTGCGGGTACTATGTCTGATAAAATTGGACGTCGTAATACTCTACTTATTGCAACTGTTGGCGCGCCCGTGTTATTTTATGTCTTTTTATATACCAGTGGCTGGTTGCAAATGGTTTCGTTGATTGCTACTGGTTTTTTTGTATTCGCAACCGGACCGGTTTTTCTGGCCATAGTTAACGAGTATAAAACAGCCTACAGTAATTTTGTTAATGCTGTTTTTATGACGACTACATTTCTTATCGGCGCCGTAATGGTAATGCTAGTTGGGCTAATGGGTGATTACCTTAGCCTTGAGCTAACCTACAAAATTGTAGGAGTTTTCGCTTTGTTATCGATTCCTTTTGTGTTGAAGATGCCTCGTAAATAGTGTCAGTTATAAATGCTGCCTTACATTTAAGTGCGGACTGGGTACATGTATCGTATGCTCAATAATATCATCAAGCTGCTGAATAAATGTTTCCTTGTCTCTATTAAGCCCACCTTTAAAAACCAGGTAATTGGAGGCATGATCGCTTCTGAAAACCGTGCTTTTAAGATTCAGGTTACTTAATAAGAGCCGCATCTCTTTTAACATCTCCAGCTGGGAGAGTGGTTCAAAGTGCGCCTTGGTGCGTTCCTGAAAATGCGCATAGCCAAATGGGAACGATATTACCAGTAAGGCTAATAAATCGGGTTGAATAGCATTCAGAAGCTTAGCCGAGTTGAGTGCATGGTTTTCTGTGTGTACTTTACCACCTAATCCACTCAATATCATTACCGACAGTTTGAATCCGGCATTTTTAGCTTTTAAACAGGCTTCGGTTTGCAGGGCTGCTGTTGTCCCTTTATTGATGAGTGAAAGCACATTGTCGTCTCCCGACTCCAACCCCACATAGAGCAGATCCAAGCCCGCCTCATTAATTGCCTGCAATTGTTCGCTTGTGAACTTGCTTAAAGTTCGTGTCGAAGCGTAGGTTGATATTCTATTAATCTGCGGAAGACCTTTTTTAATGCACTCAAGAACTTTTAAGATGAGTGGAAATTCCACCGAAAAAAGGTCTCCATCGCCAATAAACAATCGTTTGGCTGTAGGATGAATCTCCGAGAGAATTCTAACTTCTTTGGTAATGGTACTAAAGGGTTTAACAGAGTACTTCTTGCTGGTATACATTTCGCAAAAAGTACATTGGTTCCATTTGCATCCATGCGTTACTTGAAGAATAACTGAATTCGCCTCTGAAGGAGGACGGAATACGGGCTCGTGATAGACTAAAAACGACTCATTCATTGCCGCAAAAGTAATAAAATAGGCGACTCAATCGTGCTAATATTTTCAATAGAGAGCGGTTAATTTTAGCAGATTGAACCAATGTAATTTGTTTCTTGATGGAACTTCCTTAGACTCAGCGGAAAATTTTTTATCTGACGCCAGAAGAAAATTTAATTTTTTATGGTAACCACCTTTAAACCTCTTCAATAATGCTTCGTTTACTGTTTATTTAAGAGGTATGAAAGTTTCGTTGCCAAGCGTGACGATGTTGTTTTAGACATTTAGACGGCTCAGCTCTGCCTTCACCTTACCCAATTCTTCCTCAATTTTTTTAATTTCTTTTAGTACAAAGGAAATTTCATAACCATCGCGTATGGCCTCCTTATCAAACTTTTCCATTACGATGTAGTAGTATTTTTTACCTCTGAACTGGACTTTGAGCGATTGACTAGCATTGCGGGCAATAAAATCGACTACTCCATTGTCTTTACCATCTTTGTATTTAACTACTTCCCATGTCATTTCACCATCTTCGAAGTAGCGGTTGTTAAATCCATCTTCGGGAACAACCTCACTAAGGGCTTCGTTGCCGCTGAAATAAACTTTTATCTGGTCGTGGTAAATTCTTTCAGCACCTGTATATCGGCTTGAGATGTAAAAGTTTCCTTCTAAATCGAGGTGAGCTCTTAAGTAAACACGGCTATATGAGTTTTCGGGTTTCTGACGCTTATGAATCAGAATCTGTTTTTCACCATAGTCATCCGATACAATGAAATTCTTCATGAGTGGTTCCAGCTCGGCTTGTTTGGCGGTGAGCATACTATCGAGAAATACCAGGTTTTGGTTTTGTTCCTCAATTGTAATCTGGCGTAAGAGATCATTAGCGCGGGTAATAAATTCAATCTGATCGGGATATAGCTCTGCTATGGAGTCAATCTCCAGTTTGGCATCATTGAATTTTTTTTCGGCAAATAGCTGCTCAGCTTTATTGTATCTGGCCTTGGCTAGTTCCTGCTTATTGGGCCCACACGAAATACATAGCAATGCTGTAATTAATATGGTTGAAAATAGCTTCATATCAAATTGTGTTTTGCACCAAAAATACGAAGATTTATTCAATGCTTACAGGCCGATGTAATGAAATACGAACAAAGGCTGCGAAGGAAAGATATCGCAGCCTTTGTTATTAATGTTTTAGTTCAGCAGTTCCAGGTCTTTTACATTGACGTGTATCTGTGATTTAACTTGGCCATCTTTTGATTGATAGCCTTCGCTGCCTGGGGTACCTTCAATCAGTACTTTTTGACCTTTCTTCAGGAAATCTGCTATTTTCGTGCTCTGCTTTTCGTTCCGCCACATCGCCGCTCTCACCCATTCGGTACGTTCAACTTTTTCACCTTTAGCATTTTTGTAGTCCATCGAAACAGCTACATCAAAGTTGATGACTGTTCTGTTTCCTACCTCCTTAACCTCAGCGTCTTTGCCAAGCATTCCATTCAAAATAAGTTTCAGCATTTGTTTAGATTTAGTTATAAGAAAAAAATTATTGATAAATCTAATAAGCTTTATTTTGAATGTCAATAGCAGTAAAAACTATTGTTTAATAGTCACTGTCTGTATCTTCCTGTATCAGCTTTTTGGTTGATAATAGACCGCAAGCTGCATAGATGTCTTCTCCCCTCGATTTTCTAATGGTGGTGGTAATGCCTTTTTGTGTCAGTTTATCCCTGAACATTTCCATGGTTTTGTAGTCGCTGCCTTTTAGTGGCGAGTTAGGGATGGGGTGAAAATGAATCAGGTTTACACGGCACTTAATGCCATTAAGCAATTGAAGGAGCCCTTTGACATGCTGCGGTGAATCATTGACGCCCTTGAACATGATGTATTCGAAGGAAATTCGGCGCTGACGACCAAAGTCGTAGTCGCGTAATGCTTCCATCACTTTCTCGGCCGTATAAACATTTTCGATGGGCATTAGCTGTTTGCGCTCTTCATTGAATGGCGAGTGCAAGCTGATGGCCAGGTGGGCTTCCGACTCTTCTATAAAACGGCGCATGGCAGGTACCACGCCAATGGTGGATACATTGATGCGGCGTGGGCTCCAGGCATAGCCCCATTCAGAGGTGATGATTTCAAGGCTCTTAAGGACATTGTCGATGTTGTCCATTGGCTCGCCCATACCCATGTACACCACGTTAGTTAAAGTGTCGCGCTCAGGCAGGCTGGCTATTTGGTTCAATATCTCGCCTGTTGTCAGATTTTTTTGGAAGCCTTGTCGCGCCGTCATGCAAAACAGGCAACCCATTTTGCAGCCTACCTGCGATGAGATGCATAGTGTGTTACGATTTTCTTCTGGCAAATAGGCAGCTTCGATAAACTGATTGTTGCTGGTTTGAAACAGGTACTTTTTTGTTCCGTCTACAGACTCCTGAAAAGACTGGGGAGGGGTTAAGCCAACTTCATAATGCTCCGTGAGCTGTGTTCTGGCCTTTTTGGAGAGGTTGGTCATGTCTTCAATGGAGGTGACATGTTTTTTATACAACCAGTCGGCTATTTGCTTGGAGGTGAACGCGGGTAAACCCAACTCTGTCACACAACTCTTTAACTCACTTAGTGTTTTACCGTATAGTGCCTCTTTGCTCATCTCTAAAAATAAATTTCTGCTATAATATTGTCATAAGACACGCCTTTGGAAATCAGTATTTCTCGCACATCAATTACCATTTGCGGGCCGCCACAAAGATAGTATTTATTATTGGTTGACAGATTCGTGCTGTTTTTCAAATAGGTAGTTAGGCGCCCTTCAATAATGTGTTGCCCCGATTGGGTGGTGCAAAAGCGCAGGTAGTTGGTGCCAAGTTCTTTTTGAAATACATCCTGGAAATAGAACTTATCGATGGTGCGGGCACCATGCAGGAGCTGAATGTTTTGCGCTAAGCCCGATTCAACCAATGAAATGAAGGGTGCAATGCCGGTGCCGGTAGCAATCCAGGTTGCCGGTTGCTCTTTACACAGAAACTTACCAAAAGGCTCCGATATGTAAACAGTATCATTGATTTGCACCTTGGAAAGTGGAGGCGTTAATTCGCCATCGGGTTTAACATCAAAAAGAATACTCAGGTAAGGCCGCTGTGTGCCTGAAGCAATTGAATAGAGGCGGGGCTCATCATTGGGGTGCATAGCCAAAGCAATAACTTGGCCGGCTTGGAACTCATGCAGTTTTTCAAGTTGTATGTAGTGCACCCCTTCGGTAAGCAGCTGGTTACTGATTACCTTAACAGCGTTGAGTGCTTTTCGTTTATGCTGGTTCATCATTTATTTTTGTATGAAACACCAATGGAGAGGGATTGTTTGGAGTTGCTTGTTAAATATGATTAATGGACAGTCCATCAGTGCATTGAGAAGGTTCGTGCCTTAAATACAAACAAGATATTATTTGGCATTGAGGGGTAAGAACGACCCGTAGATATTGGTATAAAAAAGGGAGTTATCTGCTTTCAGACAACTCCCTTTTAATCGTATAATATTTAGGCTATTACTTCAAATCAATCAAAGGCTGACCCGTCATTTCCTCAGGTTGTTCAATACCCATCAAATGGAGCAATGAAGGTGCCACGTCGGCCAGGATACCGTCTTTTACTTCTCCTTTGCGCTCAGTTACCCAGATAAATGGAACAGGGTTTAGAGAGTGCGCCGTGTTTGGTGAGCCATCAGCATTTATTGCATTATCGGCATTACCGTGGTCAGCAATAATAATGGCTTCGTAACCATTGGCTTTAGCCGCTTCAACGGTAGCTTCCAAACAGTCATCAACCGCTTTAACGGCTTTCATAATTGCATCATAGTCACCGGTGTGTCCCACCATGTCGCCATTGGCATAGTTCAATGCAATAAAATCATATTTATTCTGGTTGAGCTCAGCTACAATCTTTTCTTTCACCTCATGGGCACTCATTTCAGGTTGCAGATCGTAAGTAGCTACTTTCGGAGAGTTTACCAAGATGCGGTCTTCGCCTTCGTATACTGCCTCGCGGCCGCCTGAGAAGAAGAAGGTTACGTGTGCATACTTTTCTGTTTCGGCAATACGCAGTTGCTTCAAGCCTTTGCTGGCAACTACTTCACCAATGGTATTAGTAACGTTGCTCTTGTCGAAAAGGATGTGCATACCTTTAAAAGTTGCATCATAAGGTGTCATGGTGCAATAGTGCAACGGAATGGTTTTCATACCTTGCTCAGGCATGTCTTCCTGTGTTAAAACTTGCGTAATTTCGCGAGCGCGGTCGTTGCGGAAGTTAAAGAATACCACTACATCACCTTCCTGAATAGTACCTACCTGCTTGCCATTGGCATCAACGTGGCTAACTGCTTTGATAAATTCGTCAGTTACACCTTCGGCATACGACTCGTCAATAGCAGAAAGAATATCAGAAGTCGCTTTGCCTGTTCCGTTCACCATCAAATCGTAGGCTTCTTTTACACGCTCCCAGCGCTTATCGCGATCCATTGCGTAGTAACGGCCAATCATAGAAGCTACCTGACCACCTGATTTTTCCATGTGCTGAAGCAGCTCTGACATAAAACCTTTTCCACTTCTGGGGTCAGTGTCACGGCCGTCCATGAAGGCATGCACGAACGCGCGCTCTTCAATACCGTATTCTTTGGCAATATCTAATAATTTATAAAGGTGCTCCTGGCTTGAGTGAACGCCACCTTTAGATAACAGGCCTAAGAAGTGAATTTGCTTGCCATTTTCTTTAGCATACGAATAGGCTTTAACCACTTCAGGGTTTTGAGCAATAGAACCATCGGCACATGCACGATTGATTTTTACTAAATCTTGATAGACAACGCGTCCGGCACCAATATTTAAGTGGCCAACTTCGCTGTTACCCATTTGTCCGTCAGGTAAACCTACGTTTTCACCCGAAGCTTGTAGCTTTGAGTTTGGATAATTTTTTACCAGACTATCAAAATATGGTGTTTCACCAGTGAAGATACCATCTGATTTTGAATGGTCTCCATATCCCCATCCATCAAGGATAATCAAAATCGTTTTCTTGCTCATGTGATAATATTTTAATCTTTTTCTGTTTTTACTTGATAATCGTCATACAAAACGGCGCAAAAATAGATAAATTAACAGGAAATTAAAAGGTTCCATCCTATCTATTCATCTTTATTTAACTGCCTAAAAGATAACGTGTGGTTGGGAATTAAGTTTATGACTGGCTTGGTGATAAACGTTAAAAAAATGTAATAAGTAAGTTATTTTCAGGCAATGCGAAAAAGGGCACTTGATTTCTGGCTGATTTTGGCTTGGCTATTCGCGCTCACGAGTGTATTGAGGTGCTTGTCCCCTTGGCTGAACAACGATTTCCTGCTGGCAGTTGCTGCAGATGTATATTTCGCAGCCGGTGCAACAAAAGCAGTTACAGCAGCTGCGTAACAGCTCATCTTTATTTAAGCAGGCCTTACACTGCTCGCAGGTAATTAGATTTATTTTGTCCATTACTGACCTGGAATTGGTATTGACTTATTGATGTTTACCGGGCCCATTACGAAGTGTTTGGGGCCGAGTTTTAGTTCACTGTTCAGGAGCTCGTCCCAACTCACCATTTTACCCGTGTAAGCCGATATACGTCCCATTATGGCAGTTAATGATGATTCGGCAATCTGTTGTGCTTCGTTGATTGGTTGATGAGTTCGAATGGCCGTCACCAAGTCGATGTGTTCCTGGGCAAAGGCTCGCCAGAAGAAATACCAGCGGTCGTTTTGTTGCTCCTCGGTTAAGGGGTATTTCCATCGCACTTGTCCGTGCGTGTCGAAAATGGTGTTTTCACAATTGGTGTAGCCATGTGTACCTCTGATGCTGTCACTTACATTGGTTGAGCAGCCGTTTATCTGACGGCACATGCTGTGAACATGCACATTGTTGGGGTAGATGTAATCCACACTGAAATTATCATATTGATCGCCTGTGCTGCGACGCTGGCGACTTCCAAAACCAGTGGCTCTATCGGGGTGAGCCCCTATGAACCAGTTCATCAGGTCGAGGTTGTGAATGTGTTGTTCTACGATATGGTCGCCCGAGAGCCAGCACCAGTTTACCCAGTTGCGCAACATGGCCTCCAGTTCGCTCCATTCGGCTCTGGGGTTAACGTGCCACAGCTTGCCCTGGTTGTAGTAACAATTGCCTGCCACAATTTCACCAATCGCTCCCTGCTGAATTTTTTGGTAGGTGGCCAGGTAGTCTTCCTGGTGCCGCTTAATGGTGCCAGTTACAACAGAAAGTCCCATCTCTTGGGCACGCATGCCGTTAATCAGGATGGAGCGTACCCCAACCGGATCCACCGCCACAGGTTTTTCCATAAACACATGCTTTCCTGCTTTAACGGCTGCTTCAAAATGTTGTGGTCGAAAGTAGGGTGGGGTGGCTAACAGAACGATATCCACACCCGCATCAATCACCTTTTCAAAGGCATCAAAGCCCACATAGCACCTCTCTGAATCGATTTCAATCCCTCGTTCTTTTTTAATATTGGCACGACATTTTTGTAGCTTGTCATCAAACACATCGCCTAATGCAACCAGTTCCAGCGAGGGGCCCGCATCTAAAAAATTGAGAGCAGCCCCTGTTCCGCGTGAGCCACATCCTACCAGCCCGGCTTTGAGAACGGGACCATCAGGTGCCGATTGGCGCAGAGGCTGAGCCTGGTTTTTCTGGCGACAGCTAATTGCTCCGGCTGCCAGTGTTAACCCGCCAGCCAAAAGACTTTTATTAATAAAATCGCGACGTGTATGCTTGCTCATAACTAATTGGTTTTACTGGGTTGATGGCTTAAAACGATTCTAAAGCCCACATCGTTACAATCGGAATACCACCAGATACTTTTAGGAATTTGCGGGTCGGTTTTCAGCCACTTCCGATGCTGGGTTGACTCGCGGAACGTGGGCGATAACATACTAATATCTGATTTGAAGGAGCCTCCCTTAATCACAAATTCAGGGCTGCCTGTTTCAAACTTATCAGCGCAGAACTCCTTAACATTGCCAAACAGGTGTCGGGTACCAATCGCATCGGGTTGAATTTTATCGGGTTCGAGGGTTTGTGTTTTGTTTGTATTAACCAGCTGATGGTTCAGGGGGTGATTTTTAATCGCCTCTCTGGCAGCGTGCTCCCATTCTGCTTCGCTTGGCAAACGGTAGTGTTTACCGGTTTTGTGCGATAGCCATTGGCAGTAAACAGTGGCAGCGTGGTGCGTCATGGTAATCGCCGGACGTTGGCCCAGTCCCCAGCCCTGGTCAGGATTTCCCCAGGGAGGAGTAGCGCCTGATAGGCCATCAACATCGGCATGCTCAGAACGGCCTTCTGCTTCTGTTTCTGAGAGAAATAGCAGGTATTCATCCCAACTCACTTCACTTTCGCCTATAAAAAATGCCTCAATTGATGTGGTGTCCTTGCTTTGACGTGATGGTGCTTGTACGGGCAGCATTCTAAATGAAATGTCGCTTCCCGGGATGGTTTCTGTAAAGGGTTTGAATGCTTTGATGTTGGCTGCATGTGTATAGGTGGTGTCAGTAGGGTGGTAGCTGTTAAACAAAGCGAGGTTTTGACTGGCTTTCTCCCCAGTTCCGTGCCCGACATTCAGGTGGCATTGAATGCAGTGCATGTCCTCCATGTTTTGTTGATAATGCCAATGGGCCAAATCGCCGCTTTCCGACAGACCGGTAGGGAATAGTTTTGGATGACAGTGGATACAGGCCTCCTTAAAAGTGTGTCGTCTGGCAAATTCAACCTGCGACTTTTGTTGCCAGTTAAAATCGGTGGAATCTTTAAAATAGTAGGCATGTAAATCACGCAGTCCAGCCTTGACTTTTTCTTTGTAAAAGCCCTGCTCTTTTGGGGGCAAATGGCAATCAATGCAATGAACGTTTTGCTCGCATGTGTGGTTATGAGGAGATAGTTTCCACGAGCTATAGGCATGTGTATGCGCATGGCAGCTGTTGCAATAGGCATCAGATGAGGTGTATTGGTCTGCTTTTATCATTAAAAAACTTACCAGCCCGAGCACCATGCCAGTCATTACTAATAGAACCACCCCTTTTCTCATGTTTTACTAATCTATGTACCGTTCAAAAATACTATTTATCTGCATAGAGTCTCCCACAGTATAACACCTGCAAAGGGTGTAACCCCTATTTATAATTGCAAAAGAGCCTGATTTTAATAAAACCAGACCCTTTTGTGAAATATGTAACTGTTTGTCTATTTCTTAAAATACAGGCTCAATGCTGAATTTAAATTCATAGTTCTGAGCAGGTAAAGTGTATTGCTCATATGGTGTTGCACCCCATGAGTTATCACCTGCTACCCCCATCTGCTTCAGGTCAAAAGTTAAGTAAACACCGTCCTTTTTAACGATATCATTGAGGTGTTTGAACTCCTGATGTGTTGCCTGATCGAAATCTTCAATGGGGTTGTGCAGAGCAGAGAAACCTAAGGTAGGTAATCCGCTTATTTTTAATCCCCAACCATTATTGTTTCTCAGTTCAAACCAGCGGACATCTGTTTTGTAACCATTTTCCTGCGGACGTACATAAGGAACGTATTGGTCGGCTACTTTACTTTCGTAAGCACCAACGAATGCACTTCGGTTACGGTCACAGTAATTTTCATGCGGGCCACGGCCAAAGAATTTCAGGTTATCAAATTCCACCGGCATTTCCATGCGCATGCCAAAGCGCGGCAACAGCGGAAGGTCTTCTTTTCCTAATTGAATCTGGCTTGTAACCATTACTTTGCCATTGCCCAATACTTCGTAACTAATGGTTTGGGTAGAAGCGATGGCTTCGATGGCATAGGTAACTTTCACCACTGCCTTGTAGTTGGAAACTTGTTCGGCTTGAATATCGGCTACTTTTAGCGATTGACTTGCTTCGCGCCAGATGCCCAAACGCTTAATCATGTTGCTCCCCTTATCGTTGTCGTTAGGTGCGCGCCAGAAGTTTACTTCTGGTCCGTTTTGGATCAGGCTCGTGCCATTAACCGTCCAGCTCGATATGGTTCCTGCTTTTTTGCTGAATACGATATTGAAATTTGCACCGTCAACACTGATTTCTTCATTACGATCATTCAGCTGAAGATCAGTGTATTGTTCAAAGGTTGCTAATGGGTGCACGGGCACCGGATAGCTAAACTGCTCATGAGCTACTTCAAAACCTTCTTTTAAGATAGACACACCTGTTTTCAGACGAACCGAGAAGTCGATGAAGTACTCGCAGTTGGGTTGACCTTTTACTGGTACTGCCGGAATTTCAAGTACCTTGCTATCGTGTGGATTCAGCTCTACATCAACGAATCCATGGTGAATCTCTTTCCCGTTTTCCGTGATGCTATAACGGATGTCGTAGTTATCCAGTGTGATAAAATCGTGGTAGTTAGTGATTTTATACTGACCAACAGGTAATCCCTCGTTAGAAAAACGCACGTATTGGTAGGCGTACTTAACTTCCCATAAAGAGGGCTGAGGAGTCATGTCGGGGAAAATAATGCCATTACACACAAAGTTGCCATCTGTAGGCATGTTCTCTCCATAATCACCACCATAGGTCCAGTAGGGGCGTCCTTCCTCATCGTGCTCCAGGAGTCCCTGATCAATCCAGTCCCAGATGTAGCCACCTTGCAACTGGCGGTTGCTGCGATCGTAAATCACATCCCACAAATCGGAGAGGTTCCCTGTGCTGTTGCCCATGGCATGTGAGTATTCGCTCATTATCATCGGTTTCTTTTGGTGCTTCGAAGCATATTGCTTCAGGTAGCGAACGCCAGGGTATTGAGGGCAGAAAATATCTGTATTTTCGCGCATTTCGGCACGTTCGTAATGAACAGGGCGCGATGGGTCGCGGTGTTTAATCCAGTCATAAACAGCGGTGAAGTTTTCGCCATCGCCCGCTTCATTGCCCATTGACCAAACAATGATACTTGGGTGGTTTTTGCTGCGCTCCACCATGCGAATGTTGCGATCCAGGTGTGCCTCTTTCCATTCCGGTTTTTTGGCCAGTGAGTATTTGCCGTAATACATTCCGTGCGATTCAATGTTCGCTTCATCGGTGACATACAGGCCATATTCGTCGCACAGCTCGTAGAAGCGTGGGTGTGTTGGGTAATGAGAGTTACGAACAGCATTGATGTTGAACTGTTTCATGAGTTTAATCTCCTGCAGCATGTCTGCTTCATTAACCACGTGGCCGGTTGTTTGATTATGCTCATGGCGGTTCACACCTTTTATCAGTACTTCCACCCCATTGATGTGGAAGATGTCATCAATGATTTCTACTTTTCTGAAACCGGTTTTGGTAGAAACGTATTCTTTATTGCCTTTTGCATCCTCCAGTTGCAATACCAGGGTGTATAAGTTAGGCGTTTCAGCTGTCCACTTTAAAGGATTTTCAATGTGTTTTTCAAAGTGTAGTTGAAGATTTTCTTTCTTATTGATTTTCGCATTTGCTGTTTCTTGAGCAACTATTTTATTGTTGCTGTCAAACAGTAAATAAGTGAGTTTGTAATTACCCGAACGAAGGCCTTTGGTATGATTTTTCAGGTCAACGTCCAGCTTCAAAATTCCATTGGTGTATTTTTCATCCAAATCACCTTTAACAAAGAAATCGCGCACCCGTACTTTAGGGGTTGAGTAGATAAATACATCGCGCTCAATACCACTGATGCGCCAAAAATCCTGACACTCCAGATAAGAGCCGTCACTCCAGCGATACACTTCAATGGCCACTGTGTTTTCGCCTTTCTGAAGGTATTTGGTAATGTCCCATTCCGCTTCGGTCTTGCTGCCCTGGCTATAGCCTACTTTCTGCCCGTTAATCCAAATGTAGAAGGCCGATTTAACAGCTCCAAACTGGATAAACACCTGTCGGCCATCCCAGCTTTGTGGAACGGTAAAAGTGCGGCGATAGGAGCCAACCGGGTTGTAATCGTGTGGCACTTGTCCGGGATTGGCCGGATAGATTTTTTCAACAAACTTGATTTCATCAGAAACGGGCGCTTTGTAGCTGGCAAATTCGTATTGATGGTTGCAGTAAATGGGCACGCCATAGCCTTCCAGCTCCCAGTTGGAAGGAACTTTAATATTGTCCCATTGGCTGACATCAAAAGAGGGTTTGTAAAAGTCGACTGGTCGATCGGCCGGCTTTCTCACCCAATTAAATTTCCAGGTGCCGTTAAGGCTTTTGTAAAAAGCAGATGCCTGGTGTTTTTTGGTCATGGCCTCCTTCATGTTGGCAAAAGTCATGAAAGACGCATGTGGCGCCTCTTTGTTCTGGTCAAACATTTTTGGGTTTTCCCAGTCCTTTAAATCCTTAGCCGATGCAGACCATAGGCTTGCGCAGGCTGCAAGGGCAAATACTATTAATAAGTGCTTTGTCATTGTGCTATGTTTACCGGTTTCCAATATTAACCGGACAAAATCGTTTAAACTGTGTGTATCAATAATGTGCAGCAAGCTAATTACAGCCTGCTGCCTATTAAGTTTTAGTGAACAGAAAGCTGTCCTTTAGCGTCGGCGTCAGATATATTTCTCACGCCAGTTGTACCTCCTCCTTTGAGGGTTATTTCTATCGGTTGATTGGTTTTCCATGCTCCACGGGTAAAATCTGGAATATCAATTGGTTTGGAGCCATTGGCGATTGACCATTCACTCAATGGCGTAATGCAGCTCCAGGCAGCAGCGTCATAAACATCCATATCAACAGGCAGGCCGTTGCGCAAGCAGTCAATAAGGCGCCAGTCCATAATGAAATCCATGCCACCATGGCCCCCCACTTTTTTAGCCATTTCACCAACACGATTCACTATCTCCGGCGTATATTTATCCCATAACTCTTTCATTTTGGCATCATCGGCAACATCGTGTCCGAATGCAATATGCTGCAGTGGCCATTTTTGTGCGAAACATTTCGTGCCGCTCAGCATGTGAATGCGCGAATAGGGGCGTGGCGAACTAATGTCATGTTGAATCATGATGGTTCGTCCCTTCACCGTGCGAATCATCTGCATATCCATGTTGCCGCGCATCTGCTTTCCTACAAACTGCTGCAGGTCCGGACGATCAGGGGCTAACTCTTTAATGCGACTGGCCAGCGTAAAGTCATCCGACATCATGGCCGTCAGGTAATCCATCCGGTCGCCGCGGTTAATATCCATGGCTTGACAGATAGGTCCTAAGCCGTGTGTTGGATATACATTGGCTTTACGGGTATTTTCGTGCAGACGCCATAATTTGTCATAGGCACCATCGCCACCCGGCTTGTCATCTTGAGGTTTGTTGAAGTGCCAGTAGTCCAGATCGTGGATGTAGGCACCTTCGCCGTGCACTAAATCGCCAAATACGCCCTGACGAGCCATATTTAGAGTCAGCAGCTCAAAGAAGTCGTAGCAACAGTTTTCAAGAATAACGCAGTGTTTTTTAGTTTGCTCCGAAACTTCTACCATTTCCCAGCATTCGTCCATGGTTTTGGCTGTTGATACCTCTACAGCAGCGTGCTTATCGCCTTTCATGGCAGCAATAGCTACCGGTACATGCCATTCCCATGGAGTAGCAATGTATACCAGATCGACCAGGTTACTGTTGCACAGATCTTTGAAGGCGGTATCGCTGCCGGTGAATTCTTTTGCTTTGGGTAAGCCTGCCTCACTCAATATTTTCTGAGCTCCATCCAGAGCTGCCTGACGGGTGTCGCATATAGCAGTTACTTCAACACCTTCTATATGTGTCATGCGCTTAACAGCAGGGGTTCCCCTATCGCCAATTCCAACGAATCCTACACGCACGGTGTTCAATTTAGGTGCTGCATACCCGCACATGTTGAAATGCATTTTGGGCACTCTTTCGGCTCGTTCCCTAATATAGGCGACTTGTTCATTTTCATTAGGTTTGGTTGTACAACCTGCGATTGGAGCAGCTGTTACTACGCCAGCTCCCAAGGCCATGTTTTTTAGAAATGCTCGTCTGTTGGATGCCATAATTTTATCGATTTTGGAGTTATTTTAATTCTTTATTGCTCTGCACTGCTTCGGCAGCTTCATTGGCCATTTTAACTAATTGTTTCACCAATTTAGGGTGCTTATCGGCTACGTTGGTTGTTTCACCAATGTCTGTTGATAAGTCAAAAAGGTGATGTTCGTTGAGATCACCGGTCCAGTGTTTGCCCGCCAATACTAATTTCCAATTTTCAAAACGCACACTTGAAATACCACCTTTGGGTTTGAAGCCATAAATAGCAGTATGTGGCGATTTGGCTCCTGCTTGTCCGCTCATTAGTGGCCAGATGTTTTTGCCATCAATTATGCGGTCATCAGGAATTGAGGCCCCGGCAAGTTCGGCAAATGTGGTGAATAAGTCCATGGCACCAATGGGTTCATCGCAGCTGGTTCCGGCTGGTATTTGCCCTTCCCAGGTCATGATGCATGAAACGCGGATGCCACCATCGTAGCGTTCCTGATATTTTCCTTCACGCAAAACATGTGTTCTGTCGGGGTCTGTGAATCCGAATTTTCCGTAGCAGTTTTCCAGCTCCTCGTCCCGATGCACTAACGGACCATTGTCGGATGAAAAAACGATGATGGTATTGTCTTCGATCCCCAGACGTTTCAGCGTATTCATAATGATGCCAACAGAAGTGTCCAGATATTCAACGGCATCGCCATAAGCAGCTGCTTTACTGCGTCCTTCAAAACCCTTGGGTACAAACCAGGGCGTGTGTGTTTCTATATTGGCATACTGCAGGTAAAACGGCTTTTTATCTTCCTTAACAGCCCTGTAGATAAACTTACAGGCTTCGCGTGTAAACAAAGCAGGTAGTTCAGCCAGATCATTATTGTCACAGCGCTTAATAATTTGTGCCTGTTCAATAAGAGGTATGGCCGGATCGCTGATTCCATTGGGGCGCCAACCACTGTTTCCAATGCGCTCAGGGCCATGATCATTTGGGTAGGGAATGCCCAAAAAGTTATCAAATCCATGTACGCAAGGCAGGTACTGAGGCAGGTGACCTAAGTGCCATTTTCCATATAAACCGGTTGTGTATCCCTGCTCTTTTAATAGCTCCGCGATGGTTGTTTCCATTTCATCCTCAAGGCCGTGCGTGGAGTGAGGAAACAAGACAAACAAGCCTTCATTGTTGTTGATCCGGGGCGAGTAACGGCCCGTTAAAAGGGTTGCTCTTGAAGGCGTACAGGTGCCATGTGGCGCATAGAAGCTTGTAAATTTCATGCCCTTGGTTGCCAATGCATCCAGGTTAGGCGTTGAAATATCTTTTGAGCCGAAACAACTCAAATCATCATATCCAACATCATCGGCCAATATGTGGATAATATTGGGTTTATTTTTAGTTTCCTGGGCCACGATATGAATACCGAGGAAAAGCAGAAGAATTGAAAGGAGTTTTTTCATTTTAGTTAGTTTTTTAGGATTACTATCTCTAATAAATAAGATAGTCCCATTTATTTATGCGATTTAATTACCTCAAAGCTTTTCATCATCTGTTCAACTCTCTTAGGATTCTCTTCTGCCAGATTATTTTGCTGGGCAGGATCTTCTTCTATGTTGTATAATTGAGGCTCTAAAGAGAATCCGGTTTCCATATCCACTCCCCAGCTAATTTTTTTACCACCCTTATGCGGAGGTATCAATATCCACTGGCCCTCGCGGTAGCCCAGCCGGCCTTGCAGGCCTTCGGTAATGTGATGGTCGCGTCCGTCGGAAGCTTTCCCGGTTAGAGCATCCAGTAGGTTATGACTGTCAGGCCTTGTGTTTTCAATTTGCAATAAAGCAGCTATGGACGCATAGAGATCGACCTGTGAAATTAATGCATCAGACACTCCTGGCTTGATTTGCCCTTTCCATCTGGCAATAAACGGAATGTGTGTGCCGGCATCGTACAGGCTGTATTTCCCGCCTCTGAACTGCCCCCAAGGCGTGTGCTCCCCTAATAATTCTTCGGCTTGGTCCTGGTAGCCATCGTCTAAAACAGGTCCGTTATCACTTGAGAAGATCACTAAAGTATTGTCTGATAAGCCTTGCTCATCCAGTGTTTTTAAAAACTCACTGATGCACCAGTCCGCTTCCAGTATTGCATCGCCTCTTGGTCCCATTCCTGATTTTCCGGCAAAGCGCTGGTTGGGCACTCTTGGCACATGGGGCTGATGGAGGGCATAAAATAAGAAAAATGGGTTTTCTTTGTTTTGGCTTACGAACTGTTTGGCTTTAAGTAAAAAAGTATCGGCCATGTCTTCATCCACCCACAAAGCTGATTTTCCACCTTTCATATAGCCAATACGCGAAACTCCATTGGAGATGCTCATGTTGTGCCCATGACTGGGGTGAACTTTTAGTAATTCAGGATTATCCTTGCCAGTAGGCTCTCCTTCAAAGTTTTTCTTGTAGTCGACTTCTATCGGGTCGTTTTCATCCAGGTTGACTACTTGTCCATTTTCAACAAAAACAGTGGGAACACGATCGTTGGTGGCGGCCATAATGTATGAGTAGTCGAAACCTACTTCCTGGGGACCTTCGCTGATATGGGCATTCCAGTTGATGTTTCCATCGCCAAGGCCCAGGTGCCATTTCCCAACAACAGCCGTTGCGTATCCTTTCTTTTTCATAAGTTTTGGCAAGGTGCTTGCTGCTGGGTCTATTAACAGGGGAGCATTTCCTGCCAGTACAGCTGCACGCTTATTTCGCCACGGATATTCTCCGGTCAGCAGGCTGTACCTGCTTGGGGTACACGTGGCTGCGGTAGCGTATCCGTTTGTAAAACGCAGTCCTTCCGCCGCCATTTGGTCAATACCAGGAGTGTGGAGCGTGCCTGCCTGATAGCAGCTAACATCTCCAATACCCAGATCATCAGCATAGATGATAACAATATTCGGGTGTTTTTGCCCCATGTTTGTACAGGCCGCAAATAGTCCCAGTAAAAGAATGCATATGAGTGATATACCAGATTTTAGCATAGTTTTTCAGATCTAACATGATTGTTAAAAGTAAAAAGTACTTTTATCTTGTTGTAAAAATACATTACTTAAATTTAAAAATGAAATGAAAATCACATGACTTTCGTTATGTTTTTATTTTTGCATTTTGCTTGATTGTGAAATCATATGAAATACATTGTTCAGGTGTTTGCTTGTGGCCAATTAAAACTTAAAAATGTTAGATTCCACTCGGCAAGTTTTGAAAATGCTTTTTACCTGATTGATAATTTCAGGATGCTGGTCGGCAATGTTATTTGTTTCACCTGGGTCTGCCGATAAGTCATACAGTTCAATTGGGGCATTGGGGTCCTTACTGACACCATATTGAACTGCTTTCCATTTTCCCATTCTGATAGCTTTTCGACCGCCTAGCACATGGAATTCCCAATAAAGAAAATCATGTTCTTTTTGAGTTCCATTTCCTGTTAAAGTCGGAAGCATGGAGATGCCGTCAATATTCTGAGATGTGTCCGTATTTATAAGCTCAGCAAAAGTGGGCATCATGTCCCAAAAAGCGGAGATGTGATTGGATGTTGTGCCCTCCGGAATGTTACCAGGCCAGCTTGCAATAAATGGTACTCGGATACCGCCTTCGTATAAATCGCGCTTATAGCCTTTAAACGGACCGTTGCTGTCAAAGTAGTCAGGTTGAGCACCGCCTTCCAGGTGCGGACCGTTGTCGGAGGTAAAAATGATGATGGTGTTGTCACTCAAGCCAAGTTCTTCCACTTTATCAATTATTTCGCCCACCTGATCGTCCAGGAGCGTCACCATTGCAGCAAAAGCTGCGTGCGATTCGGGCTGAGAACCGTATCCACCTTTTCTAAAACCAGGGCCTTGATCGACTCCTTTATAAGCATGTTCAGGGTCGAACTTACCTCTAAAGCGTTCCATGTATTCTTCGGGAGCAAATAACTCGGCATGGGGGATGATGGATGGTACATACAAAAAGAAGGGCTTATCTTTGTTATCATCAATAAACTGAAGGGTTTTATCATGAATCAGGTTGGGGGCATAGATTCCTGCCTGTTGCCCGGCATTGGCTTCCAGCACCAAACTATCCTGGTTGGATCTTAAAAAGTAAGGGTAATAGTGGTGGCCAAGCATTTGGCAGTTATAACCAAAAAACGTATCAAAGCCCTGGTTGTTGGCATCACCCTCCGAACCCGGGTAGCCGAGGCCCCATTTACCAAATGCACCAGTTGTGTAGCCGGCTTGTTTAAAGAGTTCGGCAAGGGTGAAAGCTTCTGCTTTAAGTGGATGCTGGCCTTCCGGGCGTCGCTCTTTATTTCCCCTGATGTAAGTATGTCCGGTGTGTTGACCAGTCATTAGGGCACTTCGTGATGGTGCACAAACGGTGCTGCCTGAATAATGCTGCGTGAAGCGCATACCTCGTTCCGCCAGTTTGTCAATATTTGGGGTTGAGAACTTTTTTTGGCCATAGCAGCTTAAATCACCATAACCTAAATCGTCGGCCAGAATGTAAATGATATTTGGTTGTTGTTGCTGTTGTTGTTTTGCGGATTTTTGACCACACGAAGTAAGCATTGTGCTGAATGCTAACGCCGCTAATACTGTTTTTAAATACTGATGTAGTTTCACTGTGTTTTGTTTTAATATTTCTTAATGTCACAAATAATTCAGGCTGATGTAGCATTGTCAATTGCTTCATATTGAGATACAGTTTCACTCAAGTAAGCCGGCAGTTCACGCTTCTTTGTGTGGTTGCTACTTGTTGGTTTGGTACCATCGTTTAAAGGGTGGAAAGGCACTCTTTTTAGAATCTTTCCAACGCGAAATATAAACAAAAATCTAAAAGGGTTGAGCTTTACCTGGTTTTGATCGTCTCTTCTGTTGGTTAGACTTAATACTGGGTAGTTGCCAATTGGTGCAGGTTTATTTTAATAATCAGTTTCTACTGAAGGTTTAAAAGGCTGGTTTGTATATAACTGTGGCTTGTTAGCGGCTTGGTTTAAAAAGTATTGTGTCGAAATTGGTTCCCTGCAATGATTACTGGTAGTTACTAAAGGTGGAAAGTGAGGGCGGCTGTTTAAATTATAAAAGGAGGCGAACAGACTCCGCCTCCTTCTAAATAAAATAATTGGTGAATTATTTTTTAGATTGCTCCAGCACGGAAGTGGCTGTAGCAATTATACTCGAGATATCCGACATATTGGATGGGATAATCATTGTGTTATTAGTTTGAGCAAGCTTGCCAAATTCGTTTAAATACTGTTCTGCCACACGCAGATTAACCGCATCGATGCCGCCTTTTTCATTAATGGCCATTGCTATTTCACGAATTCCCTTTGCGGTTGCTGTGGCCACAAATTCAATTTCAGCCGCCTTACCTTCGGCTTCATTAATTCGTTTTTGTTTTTCGCCTTCCGAGCGTGCAATTAACTCTTGTCTGTCACCTTCAGCTACGTTTATTTTAGCCTGTTTTTGTCCTTCCGATTGAGCAATCATGGCGCGTTTTTCCCGTTCAGCGCGCATTTGCTTTTCCATGGCATCTTTAATGCTTTGTGGTGGTGTAATGTTCTTGACCTCGTAGCGGGTGATTTTTACACCCCAGGGTTCACTTGCTTTATCAACAGCCTCCACAATGCTGGTATTGATGGTTTCTCTTTCTTCAAATGTTTTGTCCAAATCTAAACGGCCAATAACACTGCGCATGGTTGTTTGGGCTATCTGAATAGCAGCAAAAATATAATTATCAATGCCGTAGGAGGCTTTTTTAGGGTCTATTACCTGAAGGTATAAAACGCCATCTACTTCCACGGCAATGTTGTCTTTGGTGATGCACGATTGTGAAGCAACATCAATAGCTGCTTCTTTGAGTGTATGCTTATAGGCAACTTTATCAAAAAATGGCATAAGGAAGTGAAAACCTGCAGTTAGGGTCCCATTGTATTTCCCCAGCCTCTCAATTATATATGCCGAGCGTTGAGGTACTATTTTAATACAGGATAAAAGAACAATAATAATAACTGCAATTATTGCAATCAGGATAATACTAGGTGCATCCATGAGTTTTTAAGTAAAGGGTTAGTATACGATTATTAGATTGGCTCAACTTTAAGTATGAGGCCTACTTTTCTGATTATTTTTACTTTAGCCCCGGCGTTAATGGCAGTGGTTGAGGAGGCATTCCATGTAGTCCCCTTAAATTCTACCTTGCCATCCGAATCGTGACGGATATTGACGACGCATTGACCAATACCACCAATAAACTCTTCATCGGGGTCATCAACCAGATCGGGCATGTTATAGATCTTCTTGAGTAGAAAATTGCGCAATAATAGGAGCGATATGACCGATGTTAATGCAAAAATAATAAACTGGACGGGCAGTGACGGGTCAAAAAGGTATATGCATAAGGCTGTTACCCAGGCTCCAATGCCAAAAAATAAGATAAAAACTCCCGGAATTATGAATTCGAGCAGGAGCAGGGCAGCACCGGCTATAAACCAGATGACAGCTGCGTTGGATAGGATTTCCATAATTGTGTTATGTTGGTTCAGTTAATTAAATATAAACATAATTGTGAGCGCAAACAAAACTATATTATGGAATTATAAAAAAAAGAGAGGCCTGTTTAGAGACCTCTCTGGTTATTAACTTATTATGAGTTCTTCATGATGTCTCTTGCCTGGTGAAAAATGGCAAGGCCA
The DNA here is from genome assembly GCF_051851475.1 of Carboxylicivirga taeanensis. NCBI lineage: Bacteria > Pseudomonadati > Bacteroidota > Bacteroidia > Marinilabiliales > Marinilabiliaceae > Carboxylicivirga > Carboxylicivirga taeanensis. The sequence continues at coordinate 79,759 of NZ_JBPUSJ010000007.1, read as the reverse complement.
CCTGTTGATGTTTCTTTGTAGATGTTTGGTAAGTCATGTCCGGTTTGTTTCATGGCTTTCACCACTTCATCAAAGGTTATTCGGTGGCGACCATCGGACAGCAGAACGTAGGTGTTATGATTTAAAGCCCGGGCGGCAGCAAAGGCATTGCGCTCAATGCAAGGTATTTGAACCAGGCCGGCAATTGGATCGCAGGTGAGTCCTAAGTGGTGTTCAAGGCCCATTTCAGCTGAGTATTCAACCTGGTAAATAGTGCCACCAAAAAGCTGTGTAGCTGCAGCAGAAGCCATTGCACAAGCTGTTCCTACCTCTCCCTGACAGCCCACTTCGGCTCCTGAAATGGAAGCATTGTATTTAACAAGGTTACCTATTAATCCTGCAGTTGCCAATGCCCGCAATATTTTTTTATCCGAGGCCCCATAGTAAGTTTCCACAAACTTTAATACAGCAGGTAATACGCCGCTTGCGCCACAGGTTGGTGCAGTTACAATGGTACCCCCTGAGGCATTTTGTTCTGATACAGCCAGCGCGTAAGCAAAGATCATGGAGCGTCGTTCCATTTTACCGCTAAAGTTTTTGGCTTTGGTATAATAGGATGCGGCTTTACGCGCCAGCTTAAGAGAGCCTGGTAGTACACCTTCTTCATCGAGGCCTTTGCTAACCGATGCTTTCATTGTTTTCCATACTTTTCCCAGGTATTTCCATATTTCTGGGCCCTCAACTTCTTCAACGTATTCCCATAACTGTTTGCCGTTAACTTCGCACCATTTTAGAATATCTTCGAGTGTAGTTAGTTCGTAAATAGAAACGGTTTCCTCTTTGGTGAAGTCATCCACAACAGTGCCGCCCCCAACACTGTAGGCAGTCCATCTGTCTATTTCTTTATCTTCTCCATCATAGGCATAAAAAGTTAAGGCATTGGAGTGGCGGGGTAAAAATTCATTGGGTTTCCATTCAACCGAGAGCGGGAAATTCTTCTTTTTAAAAACCTGCTCAATCGCGTAGTCAGTGAGGTGCCCTTTCCCTGTTGCAGCGAGGCTTCCGTATAGAGTTACTTTATATTTGGCTGCCTCAGGCTGGCGTTTAATAAACATTTCAGCCGCTTTTTTGGGGCCCATGGTGTGGCTGCTTGATGGGCCACTGCCAATTTTATATATTTCTTTAATTGATTCCATCATACCGTTATCTGTTTATAAGTGCAAATGTAGTGAAAGCTTGGCATCATTAGATCCTCAATAACTTTATTATGGAAATAACTGATGTTTATTGTTTTGGGTGATTATCAGCCTTGAAATACAGAAATTTATGCCTTAATTTTAGAGTAATCAATCCTCCACATCATGAAACAACTAATTCCTAATCAACTCCTTTACGACCTTGCTGCTAATTTTGATCGCCACCCGCATGCAACCGTGTCTTCCAGTTACTGGGCACACTTTTTATCCTCAGGAAGTCATATCTGGATGGATACCGGCGATATTGAAAGTGTAAGAGAGTTATGGACCAATGAATTTTCGGCTCTAACAACTAATAATACCTTGCTCAATGCAGAGGTGCAGAAAGGAAGCTATGATAAGCTGTTTGCCCTTTTATCAGACCAGCTTAAGAGCAGTGATGAGCAGCAGACTGTTAAGGAGATAGCATTTTGTATCAATGCAATACACGGTTTACGGCTGGCCAAGCTCTTTAACTGTAATGTTAGTGTTGAGCTGCATACCGATTATGCGGATGATGCAGAAGAAACATTTCAAGCTGGCAAGCGCTTATTTGAACTATGTAAACAACACTTTATTATTAAGGTGCCCTTTACAGCTGCAGGACTGATTGGGGCCCGTCAATTACATGAAGCTGGTATACCAGTTAATTTAACCCTTGGCTTTAGTGTACGGCAGAATGTGATTGCCAGTTTGGTTGCTAAGCCAGCTTATTGTAATGTTTTTGTTGGTCGGATAAGCGCCTACTTTAGAACAAATAATTTAGGTGGAGACATGGATATTGGGGAGAAGGTGACCGCAGAAACTCAAAAGTGTTTACGGAAAGTAAATGAACGGGGCTATGCCAATACCAAGTTGATTGCCGCAAGTATCAGAGAGCCGCAGCAGCTAATAAAACTGGCAGGAACAGATGTGCTGACCATTCCCTTAAAAGTGGTTGAAGGAGCTCAAGCCGACGGGGCAATGCCATCAGGTTCAGGTATCGTGCATAATACTCATTGGGTGGATGAAAATGTCGCCAGGCAATTTAATCTGAAGCACTTGTGGCAGGCAAGTAAGCAAGAAAAGGACGTTGCAATGCGTTTGTCAAACAAGGTGCCTATTTCTGTGAGTGAGTTGGTTGAGCAGTTTCATGAGTATGGTTGCCATGATATTTTTCCAGACTGGAACGAGAATGAGTTAAACCACCTTAAAAGTGACGGGAAAATTCCATTACATATGAAGTGGGCTGGAAAAATTGAAAATTATCAGCTAGGCATAGACACCTTACTAAACAAGGCCGGATTATATGCTTTTGTGAGCGATCAGCAACAGCTCGATAATAAAATCAAGGGGGTATTACAATAATGGCCTCAGAAACTTTAGTGCTGCTGAGGCCATGAGCGATTACTCCACTTCCGGTTCAATGTCGGTAGCAGGTAGTTCTTCTTGGGTATTGGTTGATTCAATTGGCTTTAGGTGCGAAGGGATGTCCTCATTGAGCTCATCTCCCTTAAAATAAGGAAAGAAATCAAGTATGGGGCTCTCTGCAATGGCATTGATGTCGAAGTCAACCGTGAGGCCTCCCATGCCTTGGTGTATTTTATCGTAAGCGTCTTTTACATTGCTGGCCAGCACTAATATCTGATTGCTTACTTTTTTTTCTTTTCCCGATTTTTCATCAACCGATGCGAATGAAATCTTACTTTTATACCAGATGTCACCATCTTCGTTTTCAAAAATCTCGGTATAATTGGCTTTGCGGATATTTGTGACCATAAACTCGCCACGTATCATCGATTCCATTTCTTTGTATATTCTGGATTCGGCCTCGGTAAATGAAACAGCATCTATTAAATAGGTTTCACTAACTTTTTTTTCTTTTCCGGATTGTTCGTCAATTTTTTCGTATTTGACCTTACACTCAAATAAGTTTTGCATGGCAATATTTTTTTATAAGACAAAGATAAAACAGAATGACTCATGCCAAAACCGATATTTGTTAAAAGGTAAATGTTTTATGAAGAGGTGTTGTTGATGATTGATATAGAGTTGTTAATGGCTTAAAAAACTTCTGCAAAGGTAATGTAGATGCCACTTTCTCCTTTTGCCCAGCCATAGTCTACCCGAATATTCATTCTGGGTTGAATTTCAGCTCTGAGTCCAACTCCTGCGTTTGGCAGCCAGTTTTTAAGTAAATCGACAGAGGGAGCAACGGCCCCTGCTCCCAGCCAGGTTACATAACCAAACCGGCTGTTGTAGTTATTTTTTTTATTAAGTTTTTTTCGCATAAACATGTGGCGATATTCGAGAGTCCCAAACAGCATATTGTCGTCCCTAAATCGTCCAATTGTGTAGCCGCGCATATTATCAACTCCTCCGAGCATGGCTTTATCCGTCCAGGGGGGCTTGCCTTCTAATGTAAAGCGCCCTTTTATTTGCCAGGCCAATGTTCTTCTTTCTCTTCGAATTGTTTGATATTGCCTGTAGTCCAAATCCACAATGTTGTAATTGGTATTGCCTCCCAAAAATGTTGCAAAACTGGTAAAAATACCACTTATGAATAGGCCTTTGTAGGCATTTTGAACAAAGTCGCGGGTATCATAGCTTACTTCAATCCCTATGCCGGTGTTAAAAATATCTGTTCCATCGGCAATAATATTCGCATCACTGGCCATAAAGTCGCTGACATTGGAGGCCTGTGTTTGATTTATGTCAACCACAGCCCCAATAAACATTTTACCATTGGTTCTAAATAGAAGTCTTTGATAGAAGCGCCAATGATTGCGAGAATAGGCGGTTGTTGAATCTGGTGTTGATAACTCGTTAGCCCTGTCGTAGCCAACACCCCAGTAATTGTCTGGCATGTCTCTTAACTGAAACTCTCCGATGGAACGGATATTGTCGTCTTTCCAGTAAATAACATTAACGGCACGCACAGTGAACGAGCCGTTGGAGCTATAGCCAACAGAGAAAGGGATTGAGGATAAATTCAGAAGTTTGTCTTTGTAAGTTTTAAAAGTGATAAGGCCACCGCCAGATAACAAAAATTGGGTTTCGGGTGTATAGCTGGGAGCTAAATAAGGCATGAGCTTAAAGCTGCGTTTATTTATTTCTGCAAACCGAAGCGAATCTAAATTATTTAGGATTTTATTACCAAGCGAGTCTACTTGAGCAATACCATGAATGGTAATTGAAGCGATGATGAATGCGGATAGAAATAGCTTTTTCACAAGTGTAGTTTATCTGTAATGGTATTGATCACAAATTTAGGGAGAAAAAATTAGAAAATCTTACTATTGTAAGGTGTTGTTATTCAGTGATTAATGGTAATGTTATTGATGGAATGGAATTTTTTTCGGAAAAATTCAAAAAAAATGTACGTCCACAGGCTGGTATGTTTGTCTAACTAGTGTAAACAAAAATGAAATTGATATGAATGCTAAAGCGATAAGGCGTAATTTGTACAAAGTTTTAAGAAAAACTGGTGTGCCAAAGAACCGAATTAGTGAAGAAGCCTCGCTACGTGATGAACTTTTTGTTGATGATTTAGATATGAATTGTTTCTTATTTTACCTGGAAACACGTTTCGATTTGGCTATTCAAAACGATGAGATACCGCAATTGACCTCTGTTAAATCAACGATTGATTATTTACAGAAGCATTGTGCCTGAAATTTTTCAATGACCAATCCCATGAGGTTGTTTCCAAACAAGACTATAAAACCACTCATTTTATCGTCCCATCAACTTATTTGGAAACAACCTTTGTTTTTTTAAAAACTTTTTCAAGTTCATCGTCGGGTCGGATGATGTTGTAGTCTTTCCAAAATTCCTCGTCTGTTTCTTTTATTTGATCTGCCAGAATGTATCTGGATTTATATGTTTCGGATGGCTTTAGCTTGTACTTTTCGTTGATTTCGCAGTGACTGATTAGCAGTTCGCTGGTAGCAGTGAACAGGGAGTTGATTTTCTGGTTTTTATCGTTGATGCGCAAAACAATCTCACCTTTAACACGGTTAAGGATCCATTTATTGTTGAATAGCCGGTAGTCGATATAGTAAACAGCATCCAAAGGTTTGACCTTAATTTTTTTGGAGGCTTTTCTAATAAGCGTTTTGCCACTTGATTTCAAAGCTTTGTTAGTGAGTTTAAATTCGCTCCTGACAAGGGCAAAGTTTTGAGAGTGGATATACAGAGTGCCATTGTAAAGTAAGTCGCCATTGTCATGGATGGGTTTAAATTTTACTTTGTACACAATTTCATCATTTAATATATCAATGCCATCGTAGGTGTATTTATAGAGTGACCTGTCTGCCTGGTAAAAGTCCTGATAGCGAGCGATGTCGATTCGCGAAAACTGAAAGGGGCCTCCTTCTAGTTTGAAATCGATAAAATCCATGGAACGCAGGTCGTTTTTTTTGCGCCCTTTTATAAAACGCACGCGCTCAAGGCTGGCCGGATTTCTATAGCCAGGTTTTATGATATTGATGATTGCTTCCGATACCTGCACGTAAACTTCATCCTGGCGAATTGTTTCACGGAAAAAGCCTTCAAGTAAGGCTTGTTGCTCAAAGTAATTGCTATTGTGGTTGCGAATGAGCAGGTCAATTATGTGTTGTGGGTTTTTATAGGTTATTTCCACTTCGCTCAGCTGCACTGTGGTAGGTGAAAGGGGGATGTTAATAATTGTATCGGCTGGTGGAACAGTGATGAAGTTAGTGCTATAGCCCAAAAATGAAAAGGCTAATTGTTCGCCAGAGTAAGGGCGGGGCAACTTGATTTCAAACTGCCCTTCTGAATTGGTAATTGAGCCAAGCGGCTTATTGATCACTGCAATATTAACCAAAGGCAGGTTTTTTTTATTTGTTTGGTCGTAAACAGTTCCTCTGATAACTATGTTTCGCGATGGCCCCGCTTCAGGTATCTTTTTGCTGATAATAATTTGTCCATCCAGGTATTTTATATCAACAGCATTTAGCTGTAATACATCTTGCACTATTAACAGGGCATGTTTATTATGGTAGTTCACCTTCACCACACTATCGTGTGGCACCGCATTAACGTCGTATGCAATATCTATTGCGGTTTTATTGGTTAATGTATCGAACAGGGCTTCGATAGTAATGCGCTCTTGTGTGATGGATGTAATTTGCCCGTAGGTGTTGGATAGTAAATAAATAAAGCAAAGTGTAAGTCCGTATTTACTTAAAATTTGCTTATTCATTGGTGAAGTTTTTTTGGGGTTATTGTCTGTGTTACTACATTACAATGTATAGATTTATTTTAACAAACCTTCACTGGAAAACAGCTTTTATCCTTTATCGAGTTTGGGTTATTGGGTGTTTTCTATCAGGTATACACCACCTTGCTTTTTGTATTGCAGATTAAATGATGTGCATACGGATTCTAAAACATGATCCAGCGAGTACTGACTGAAGGTGGCATTTAATACCTTATCTTTTGTTTCAACATTTGCACTTATCTCAATGTTAATGTGATAGGTAGCCTCAATTGAACGTATTACATCACTTAGTGCTGTGTTATTGAATTCTAACTCTTTTGTTTTCCAGGCTTTGTAGTTGCCTGTGGTAATTTTCCGTGTTTTTAAGGTGTTCGAAAGAGTGGAATAATTCACTGCATCGCCGGCTTCGAGGATGACGTTATCTTCACCTAGTTTGGAGTTGACTTTCACTTTGCCGCTGCTAACAACCACTTCGGTAATGGCACCTCCTTTATAGGCTTTAACATTAAAAGAGGTTCCCAGTACCTTTATTGTAAGCTGTTCTGTTTCTATGATAAACGGCGTAGTTTCATCTCTTTGTACGTCAAAAAAGGCTTCTCCAGTGAGTTTAACCACTCTGGTTTTTCCTTTAAATTTAGCTGGAAAGGAGAGGGTACTGCCAAAATTAAGGTCAACAGATGTGCCATCGGACAAGTGAATTTGTTCTACCGTTTCAGCCGTTGTTACAATGTTCTCTCTTTGCTGGATAAAGATGTTGAAGAGTGTAATCGATGTCAGGATGATAGCCACAGTTGCAGCAATGCTGGCATATTTCTTAAATACGATTGATTTTTTCGAAGCGTGCACTTGTAATTTTACCTTACTCCATGCTTTATCAGTATCAATACTTTTAAGTGCCTGGGCATAATGGGTATCTCCCCATAGCTTTTTAACCTGCTTTTCAATATCCGGGTTGTTGGCCAGCTCTTTTTGAAGAAGCTCATGCTCTTTTGTGCTTAGCTCTCCCGAAACATCTTTAGCCAACAGGCTCCAGCTTATATGTTCATTTTCTTTCTTCATCATTCTCACAATTAAAGCATTATCATTATTATCAGGGATGCCAACAATTGCTTTTTTAATGGATGCAGCTGTTCTCTCAGGTACTTAAGTGCTTTACCCATTTGTACTTCAACTGTTTTAGGCGAAATATTGAGCTTCTCAGCTATCTCTTTGTATTTTAAACCGTCCATGCGACTCATTTTAAATATGCGCCTGCGTTGCTCGGGCAGTTCGTCAATTACGCTGTTTATTTTTTGCAGATATACATTTTCGTTAAATGACATCCGCACGGGCTCAATGGTTTCAATATGAGCTTTTTCGTATTCGCGCACTACCTTTTGGTGCTTTAGTTCGTTGGTACAGCGGTTGCGCACAGCTACAACCAAAAAACCTCTCAACGATTGGATGTCCATAACAGAGCGTTTTTCCCACATTTTTACAAATACACTCTGAACAATACTTTCAGATAAATCCTGATCTCCCAGGTACTTCTGCGCCAATAGTACTAGATGCGGATAGTAGTTTTTGAAAACTAATTCAAAAGCATGCTCATCACCTGCTTTGATTCTTTTCAAAAGCACTTTGTCCTGTGTATTTGAATCCAATTGACCGGTCATCTGCAACTAGTTTATTAAAGGACATGTTTGTCAGGTTTTTCCCTTATTCAATTTACAACTTTTTTTGCTTCTGGGTGTAAATAGCTTTGCTGGAGATTATTGTAGCCAACCAAAAACTGTTACTAAAGCTGCATGATCAGAGGGGAACCCATTTGCATGCTCATCAATCAGGTAGCTCATTTGCGGCGACAAGCGTTCGCCCTTATAGTAGATGAAGTTGGTACGGTTTTTCATTATGCTGTCGAAGCGGGGAGAGATGGTATATCCGAAATGTTGGGTTTCATCAGGATGAATACTTCGGTAGGTGTCTGTTAGCTCATTCCTTTCAAAGAGGAGACTTGTTGGGTACTGGATAGCGAGCCCATAGTTGTGTCGGGCGTTTTTGCTAGTCCAATCGAGGTGCGAGCCACTATTAAAGTCGCCGGCAACAATTATTGGCTTTTCATTAGCTTTATCAATGTGGTGTTTTAATTCGCTCAAAATAAATTGAGCTTCTTTTCCTCTGGTCATTGATTCCCACGCAAGTATGGAATCGGTTTCAGCTGTTCCGGACTGGATGTAGGCCGATAAATCGGGTGTTGCCGACAGTTGTATCGGACACACAATAAGCGATTGGTCAGTAGCTAAACCGATCTCGATGCAACCGATGGTTTCAGGCTGAAAAATGTTAGAAGTATTGATGATAGGGTACCTGCTCAATACGCATAAGTTTGTGTTTCTCTGATAGAGTGTGTAGTTCAAAGCGTCAGCAATAAAAGCTGCTTTGCCACCGCTTTGCTGCAGTAAGACAATGTCAGGATCTTCCTGAGAAATTACATTCGTAATGCGCTGCAAGCCAACAAAACGGCCATCTTGCTTACCGCCATCCCAAATATTCCAGGTCATCACCTTGAATTGCTCCCCTGCTTTTGGAGCGCTCAGGCACTTTTGTTCTCTTTTTCGATATAAAGCTTCTATTTCGTTGGCGGTAATAACCCTTGACCAAACCATTAAGTCGTCCAGTTCTCCGTTAAACAAATCTTTGGCCTGCTGATTATTGCTACTAACTCCCAGGTGGATTAACGGACTTTGAATATTTAACTGGTTGTTTTGCAGTGATAGAACAGCAACATTTTTCCCATCGTAATAAAGGCGAGCCTCCTCGTGGTTGAGGTCGTAGGAAAAAGCCAGCAAATGCCAGTTGCCATCATTAATCGTTTGTTTTTGGGTGGGTGCATAGTCCCAGGTGGAATTGCTATCGGACAACCACCACTGCCAAGCTCCATTGGCTGGTGTTTTAATTTGCCACCCTTGGGTGCCAACCGAGTCGGTACTCGTGTGCGAGATAATGGTGTAACTCTCTGGGTCGGAAGGGTATTTCTTTACCCAGAAAGCAATGGTATAGCCTTGGTAATCGCTTAGGAGTGAGTTGTTCTTGAGTTTTATGGACAGTGGCTGACGCGTAGTGGCATTAATTGACAAATCCAGTGAGGTGTCATTTTTGGTATAGGCGTAGGAAACAGCTTGTGGTCCGTAGATCGCTGTTTTAACCATTCCATCATTTTTTAGAGTATTGTTGAAGTGATAAGCAATAAGCGGGTTGCTGATGGGTTCATCTTTTTGACACGCAGATAGCGCTAATAGCAGCAGTCCTGTTAGTATCCAATTAAAGTTTTTTACCATATAGCTTATCTAGTTTTATCAAATCCCTCAATATCAACTGCTTTATTTGTACTTAATTCATGTAAAATAGTTTCTAATTCTACCGATAATTCCTTAAAATGTTCATTGAACTCCGGTGCTTCATGTTTAAAATCCAGCTCAGCCTGAATGGCCAGTTTGTAGAGTTGAGAAGCTGAGATGGTGCCGGCAATGCCCTTAAAGGAGTGCAGCATTCGTTCTGCTACTTCTCTATCTGCTTCCCGCACATTGTTGAACTCAGCAATAAAATTAATGTGGTCGAAGTAAAAGCGTTGCAGCAGTCGTTTAAAAAAGTCCCACCTGTTGGCGAAGCGCTTAACGCCATCATTCACATTAATTCCTTTAATTTCAGGAAGGTTATTGGCTGAGACCGGCAGTTCAATCACTGGCTTTTCTACAATTGTAATGGGTTTTCGCTTTCGCTGAGCACTCCCTCTTCGTCTTTCAACCCATTTAAGAATTTTTTTATAGACCTGTTCTGGATCGATTGGTTTGGCAATCATATCTACCATGCCAGCATTGAGGTATTTCTTTTTGATTCCTCCAATAGCATCGGCTGTCATGGCTATAATTGGCAAACTGGCGTGTTCCTCCATGGCTAATATGCCTTTGGTTGAGTCAAACCCGTCCATTATTGGCATTTGAATATCCATTAAAACCAGGTCGAAGTAGTTGGGGCCACTATCTTTAACGGCAGCAATGGCTTCTTTGCCGTTCGATACAACATCTACCTGAACGCCTGCCAGTTCAAGCAGCTCAATCCCAATTTGCTTATTGGTTTCATTATCCTCCACCAGCAGAACTTTCACATCCTGCTGTTTTCGTAATTCATTGAGGTAGAGCCCAGGTTCTTTTTTACGCCAGGCAGATTTGGTTTTTTCTTTGCCAAATGCTTCCAGGCACGCATCATGGAGGGTGGAGAAATTAACCGGCTTAATAATTGAGCCCACGTCTTTATTGTTGATGAACGACTGGAGGTCATTATCCTGCCCAAAGGCGTTGATGAGCACGAGAATCGGAATTTGTTTGGTATTGTTGATGTACAAATCCTGAATGGCATGCTTAAACTTATCCCCGGGTATATTCCAATCTGCAATAATCAGGTCTATTGAGTCGTCCTGATGACTTTCCACCAGCTTTATTACTGCAGCGTCACAGCGTCGGAGCAAGGTCACCTTAAATTTTAACAGCTCCAGCATATCCTTGGTGATGGATGAGGTGACTGGTTGGTTATCAAGTAAAAGGACGTGCTTGTTTTCGAGGTCGGCAGGAGGAATAAGGAGGTCGCGTTTTTGAGCAGCCTGCTTACCGGCTTTTACGGTAAAGAAGAAGGAGCTGCCTTCTCCATAGGTGCTTTCAACCCATATGCGGCCACCCATTAGTCCCGACAGACGCTTGCATATGGCGAGGCCCAGTCCAGTACCGCCATATTTACGTGTGGTGGAAACATCAGCCTGAGAGAAGGAGTCAAACAGGTATTCCTGCAATTCCTCTTTAATGCCTATGCCAGAGTCTTTTACCTCAAAAAGTAGTTCTACTTCGTTATCATCTTCCTGTAGTACCAGAACACTGGTGATAATCTCACCGCTATTAGTAAACTTAATCGCATTGTTAACCAGGTTAACCAGTATTTGAGAAAGGCGCAGGGGATCGCCAATCAGGTTAAGCGGAACATCGGCATGCAGCGCATAAATAAAGTCAAGCCCTTTTTCATGTGCTTTATAGGCTACCATGTTGCTCAGGTCGTCAAATACCTGTTCTAAATCGTAACCAATGTTTTCTATTGATAGCTTGCCTGCTTCAATTTTAGAGAAGTCCAGTATGTCGTTAATAATGCCGAGGAGCGATTTAGAGCTTCCCTGTATTTTTTTAAGATAGTCGGTTTGGCCGGGGTTAACTTCTTTTTCAATTGCCAGGTGTGTCCATCCTACAATGGCGTTCATAGGAGTTCTTATCTCGTGGCTCATTCTTGCCAGAAAATCACTTTTGGCTTTAGTCGCAGCTTCAGCGGCATCTTTAGCTTCTTTAAGCAGGGCGGCATCTTTTTCTTTAGCAATAGCAATCCCAAGCGTTACGGTGTAAGCTCTGAAAATAGCTCTGTGGGATTCGACCCATGGCATGCCCTTATCGGTGTTACCAAAACCAATAAATCCCCAGAAGGTGTTGCGGGCAAATACAGGCACTACCAGCAGGCTTTCAAGGCCCATTTCATTAAACAGGAATTGCTCTTCTTCAATAAAATCATCTTTAAACCCACTGATGTCTTTTTTATCGGATAGAGAGTGGAACCAGCGAGAGCCAATTTGGCTGTATTTTATCTCGTTCAGGTTGTTTCTTTCAATTGGCTGTATCTCATCTTTTTGCCACTCATAGAAGTGCGATGCTGTTGGCTGATTATCATTGATGACCTCGTTTTTAAAAATAAATGAGTGATCGACCATGGCGCTTTGCGCAACTATCCGCAGTGATTTGCGAATGGCTTCTGCCGAATCCTGGTTGGCGATGAGTTCTTTAACAGCTTCGGCAACCCCTTCCAGAAAACGGTCGCGCAACATCACCTCAGAGATGGCTTCCTTGGTGGCGGTTACATCAATCATTACTCCCTGCAGATAATGACCCCCTTCCCGCTGCTTAACCGACATGCCTTTCTCGTGCAGCCAGCGCATTTCTCCCCGCACATCGGTAATGCGGTATTCAACTTCATACGAGCGGTTTTTTGTAACAGCCTGCTTGATGGTGTCCAATACACGTTCGCGATCGTTTTCAAAAATTAAGTTGGTAAATGATTGAACACCATCTAAGAAATTTTCTGGTTCGAAGCCAGTTACTTTGCTGAATCCGCTGCTCAAAAACAGCATGGTTCGGCTATCGTCAACTAACCCGGTGTATACAATTCCCGGAACATTGGTCACGATGTTTCGATAGTTTTCGCGACTTTTTTCCAAATCCCGCAAGGCTTTGTTCAGCTCCGTAATATCGGTCGATATCCCACAGATGGCCTGTACTTCTCCGCGTTTGTTTCTAATGGGGAATTTATTCGATAAGAAATAGCGTTTACCTGTTCTGAGCTCTATTTCCTCTTCGTAATGTACCGGTACTCCGCTGTTAGTAACTTGTAGGTCAACTTCGCGCCACTGCTCTACAGGCTCTCTATGGAACAGCGATTCGGCTTTTTTCCCGATTACCTCTTCCTCTTTTAAGCCTACCTCGTCGCACCAGTTTTGGTTGACCAGTGAGTAGCGGCCTTCGAGATCCTTCACATAAATTAAGGCTTTGGAGTTGTTGATGATGTCTTCCAGCAAACGTCTGTTATCTTCAATGGCTGTTTCGGTTTGGCGCCTTTTTCGTTCATCGGAGGTTATCGTAAAAATAAAGAAGCGCATGACCAAGAGGCCGGAAATGATTGCAACAGCTACTAAAACCACTAAAAAACGGAGGCTTAATTCTCCCCATTTGCTGAGCATTTGCGATTGGCTGGCAGCTGCTTTTTCAGCATTTTGCAGCAGAGTCAAGGCGTTGTTTTGCAGGGAGAGTTGAACATTTTTGATGTTGTTCATCAAATCAAGTGTTCGCATAATGCCTTGCTCGTAATGGCGCAGGTCAGCTCTGAATTCTCTCATGACACTTCTGGCCTCAATATTATTGACGTGGTTCTCAATAATAAATGTTTGATTCAGGATGCTGTCGAACCATACTTCCAGGGAGTCGCGTTTAACCACCCCAAAATTATCATTCTCAATACGGCTCTCCATATTGCGAATGGCCACAAGCAGGGCCTGCGCCTGGTTGTAATGTTCTAATGTGTTGTTTTTTGGCTTTCTAACTTTTTTAGCCCAGTTTTCGATAAGTTTTTGCCGTTGAGGCTCTTCTTGTTTAATGGCATTATAAACGCTGTCTGTTTTTCCAGTCAATTTGATCCGGTAGCTGTGAAGCGACGCATATAGCTTAAAATCTTTATTGAAGGCAGTTATTAAATCCAGCATGGGATTAAGTATCTGCTTGGTTTGCGGGTTGGCTTCGGACTGATTGATGTTCTGTAAAAGCGTGCTGATGTTATAGGTTAATGAATCAACATTTCTTATCAGTGCTGTGTCGCCCGAAATGATGGCCCGCTTCTCATTTAAGCGAAGGTGAAAGATATTATTTTGTAGTTGATTAACTTGCTCTGTGCTGTCCACAACAAATGAAAGGCGCCTTATACCCTTAATACTGAGAAAGGAAACTACAGACATTATTAGTATTATAATGGCAAATGCAATTACAACTTTCTTTTGTATTGAATTAGCCACTCCCCCTAAATTAAGATGCCCCATGAGGTAAAGTTTTCTTTTATATTTGGCCCATAAAGATACGAACAATTTAAGCGCCTGAAAAACGGTTAATTGATTATAACGGTTTATGCTTTTATTAGTTTGTTCTTCATGTGGCTTTGTTATTTTTGAAAACCGTATTAAACAACCTTGTTAAGTGCTACTATGAATTGTTTCAGAAGCTGTTGCTTTTTTTTAATCCTGTTTTTTTTCTGCTCCATTGGCCACGTGCATGGGCAATCCAATGCGCCAAAGCATGAAATGAGAGGTGTTTGGGTCGCCACTGTGGCTAACATTGACTGGCCAAGTCAACCGGGACTATCTGTTAAACAACAAAAACGGGAAGCCAATGAAATAATAATGCATTGCAAGCAGTTGGGACTTAATGCAATTTTTCTTCAGGTAAGGCCGGCTTCAGACGTTCTTTATTCCTCCGTTTTGGAGCCTTGGTCAAAGGTATTAACCGGACAGGCAGGCAAAAACCCCCGCTACGATCCTCTGGAATACTGGGTGAAACAGGCCCATCGGCAAGGGATTGAGTTGCATGCCTGGATTAATCCATATCGGGCGTCTATGAACCTGACAGATGACTTGCCACAGGAGCATCCTTATCATACAACACCCGAGATGTTTGTTGAATACGGTAACAAGCTGTATTACAACCCCGGGCATCCTAAGGCCAATATCCACATTAACCGGGTTGTTAAAGAGCTGTTGCTCAATTATGACATTGATGGTCTGCACATGGATGACTATTTTTACCCGTATCCTATTCAAGGGCAGCAATTTCCTGATTCAACCTACTATCAGCGCTATGGTAAGGGAGCGTTTGACCAAATCAATGATTGGCGTCGGGCCAATGTTAATAATACAATCCGTTCTATACATGCCACTATAGAGTCGACTAAGCCTTGGGTGCAGTTCGGAATCAGTCCTTTTGGTGTGTGGCGCAATCGCAGTGATGATCCACGTGGGTCTGATACAAAAGCTGGTACATCCAATTACGATGGCTTGTATGCCGATGTTCTCACATGGATGGAAAATAAATGGGTGGACTACATCGCTCCGCAAATTTATTGGGGGACATCACATCCACTGGCCAACTACAATGTATTAGCTTCCTGGTGGAATAATAACCACTACGATGTGCCAGTTTATATTGGGCACGGAATTTATAAGATTGGAAGTGATAAGCCCGATTGGCAGGACCAGCGGCAACTGCCAAAACAAATGGAGGTGGTGCGAAATGCGTCCAATCTCTCCGGAAGTATTTTCTTTAGTTATAAACATCTAAAGCGCAACCTTTTGGGGCTGCAAGATTCGTTAATGACAAACTTTTATAAATCCAAGTCTGTTGTGCCTTCAGGCGCATCAGGTGAGGCGAAGGCCGTTAATGGCGAAGTAACAAAACTTAAAGCCAACAAACGACGAATTAAGTGGAAATATGTGGGAGACAACAAGGGTGAGCCCTTGAAGTATCTGATCTATAAATATCACCCTAAAGATGCATTTCAACCCGATAATCCTGATTTTATTTACGATGTGAGCTATAAATCAAAATATAAACTGCCTAAAAGACAGTCGAAAAGCACGGAGGAGTTTTTGATACGGGTGACTGTTTTAAATGCCTACAATGAAGAAGGCACCATTTGCGCTCCTGTATTACTCAGGTATTGAAATGGTGTTCCGTTTTCTTCATTCGTACGCAGATTATCTGGCTGATGAACGCAAGTGATTAGCCTGATGGTTGCCCTGCAGTAGCAGATGAGTTACACAAAACGGTAGTTGTTTTGTGAGCAGGCTACTTCAGCATCCCTTGTTTCCGAAGAGTTTCCTCAACATCTTCCATTTCCTCATAGAAAGCTTCACCATATTTACGGATGATGGGTTCTTTAAGGAATTTATACACAGGAACTCCCAGGTGACTCCCTAACTCACGAGCAGGATGGCAGATAGGCCAGGTGTGGTAGTTAAGGCCTTCAAAATCGGGGTATTTGGTTACCCTGATAGGGTAGAGGTGGCAAGAAACAGGCTTTTTAAAATCGATAAGCCCATCCTGATAGGCCTTATCAATGGCGCACTTGCAAATGCCTTTATCATCAAAATACGTATACACGCATTCTCGGCCATTGATAATTGGGGTGACTTTATCGCCGTCCGAATCAACAATCCACTTGCCTTGTTTTTCAATTTCTTCAATGGCCTTTGGCAGGAGATAAGGCTTTATAAGCGGATAAATGTCTTCAAGAATGGCTGTTTCCTCCTCTTCAAGTGGTGCGCCAGATTCTCCTTCTACACAACACTCCCCCTTGCATTTATCAAGGTTACAAACAAATCGCTTCTCAAAAATATCTGTGCTAATTATCTTATCATCAATCTGAATCATCGCGCCATTTTAAAATTAAAGTGGTGCAAAGATAGAAAAATAGCTTAAAGTCATTTCATATCGTTTTACCGGGACTTATCATTGTGCTGTTTTTCTGCCTAGACCAGTCCCCAGAAGGTAAGTGCTACCAGAGCAATGAGTCCCACCAGCCAAACAAAGCTATACATCATCCAAACCAGTGTCATTTTAAAGAAGGTGTTGAGCCATTTTCGGTGGTAGAGCTTTTTCGCGCCAATAATCTGGTAGGCCGGTACTAAAAGATAAAGGTATCCTATCCAGCTCACAGACTGGTTCTTAAAAATAAGGTTGACGGCAATTACAATGACTGTTATCGTAAAAATAAAAGAATGAATGTTTAAGGAAAAAATCAGGTGCCCAATGTAGAGTTTTCGGGTTCTGAAAAAGCTAATCCATAAAAAAAAGGCAAAAATGGGCATAAAAAGAAACAGGGACCATGAGGTAAACTGATACAGTTTATTGATGTACAGTTCCGGATAGTCTTTGATCATTTTTGAGGTTTTGGCATACTTAGATTGGTCATTCTCCAGGGTGTTTTTGAAATTGTCTACCAGTTTATCCAGTTGGTCTATATCGGTTGAATCCAGCTCAGTGCTATCCAGTTCTGCCTTTAGTTTAGCCCTTGTAGCCACGTATATTGAGTCGTTACTGGTGTTAACGGAGTCAACAAGAGCGGCTAGTTCTTTCCCTCCCGTTTCCAGAGTGTTTTTTGCCTGGTGGTAGTTGCTGCTAATGGAGTTATTGGTTACAACAGACATGAGCAAAAACATTACGAAGCTAATAAACAGGTAAAAGCGAAACGGAGGCATGTAGCGTGCGCGTTTACCTTCTAAAAAATCAAGCGTTAGACGACCGGGTTTAAAGAGGATGGTCACCAGGGTTTTCATCAATCGTGTGTCGAAGGTGATGATGGTTCCCATAAAGTCGGCAATCATAAAACGGATGGGGCGTTCCAGCTCTTTAACCG
Source organism: Carboxylicivirga taeanensis (assembly GCF_051851475.1). Lineage (NCBI taxonomy): Bacteria > Pseudomonadati > Bacteroidota > Bacteroidia > Marinilabiliales > Marinilabiliaceae > Carboxylicivirga > Carboxylicivirga taeanensis. The sequence goes on along the minus strand of NZ_JBPUSJ010000007.1, from coordinate 62,305 downwards.
ATTGTCCGCAGTTGGAACAAAATTTACCATTAAACTGGTGATCACAGTTTTTACAAGTGATGAATTCGGGCTCAACTGGCTGGTTAGATTCAGTCATAGTTTCAAGTAAGAGGGATTAGAATGGCCATAAAAATACATCTTATTGCCATTTTGACAAATGACATACGGTGTTCAAAAATCAAATATTAGCTGAACCAATAGCAGTCCTCCTTTTCATTAATTGCTATCTTTGGCCAAATTTTTACCCCTCTCTTATGAAACAGCTGAAGCCGATAATGTTTGTTGGTACCTGTTCCGATGCAGGCAAAAGTATCTTAAATGCTGGCTTTTGTCGTATTTTAAAACAGGATGGTTACGCACCGGCGCCTTTTAAGGCTCAAAATATGTCATTAAACAGCTATGCTACTCACGAAGGGTTCGAAATAGGTCGCGCCCAGGCTGTTCAGGCCGAGGCTTGTGGAATTCCCTGCCATGTGGATATGAACCCGGTGTTGCTAAAGCCCAGTGGTGAAATGATGTCGCAGGTGATACTAAATGGGAAACCGATAGGTAACCGCTCGGCTTACGAATATTTTCGCAAAGAGGATAATGCCCGGCTTTTTGATGAGGCCTACGCCGCTTTTGAGCGCCTGGCAAGTCGTTATACGCCTGTTGTAATGGAAGGAGCTGGCTCAATTTCGGAGCTTAATCTTAAAAAACGGGATATTGTTAACATGCGTATGGCCTTGCGAACCGGTGCCGATGTGTATTTGGTGGCCGATATAGAGCGAGGTGGCGTGTTTGGTAGTGTGTATGGTTCGGTAATGCTTTTGGATGAAGCAGAACGCAAGCTGATTAAAGGGATTATTATCAATAAGTTTCGCGGCGATGTGCGTTTATTCGATGAAGGGCGGCAAATTATTGAAGAATTGACAGGAATTCCGGTTGTTGGCGTGGTTCCTTACCTGAAAGATATTTACATAGAGGATGAAGACTCCGTAGTGCTCGAAACGCGCAATAAAACAGCCCTTGAAGGAAAAGTTAATGTGGCAGTAGTGAGGTTGCCACAGATGTCCAACTTCACCGATTTTAATGCCCTGCAGTTTGATGAGCGCGTGCATGTCTACTATTCATCCGATCCGGGGCAAATTGAAAAGGCGGACATTGTAATTTTGCCGGGTTCGAAAAGTACCATCAAAGATTTACAGTTTATAAAAGAAAAAGGCATTCCCAAGCTGTTGAGACAAATGCGTAATGATGGAAAAGCAATTATCGGCATTTGTGGTGGCTACCAGATGATGGGTGAACAGATTAAGGATCCTGAGAATATAGAAGGCCACACTTCCTCCATTGAAGGTATTGGCTTATTGCCGATGGAAACCGTGATTACAGCCGAGAAGAAAACCGTTCAACAGCAGTTTACTTTTTTAGATGAGAAGCTGCCTTGCCTGGGATATGAAATTCATATGGGGCAAAGCACTGCCAGAAATGCGGTTGTGCCCCTGGTTAAAACTCAAGATGGCCATTCTGATGGTATTTATCTGGATGATAAATGTTGGGGGACTTATATGCACGGCATACTCGATAATCAGGTAGTTATTGACAGCCTTGTGGCCAGTTTTACTTCTGCTGCTGGAAACGCATTTTCATATCATGAATTTAAAGAACAGGAATATGATCGCCTGGCGAATCACCTGCGTCAACACCTTAATATAAAAGCTATATATAAAAATGCCGGTATTGCAGCTCAATAAAGCAGGGCAATTTGCCCATGGAAACGATGCTTATCGATTTCATCATGATATTTTTGCAGATTTTAGTACCAACACCTGGTATCAGGGGCCGGACCCGGCCTTGCTCGATTATTTGAAAGAGGAGCTCGGTTGTATAGCTAATTATCCTGAACTTCAAAGCGAGTCTTTAACCGCAGCTCTGGCCGATCATCATCATGTTGCCAGTGATCAGGTGTTAGTATGCAATGGTACGGCCGATGCCATTTTTTACATAGCTCAGTCGCACACCAAATCCCATAGCCGGATAATTTCGCCCACTTTCTCAGAGTACGAGCATGCTTGTCAGGTTTATGGGCACCAAGTTAGTTTTTGTGGTGCTGGCTTTTTGTCTGAAGGAATGAATACACCTCAAGGGTTATTCTGGATTTGCAACCCCAATAATCCTAGCGGAGAGATCTTTGGAAAAGAACTGTTGCAGGGCCTGGTGAAAAATAATCCACAAACCACTTTTGTAATCGATGAAGCCTATGCAGATTTCTGTATCGAAGATGTTTCGATGATTCCAATGATTGGTAAGTATAAGAATTTGCTGGTGCTAAAGTCGATGACTAAAAATTTCTGCGTGCCTGGCCTAAGGTTGGGGTATGTACTTGGTCATCAAAGCCTCATTTCTCAGCTTCGTGCCTGTCGACCACCATGGTCGGTGAACAGCCTGGCGCTTAAAGCAGGAGCGTTTGCCCTGAGTAAGCCTTTAATTGATGAGATGGCCTTGTTAACCTACCTGAGTTTGTCAAAAGAGTTTAGAACCGAGCTTAGTGGCATTGCAGGGCTGGAGGTCGGCTCTTCGGCTACCGGCTTTTTTTTAGTAAAAACGCCAATGCTGGCAGCTGAATTAAAGCTGTTGCTAATCGAAAAATATGGGCTTCTGGTGCGCGATGCCAGTAATTTCAGAACATTGAGTGATTACCATATCCGCCTGGCCACACTCTCTCGCGAAAAAAATACGCAGCTCGTGCAAGCTTTTAAATCAATTTTTTAATGATGGAGAATGTTGGTTTGCTATCGGGAATAGCGGTGTTGGTGGGCTATATTTTTGATTTGTTAGTGGGTGATCCGGTTAAACTGCCACATCCGATAGTGTATTTTGGGAAGTCAATTTCTTTTACTGAGAAACGAATGAATCGAGGTAAGAGTCGGTTAGTGAAGGGGATGCTCTCCAGTATATCTTTAATAGTAACGGTCTTCCTGTTGTTTCATTTTTTAATGATGTGGTCACTCCAGGCAAGTCTTTGGTTGTATGCACTACTAACTGCCATCTTTTTCTTTTATGGCCTGGCAAATCGTACCCTAATAACAGAGTGCATAGATGTTTTTAAAGCGCTTGAGTTTGGAGGTGTTGCTGCGGGACGCAAGCAAGTTAGTCGAATCGTGGGGAGAGATACTTCTCAATTAACCGAACAGGAAATTAAAAAGGCTGCTCTCGAAACCATGGCCGAAAACCTGAGTGATGGCGTGGTAGCTCCCCTATTTTGGTATGCCTTATTGGGTATTCCGGGTATGATGGCTTATAAAATGATCAACACCTTGGATTCGATGATTGGGTATAAATCCGAGCGCTACTTACTATATGGTCGGGTAGCCGCTTATATCGACGATGTGGCAAACTATGTGCCAGCCCGCATAACAGCATTTCTAATGGCAATGGTTGTTTTTTCTATCCGGGCCTTGCGCTTTATTGTGAAATTTGGAAGCAAGCACAGTAGCCCCAATGCAGGCTATCCGGAAGCGGCCTTAGCAGGTATTCTTAATGTGCGCTTTGGTGGGCCCAACGTGTACCATGGTCAGTTAGTTGATAAGCCGTTTATAGGAGAAAACGACCGCCTGTTAACTCAGCAAGATGTATATATTGCTGCAAGGGTGAATCATTTGGTTTGTCTTTGCAGTGTTTTATTGGGGATTGTAATCAGGTACTTAATAATATAACTATGATAAAGCTGGATAATTTGAATATACAGCCCATTCATCATGAAATGGGTGAGGCACTTCAATACAAAATCGATCAGAAAGCAAAGCCAATTGGCTCCTTGGGTCAAATGGAGCGAATGGCCCGACAGATTGGAATGATTCAGGGGACCTTGTCTCCGGCATTGAGCAAACCCGTGATGCTAACAGTGGCTGCTGACCATCATATTTGTGAAGAAGGAGTTAGCCCTTGTCCTGTTGAAATAACCTGGCAGCAGTGTCTTAATTTTCTCGACGGAGGCGGAGGAATCGGCTTGTTTTCGCAGGAGTTTGGTTTTGATCTTCGGGTAGTGGATGCGGGTGTTGATTATGATTTTAAGCCTCATCCTAAACTTATTGATGCCAAAGTGAGGAAAGGAACGCGCAACTTTCTAAAAGAGCAGGCGATGACCTCTGATGAGTGTTTGCATGCATTGAATAATGGTCGGAAAATTGTTGCTCAATTGGCCAAAGAAGGGACGAATGTGTTGGGGTTTGGAGAAATGGGTATTGGAAATACTTCGCCTGCCTCTGCGTTGTTATCCGTTTTAACAGGGTTAGATCTGGAGAATGCCGTTGGCCCGGGTTCGGGCTTAACACCTGATGGGGTTCAGAATAAAACACGCGTAATAAGAGCGGCCATTGATAAACACGGTATCTCAGAAGACCCAATTGAAAACCTAGCTCGATTTGGAGGCTTGGAAATCGCCACTATCGCGGGGGGAATGCTTGAGGCAGCTGCTCGGAGGATGGTTATTATTACCGATGGCTTTATAACCACCTCGGCGTTGTTGGCTGCACACGCCATTGAGCCCTTGGTGGTTGAGTATGCTTTTTTCTCGCATCAATCGCAAGAGCAGGGACATAAGCACATGGTTGACTACTTGAAAGGGGAGCCTATTTTGGATTTGGGTTTTCGCCTGGGAGAAGGAACCGGTTCGGCCGTAGCCTATTCTGTTATTAAAGGCTCGGTTGCCATGCTAAATAAAATGACGTCTTTTGATGAGGCGGCTATATACAACACGGCCAACGACGGTATTAGAATAGATTAGAAAAAGGATTGAAGGCAGTAGAGAGGCTGATTTGGTATCAAATCGGCCTTTTTTGTAGATGGTTTAGCGGATCGGATATAAAATCTGGGTCCAGGCGTTAACGTTTTCTGGCATTCCTCAAAGGATACTCAGGTTGTCTAATAGCCAATCTTCTTAAGAGCATGGGCGCACCATCCTAATAGCAGAAATGATACAAACTCAATATTAAGTCAGAATAGTTACATATTTCAGTCATATTAAACTTGTTAAAAATCGAATTTAATTTGAGTTTAGTATGAGTTTAATATGACTTTACTTTGAGTTTAATCGATTGTTGGTATGTCACAGATACTGGCAATACACTTTTTATTTCATTGTGCATTCGTTCATTCTTCTTTCGGCTTAAAGAATTAGTACTTTAAAAATGAGAATGGGATACAAAAAAAGGGAAAGATTTTCACCTTTCCCTTTTTGAGTGGTGCCACCTGGAATCGAACCAGGGACACACGGATTTTCAGTCCGTTGCTCTACCAACTGAGCTATGGCACCGAGTTATTTTTACAACGTAAAAATAACATAAACAATAACCCTTTACCCTTTTATATTAATAACCTGTCCCCACAGGCTATTAACAAACCCTAAAATCAGCCTTACGACTGGTGGTGCCACCTGGAATCGAACCAGGGACACACGGATTTTCAGTCCGTTGCTCTACCAACTGAGCTATGGCACCAATCTTTGTCAAACCCCCGCGTATCGGGACTTTTCGTTGCATCTCTTCCGAATTGCGGTTGCAAATATAGGCAAAGATTTTATATCACAAAAACATTTTTCAATTTTTAGTGTTGCTTTTCTTTGTCGATCGTGTGAATTTGCCTGATGTTTAGTATTTTTGCACCCTCAAAAAAAAATGATGGAACATCAAATATATACTTTGCAAAATGGGATTCGCGTTATTCACCGTCAGGATAAGTCACCTGTAGGGTATTGTGGCCTCATTATTAATGCCGGCTCGCGCGATGAGAAAGATAGTGAGCATGGGATGGCTCATTTTATTGAGCATGTAATTTTTAAGGGAACCAAGAAGCGACGGGCGTATCATGTTCTGAGTCGCCTCGATGATGTGGGTGGAGAATTGAATGCCTATACCACAAAGGAAGAAACCTGTATCTATGCGTCTTTTCTGAAGCAGGATTATGAACGAGCTATCGAATTGATTCATGACATTACCTTTAATTCTACCTTTCCGCCAAAAGAACTGGCAAAGGAAAAGGAGGTTATTGTTGATGAAATAAACTCTTATAAGGATAGTCCGGCTGAGTTTATTTTCGATGAGTTTGAAGAAATGCTCTTTAAAGGCGACCCAATGGGACGCAATATACTGGGAACAGAGCAGAAACTGAAAACTTTTGACGTGCCCATGATACGCCAGTTCATGAAGGCGAACTACAATACCGATCAGATGGTGTTTTGTTCGGTAGGCAACGTGTCATTTAAAAAAGTGGTGAAGTGGGCCGAGAAGTATTTTAGCGATGTTGAAGAGAGCATCCGCACTTTTGATCGGCCGGTTGTGGGACAGTACATTCCTGAGTCGCAGACAATCGAACGTGATACTCACCAGTGTCACGTAATGATTGGTAATGTGGCTTATGATTTTAAACACGACAGGCGGCTGCATCTCCACCTTTTGAACAATTTGTTGGGCGGACCAGGTATGAATTCGCGCCTGAATATGGCGCTAAGGGAAAAAAACGGAATCGCATACAATGTGGAGTCGAGTTATGCGCCTTATTATGGTACCGGAGTGTTTAATATTTATTTTGGCACCGATGAGGAGAACTTGATGCGTTCCTTTGGTATTATCGATCGTGAGCTCAAGTTGTTGCGCGATAAATCATTGGGAACGCTGCAATTGCATAAGGCTGCCCGGCAGTTGAAAGGCCAGATCACAATATCGTCTGATAACCGGGAAAACCTCATGTTATCAATGGGTAAAAGCTTTTTACTATACGATCAGATTGATGATTTGGATGTTATCTACAACAAAATTGATTCGATAAAAGCGGCAGAACTGCAGGAAGTGGCTAACGATATTCTGAACCCCAATCGTTTATCCTATTTAATTTACAAGTAAGCATGACCAATATATCTATTGATTTAGAACAGTATGTACTGAACCATATTGATGGTGAAAATGAAATTTTAAGCGATCTGAATCGCCAAACGCATATCAAAATGTTGCAACCGCGTATGTTGAGCGGCCATTTGCAGGGACAAATCCTTAAGATGTTTTGCCTGATGATTAATCCGCAAAACATTCTGGAGATTGGTACTTTTACTGGCTATTCGGCAATTAGCATGGCGCTTGGCCTGCGCAAAAAAGGTGCAACAATCGACACAATTGAAATTAATGATGAGCAGGAGGAATTTATCAGCTCATTTATTGAGAAGGCAGGGCTTAGTGATGTAATCAACCTGCATATTGGCAGTGCGATTGATATTATTCCAACCCTCAATAAAACCTACGATTTAGTGTTTATGGACGGCGATAAGCGTCAATACCGGGAGTACTATCAATTGGTGATGAATCAATTAAATCCGGGCGGCTACATTCTGGCCGATAATGTCCTGTGGGATGGCAAAGTGGCGCAGCCTTTGGACCCGAATGATACTTATACAAAGGAGATATTGGCTTTTAATAAAATGGTTCAGGAAGACGAACGGGTAGAGAAAGTTATTCTGCCTTTTAGAGACGGTATTTCTATTATTCGAAAAAAGTAGAACCTTTCTTTCTGATTTGTGTTTAAATGCAGAACTCAAAACCATCATTTATGCGTACAGCAATTTTTTATGGCTCATCTTTAGGCAACACTCAATTTGTAGCAGAAAAAATACATCAGCTACTGCCAGGGGCTGACTGCTTACCTGTTAATAACCTTACAGTAGCCGATATACGTAAGTACGATAAAATAATTTTAGGAACGTCAACCTGGGGGCTTGGGAATTTACAGGATGATTTTGAGTTGTTTGTTGATTTATTGCTGTCGATAGATATGTCGGAGACTACCTTTGCGCTTTTTGGTCTGGGAGACCAGCATACCTATCCCGATACCTTCTGCAACGGGATGGGTAAGCTCTACCACCTGCTTAATGAGAAAGGCTGGAAGATCATTGGTCAAACATCGGCAGATGGCTATGATTTTTCGGAGTCTGAAGCTTTGATTGGTGATGAATTGGTTGGACTGGCCCTCGATGAGGATAATGAGCCCGACCTTACCGATGTTAGAATCCAAAAATGGGTAGAGCAGTTGGGATTTAGTTAGTATTTCATTAACAGGGGTTTAGTCTAAAAAAATCTCGCGATAGTCTTATTAAATTCGCCATAAATCAATTTTTCAAGCAAAATTGATTATTTCATCATACATTTATTTGTCCATGATCAGATGAAACAAATCTATGTATCTTAATGAACAGATAAATAAAGGCGCCACCTCCCTTCGGGAAGTATTTTGTTATTTACTGGATAGTCAAGGTAATATTATTCGTTATCATGGAGATTTTATTACGAAGGGTCTACTTCAAGGCAATAAGAGTGTTGCTGAACTTTTACCGGACCAGGTTCTGAAAGATTTCTACCGGTTTACGAACGATTTTGATACACGTTTTCATTGCAGCCTGCAAGTTTGCTTTGATAATGAGGTGTTGGAAGTTAACTGCTGCTTTTCTAAAAATGGGGATGGTACCATTGAGTTGAAAGGTTTGATGGACGAAAACGTTGAATCAAACAACTTAATTCCTATTGATAAACTGCCATACCCCATTGCAGTAGTGAAAAAAAGTGGTGAGATCAATCAGCTGAATCGGCCCTTTATTGATTACTTTATTGAAGATAAAGTGTTTGTTAAACCACTTTTTATTCAGGATATTATAAAAACGAATATCTTGTCTCCCGAGCGCTTTGATTATCGAAAAATGATCAAGACGGACGCTAACTCAAGAGCGGTTCTATGTCATTATAAAGGTGCCGAAAACAACCAAACATTTCTGCTCAATTTGATCCCTGTAAATGGCTCTGATGAGACTTTGTATATGGCCAGTATCAAAGATTTAACTCAGTTTATTGAGGTGCAGCAAAACCTGGAAGATCAAAATCAGGAGCTGTGCAGACAAGTGCAGGAAGAGTTTGAGCTGAATAGGTCGTATGAACTGGAGTTGCTGAAAAAAAACAGGTTAGAGTCGCTTGGAGAGATAGCTTCTGGTATTTTTCATGAGCTCAATCAGCCCCTTACACACTTAAGTCTGAAAATAGATAATATGCTCGAAAGCTGGCAAAGAAATGAAGTGACAGAAGAGTATTTGCGAAGTAAGACCGAGCAAATTCAACGGCAAATTCAGCGCATGAGAGGTATCATTGACGAGATGAAGCAGTTCTCATGCATCCCCGACAGCAGAGATGAAATGGTAGATGTAAAAACAGTGCTTAACTGCGCTTTGGAGGATGTTAGTTATTGCTACGTTGCTGGGATGATTCTGGTGGTTAATCAAGTTGCTGATGTCACGATAAAAGGAACAGCTAATGAGTTGGAGCAGGTTTTTGTAAACATTATTACGAATAGTATTCAGTCTTTGCGGCAAAAACAAACTGTTGATAAGCAGTTTAAGCCAAAACTTGAAGTAACCATTAAAAAGAACGAGGAGCGCGTTACGGTTGTGTTTATTGATAATGGATTGGGTGCGAGTCAGAAAGAACTTGAGAATGTTTTTAAACCCTTCTACACAACCAAAAAAGATGTTGGAGGTACCGGCCTGGGCTTGTTCATCATTAATAACCTAATGCGCAAAATGAATGGAAGTATAGCTCTGGAAGCAGAGGAAGGACGGTATTTTAAAACAACACTTTCATTTCCCGTTGTTGAAAATTAACAAGGGTTTATTGAAAGTAGATTCGGAGATGTTAAGAATAGTCTAATTCTCTAATATATGTCGGTATCAACAGGCACTAAAACAATGTATCAATGAAGTATACGATTCTGCTTTTTGAAGATGAAGTTGAGCTCCAACAAGAAATCAAAGACAGCATTGTGCTTGATAAAGTTGAGGTGTTCACTTTTGATTCCTGGGCTTCTTTCAAAGAGGTTAAGTTAGATAGTGTGCCCCGGCTGGCTATACTGGATATTAATTTGCTTGATAAAGATGGACTAACCATTTTTTATGAGTTAAGGGAGCGCTATGCCGAGATTGAAGGCATTATCATTACAGGGCAGGCCAGCCTTAAAAATGCTATCGCCTCATTGAAGCTGGGCATCACAGACTTTATTGAGAAACCTTTTAGAAGTAAAGAGTTAAGAGACTCAATTGAGCGGTGTGAGAGTTATAAACAATTTCGGATAAAGAACTATGTGGTTGATCGACAGTTTGAGGAATCGCGAAAGAAGTTTGAAGCCCATTGGGGGATTGAATTTATTGGCGTAAGTCAGCCCATTAAAGAGATTAATTCACTAATGAAAAGAGTCGCTCAGGCCGATATGACATCTGTTATGATTACAGGTGAGAGTGGAAGCGGGAAGGAGTTAATAGCCAGGGGGATACACAGTATGAGTGATCGGCGAGGCGCACCATTTTATCCGGTTAACTGCACCGCCATTCCCGATTCGCTTTTCGAAAGTGAGTTTTTTGGCTATCAGAAAGGTGCTTTCACCGGGGCCCTGTCGAATCATGAAGGATGGTTTGAGCGGGCAAACGGAGGTACCTTGTTTTTGGATGAAATCGGGGATATGAATCTGTCCTTACAATCGAAATTATTGAGAGTGCTGGATGAGCGGAAAGTGAATCGTATTGGGTCACACGACATGATAGCGGTGAATGCCCGTATTGTTTGTGCTACCAATAAGAATTTGAAGCAAATGATTGAAGATGGTCAATTCAGGCTGGATTTGTATCACCGTTTAAATTCATTTCATATTCATATTCCACCTTTAAGGGAGCGGCTTGAAGATATTCCTGTTTTGGTTAATCACTTTGTTCGATTCTTTTCAGAAATGCATAATAAAGGCAGTGTTAGCCTGCACTCAAGGGCAATGAATTTGTTACTTAATCATCATTACCCTGGGAATATCCGCGAATTAAAGAATATCATTGAAAGGGCCATACTGATGTGTGATTCAAATGTCATTAAGCCCAGACATCTTAACTTCACTGAGTACAGTAATGGAAGTAGAGGGCATGAGGTTGATTATAGTTTGGAAGCAGTTGAGAAGCAAACCATTCTTAAGGCGATGAAGGTGTGTAGTCATAATAAAACCCACACGGCCGAGAAGCTGAATATAACCAGGCAGGCCCTTAACCGAAAGCTTAAAAAGCATGGCATTGAATAGAAGCGACCGTTTTTGGTCGCTTTTTTGTTTTGCTCACTTTCGTTTTTACAACACTTCTAACTTGTGGTTAATCCTTCACGTATTGCAAGTGCATTCCAATGGTGTCCAATAAGGGTCATTTTATTTTAAACTCCACTTAAGTTTTGTAATTGCCTATATAACAGTCGTTAACATACTGTTACCTGCGTTAGTACAATACATAGCCGGCCGAAAATGGTCGTTTTGCTGTGGCTCAAAGTAATTCGGATGCACATAACTAACAGATAGTCAGACATTAATGTTGTTTGGTGCTGATTTTGAATGGTGCTGATGACCTAAAATAAGGATCGCCACAATGAAACGATACACACACCCCACATTTGTAATCATCTGCCTGCTTATAGGATTTTTGTTTAATAGCCAACTAATGGCTCAGGGACAGAATACAGCTAGTTTGTATCAGGAAGGTGAAAAGAATCAAGCCGTTTTAAATCAGCTCGGGAAAGCCCATATCCATCAAGTTTATCAGCAAGGAGTGGGCAATGAAGTTGTTGGAGAGATTAGTGGAGCAAACAACCGTGGAGAGCATATTCAGCTTGGAGATATGAATATGCTGGATATCAGGCAGTCCAATACTGGTCATTCGGCCAATACTTACCAAACAGGCGAAGGGAATGAGATAAGTATAAAGCAAAGTGACGCCTATAATAAGGGAAGTAATACAGCTGACGTCTATCAGGATGGAGTTGCTAACAAAGTGAAAATAAATCAGAGACTCCGGAATAGTTTGGTTTTCATTAATCAAGTCGGCGAAGGTAATGAAGGGGATGTCTATCAATATGGAGATGGCAGCCATATCAATAATGAAGTGTACTTGATGCAACATGGAGACTATAATGCAGCCGAAGTGGATCAGTTGCGTCAGCAGCAGTATGCCGATATCGAGCAGTACGGGAGTTTAAATGAGGTCAAGGTCGTTCAGAAAAGGGGGGATTTTAATACCACGGAGCTTTGGCAAAATGGGACTTCCAACCGAATTGATGTCAGTCAGCAGGGGAATAGTAATTATTCAAAAGTTTGGCAATCAGGAAATAACAATCAGGCAATAATTAGACAAATACAGTAAGAATTAAATTAATCGCTAACATTTATTTACCTAAAACAGATTATCATGAAAAAATTGATTTTAACAAGTGCCCTTAGTGTACTCGCTCTTGTCGCGTTTGCTCAGTCAAATACATCGACAACTAATCAAACAGGTTCTAATAATAATGCAACAGTTACACAGACTGGTACTAACTCTACTGCAACGCAGACCATTGTTGGAGATAACAACACAACAGAGATTACTCAAAGTGGAGATTTGCAAACTGCTATGCAGACTGTAACAGGCAATAATAACGAAGCATACACTACACAGTCAGGCAATGAAAACTACGCTGCAACTACTCAAACTGGGGATCTTAGTAAGGCCACAGTAACTCAGTCTGGAAGTTTCCAGCAGGCATATGTTAACCAAGATGGAACAGGAGTTGCATTAAATGAAGCCACAGTAACTCAGTCTGGAGAATCACAGTTGGCTAATGTTGATCAGATGGGCGCAGGTAATGTTGCCAATGTAACTCAATCGGGTCTCGACCAAGTGGCCGATGTTGACCAGATGGGAACCGGCAATACAGCAACTGTTATGCAAGATAAGCCATGGGAAGGAATTGGAGGAAATAGTGCAGTGGTCTACCAGAATGGTGATGGTAACAACGCTGATATTCATCAAACAGAGCAGTGGAATGAAGCGACTGTTAACCAGCTTGGTGTTGGTAATGATGCAATTGTTGACCAGAATACCCCAGTCAAAGATCCTGAAATCAAGAATATCGTTACAATCGATCAGGACGGAGAAGGTAACTATGCGAAAGCATGGCAGGATGGAACTCGTCACATAGCGGATATCGACCAGATTGGTAACAATAACTCAGCTACAACCGAGCAGTGGGGTACCGATGAGGTTGCTCCAAATAATACGGCTATCGTTTATCAGGAAGGAAATGATAATACAGCTACAGCATTGCAGAGTGGTATGTATAATGATTTTGTAAGTATTCGTCAGGTAGGTGATGAAAATGAAGCTTACACGACTCAAGAAAATGACGGGGCTGAATGGCAGAATCCAAACAATGAGATTTTCATTGAGCAGACAGGTATTTCAGGTCTTGTAACAGTTGATCAGAGTGGAAACTTTAATGATGCATTTGTTACTCAGGGCGGATTTGATAATGAGGCAGTGGTAGATCAGCATGATGGTTCTTACATGAACGTTGCCACTATTAGTCAAGTAGACTTCCCTTCTAATAGTTTTGCCAAGGTTGACCAAACTGGTTCTTATAACCAAGCTACAATTCTTCAGGATGGAGTAAACATTGGGTCGACAGCTGAGATTTATCAGGCAGAATCTGGCAATGTTGCAAGCATTCATCAGAACAACCAGGATAATTATTATGGAACTTCTTCTGCAATGGTTTACCAAAATGTTGGGACAACAAATTCGGTTGCTACAATTAATCAGGATGTATTAGGATCTGCTAATGAAGCACTAGTTGACCAATTCAATGCTGATAATGTAAATGCTACCATCAACCAATCAGGACATGATGTTGGTACTGCTACCATCCAGCAAACAGGTACTGGTCATGTTGGTACCATCAACCAGTATGGTCTTTACACGCCTTTAAATACAGCTGTATTACAGCAGGGAGCTAGTAATAATACTGGAACGATTACTCAGACAGGTGGAGGAAATAATGCATTAGTTCAGCAGAACTGGCCATAATATTTTAAGTTATCAGGGAGTCCTTTCAGGACTCCTTGATTTTTTACTTCGATGAAATCAGAGTATTCCTGCGTAAATGGTTGGTAATTCATCAATTATATTTATGCACTTCTTTTTTTTTAAGTTATTTTACCTTAAATTCACAATTATGAAACCATTGCTAGCCGTATTTTTTTTAGCTGTAATTTTTGTTTACAGTACCAATGCGCAGGAAGAAAGCGTTGCGAGTGTGAATGAAATGGTGATTATTCAGCAGGTAGCTCAAAATACCGGTGTTAATAATTCCGTATTTATTGCTCAGGTTGGAACCGGTGGGCTTGTTGATGCAACCCAGGCTGGAGAGAATAACTATATTCATGTTATTCAGTTAGGGGCAGGAAATACTACAGATATTGTGCAGGAAGGCGATAGAAATGTGGTGTTTAATAAATTTGTTGGTTCTGATAACAGCTTAAAGAGTCTCCAGGTAGGAAATGATAACACTCAAAATATTATTCACTTGGGAACAGATACCCATCATGAGGTGACTCAGATTGGTGATGGACATAAATTCACTTATAAAACATATGGTAATGCCCAGGGGGTGGTGGTTACACAAGAAGGTCCCCCAATATCAATAACTGTTGAGCAAGGGCAACAAGGAACTTTGTAATGAACTATTTAAGGCGAGGAATAATTGTTTGGTGTATGTGCTTATTAGTACAGCATTTGTTGGCACAAACCAACCCTCCCGATACGGTGAAAAAAAACATAAAGACAGCTCCGGACGCGTTAATAGAAATGGTCAAGGAGTTTGAAAGGCAAAAAGAGGAAGCAAAAAAGAAAATAGACGTTCACATTGTTGATCCGCCGCCTATGGAAATAGACGGCATTGTTATGGATGAAACTATGTCGAAAGCAGGGCGAGATTTTTATGAAGTTTTTTTTTCCAGTTGGGTAAAGCCCAAGGATTTTAAAAACTATTATATAAAAATTAAAGAGCGGCCATTTCGTATGAATACGACACTTATTGAGGTGTATGTAAGTGAAGTTTTAATTTATCAGGCAGTGCTTAAAAGACGATATGATGACATTGTGGATATGGTCAAATTAGCAAAAGATTACACCTTGGCATACATCAATAAACTAAAGCAGGATAAAATAAATTTGAGGCAATCATATTTTTAACTAACCTAAAAAGCTATGAAATTACTCGTCTTATTATTTGCTGGTGTTGTAATAAGTTGCTCTCTTTTTGCACAAGATTTAGTATACAAGCCTAAAAATCCGGCATTTGGAGGTGACACTTTTAATTATCAATGGCTATTGAGTTCGGCTCAGGCACAGGATACTTATAAAGACCCATCAGCAAGCACATCATCTGCCACGCGCGATCCCCTTGAAGATTTTGAGAATAACTTGAATCGACAGATATTATATCAATTAAGCAGACAATTGGTGAGTCAGCAATTTGGATCAGATGGCCTGGAGGCGGGGACCTACGAGGTTGGTTCATATCAGATTGAGATTACTGAAAGTGCGGACGGTATTAGTGTTTCAATACTCGATGTTGCTACAGGTAGTAAGACGAATGTATTAGTGCCTAATCTTCAATAACGTCAACTGATAAACCCCCTACTCAAAATGCACATCTTAAAATACTTGATAGTGCTGGTGATACTTATCCAGGCTTGTAGCCCAACTGTTCATCAGCCTTATTTTACCGAACCCGCACGCCTGGGACCTGAAACTCCATTTCATTCAGAACTTAAGAGCTTGCCACCACCGAAGGATAAATTGATCGCAGCAGTTTATAAGTTTCGTGATCAAACGGGTCAATATAAACCTACCGAATTGGGGTCCAGTTGGTCTACAGCTGTTACGCAGGGAGCTACTACAATTCTGATTAGAACATTGGAAGAGTCGGGCTGGTTTCGTCCCTTGGAGAGAGAAAATTTGGGAAATTTAAGTGCCGAGCGCCAAATAATAACAAATACGCTGGCAACCTACGAAGGGAAGAGAGCGACAGCATTAAGTCCGTTATTGTTTGCCGGGATAATTCTTGAAGGAGGCATTATTTCATATGAATCGAATGTTCGGACAGGAGGTGTTGGAGTGAGGTATTTTGGTACAGGTGCTTCCGGGCAATATCGAGAAGACCGTGTTACCGTCTATTTAAGAGCAGTATCCACAAAAAACGGGGAAATTCTCAAAACCGTTTATTCCAGTAAATCTATTCTTTCTCAGCAAATTGATTTTGGTGTTTTTAGGTATGTTAAGTTTAAACGATTGTTGGAAGCTGAGACCGGTGTCACCTATAATGAGCCATCGGAAGTAGCAGTGACCGAGGCGATTGAGAAATCGGTATATAGTTTAATTGTTGAGGGATTGCAAGCCGGGCTTTGGGATACTGAGGCCACGGTGGCCGAAAAGCAGGACTTGATTGATGCGTACAACAAGGAAAAGGAAGAAAATTCACAAATAGATCATTTAGGCAGAGAGTTTTACAACAGGGCAGGAATGCTAAGTGTGGGTATTGTTGGAGGTGGCCTGTTTCTGGATAGTGATATTGAAAGTAAGAATGGTGGGTTTAAGTCTGGTTTAAATTTTAACCTAAGGGTTAGTCAAGTTATTTCTCTGGAATTGGAGTCTAGCTTTGGGCAAATGGACCATCGGGTTCTGCCAGATAATCAATATGTATCCATCGTTCCTAAAATTAAGTTTGATATGTTGCCTAAAGAGCGATTTACTCCTTATGTGTCGGTTGGATATGGGTGGTTTCATAAAATCAATAAAGTGAATAGTGCTGATGAAACTACATTTGGGGCTTTCACTTCATCAGTAGGCATAAATTATCTCCTATCAAAACATCTAAAATTAAATCTGGCAGTGGTTAATAATACCTTTTCAGTGGATCATATTGAAGGGGTTAAAGGAGGAGCATATCGAGATATGTTATGGGAAGGGAATATAGGCATATCCTTTATTTTTGGACATAAAGGCGGGAAAAATAGTTTAATCGGAAAAAAATAGATACAAATGGTAATTAGATATTTCTTTTTGTTTGTGGCCTTTTCTTTTATTGCAACTAGCTGCGAAGATGCCAATGATGAATTTGCACTTGGTGTTTTAGAAGGGGTGGTTATTGATGCGCAAACGCAAACACCCATTGTAAATGCTCTGATTTCAACCAACCCGGCCAGCCAGTCGACCATGACAGATGCCGAGGGGCGTTTTGTGCTGGAAGAATTAGAGGCTGGAGATTACGTTGTTACAGCTAAGCGTTTTGGCTATGATAGCGGCCTGGAAAATGTAAAAATCAGAAAAGATAAGATTAGCAAGGTAATCGTACAGCTTGAATTAAGCGATGAGGCTCTGGGTTCTGTTAATATCTCAAATCCCATACCGGCAGATAACCAGGAAGATATTGATGTGAGTTGTGTGTTTCGATGGAAGTCCAGTATTGTGGATGAGGACCTTGTTTTTCAATTAACGGTATATGGCAGTGATTCAGCCACTCCAATATTTGAAGTCGATCAGATTGCAGATACTTTCTTTGTTGCTGATGAGCTGGATTATGGAAAGGCCCATCTTTGGCAAGTAGTGGCAAAAAAAAACGAACAGTTGCTTGGGCAAAGCCCTGTTTGGAGCTTTATGACTTCTTCAATGCCTGCTTTCCCTTTCATATTTGTTAAGGGGCAATCCGAAAAAAAAATTTATGCGGCACCTGCTAAAGGCGAAGAAAACCACAGGTTGCTAAAGGTGACCACCTTGCAAAATAGTTTTCCAAGAGTGAATCGCCATACGGATGAAATATTATTTTCTGCAGTTGAGGATGGTTCTTCTAAGTTGTTTGTTTTGAATGAGCAAGGAGGAGATGCCAAACGCGTGTCAAGCCTTGAAATCGGAGGTAATCATTCTAAAGGTATTGGTTTTTGCTGGTCGCCAACAGGTGAGCATGTGCTTTTCTGTCATTACGATAAACTTTATCGAATCAATAAGGACGGAAGTGGCTTATTTAAAGTTTCAACCGCACCAGCTGGCAGAAACTATGTGTTTGTCGATTGGTCTGGCATAGCTGATAAAATAGTTGTTCAAACACGGGGTGTTAATATCTACGATAGTGAAATTTACCTGATGAACCCGGATGGTACCGATATGGTGCCTATTGTGGAAAATGAAGATGGGAGAACTGAATATCCGACATTTAGTATCGATGGTAAATATGTAATCTTTACCCATGACCATGCGAATGTAAATGATCCATATGGCAGAATGTATGATTCAAGAATTAAGGTTTTTGAACTAGCAACTTCAGCGGTGACGGATATTTCTTATAAAGAAAAAGCGGATGGGACAAATGATTTGCAGCCACGTTATTCACCTGATGGGTCGCAAATAATATTTGTTAATACCCCTAACACCGGAACTGGGCAGAAGAATATCTATGTAATGGATGTCGACGGCGAGAACAGAGAGCTTTATTTCGAGAATGCAGAGATGCCTGAGTGGAGGTAGCCGAAGGGGCTATTCGATAAGGCGGTCCAGAGCTTGCTTCTCAAAAAGAGTGGGATAATCTTCCAAAAACTGCTCCATTACCACCCGCATAACAGCCTCGCGCATAAACTTTGATTTATTGGCAATCTTATACTTTTTACAATATACATCCACAGCATCCCTTTCTTTATCGTTAAGTAAAAAAGTAGCTTTGTGTTTGCGTCGAAGTGCCTGCTCGCGAGAGATGATTTTCTTGTGTTGTCTTTTAGCCTTTTTTGCCATTAGCAAGTAGTGATTACCAGTGCAAAAATAATAAAATTACTTAATTGCAATTGGGTATGACAAGGGGAATGGTCCAGATGAATGAAATAAAATTGCAGCGTAATCTCATCTGTCTGTATAGAAAAATGAGGGGAAAAGTAGAAATATTAAAAATCCCTTATAAATTTGCGAAATAGTTTAATGAAGAATTAATTAGAAATGGGACGCGCATTTGAATACAGAAAGGCCACAAAGCTGAAACGCTGGGGAACAATGGCCAAAACATTTACGAAGATCGGAAAGCAAATTACTATTGCTGTTAAAGATGGAGGCCCAGATCCGCATAGTAACTCTCGTTTACGGGTGCTGATTCAAAATGCCAAGGCCGCCAATATGCCCAAAGATAACGTTGAGAGGGCAATTAAGAAGGCAACCAATAAAGACACTGCAGACTATAAAGAAGTTGTCTACGAAGGTTATGGTCCTTTCGGAACAGCTTTTATGATTGAGACAGCGACTGATAATACCACTCGCACTGTTGCAAACGTACGCTCTTACTTTAATAAATATGGAGGTTCGCTCGGAACCAGTGGCTGTGTCGACTACATGTTTGAGCATAAGTGTAACTTCAGGGTAGTGATGAAAGAAGGGGTTGACCTGGAAGAACTAGAGCTGGAGTTGATTGATTTAGGTGTCCAGGAAATTTTTGAGGAAGATGGCTTCATCATGATTTATGGCGATTTTGAGTCCTTTGGTCCGATTCAGAAATACCTTGAGGAAAATGACTTTGAGATTGATAAGGCTGAATTTGAGAGAATACCTCAAGATACCATTGAGTTGACTGATGAACAAATGGTTGAAATAGATAAGCTATTGGCTAAATTCGAAGAAGATGACGATGTGAGTAACGTCTTTAACAATATTAAGTAGCTCTTTAGTATTTTAAAAATATTAAGCGGTAATCTGAACATTTCGGGTTACCGCTTTTTAATATAGATGAGTTTCATCAATATGTGATAGTATTGCTGTAAAGCATGAGATATGTTCTTGCATATTGACGACGAGATATGTACTTTTCAAACAGAAATTCAAATAAAGCAACAATATTATGCAAGATTTAAAACAATACATTGAAGACAACAAGCAGCGTTTTCTGGATGAGCTGTTTGAACTAATACGTATTCCATCCATTAGTTCCAAGCCTGAACATAAAGCCGACATGTATAAATGTGCAGAGCTTTGGAAGCAATTATTGCTTCAGGGAGGTGCTGATAAGGCTGAAGTTATGGAAACCGAAGGTAACCCTGTTGTTTATGGAGAAAAAATTCTCGATGCCTCCTATCCAACAGTATTAGTGTATGCACACTATGACGTGCAGCCAGCTGAACCACTGGAATTATGGAAGTCGCCTCCATTTGAGCCGGAAATTCGCGATGGAAAGATTTTTGCTCGTGGAGCCGACGATGATAAAGGTCAGGGCTTTATGCATACAAAGGCGTTTGAGTATTTGGTGAATACCAATCAGCTTAAATGCAATGTTAAATTCCTGATTGAAGGAGAGGAAGAAGTTGGTTCTCCAAGTTTGCCTAAGTTTTGTGAAGAGAATAAAGAATTGCTGAAGTCTGACGTGATTTTGGTTTCAGATACCGGGATGATTGCTCCTGACGTGCCAACTATTACTACTGGTTTAAGGGGCCTATGCTATTGGGAAGTTGAAGTAACGGGTCCAAACCGCGATTTACACTCAGGCCTGTTTGGTGGAGCTGTAGCTAACCCAATCAATGTATTGGCCAAAATGATTACTCAAATGGTGGATGAGAACGGGCACATTACGGTTCCTGGATTTTATGATGATGTTATTGAGGTGTCGCAAGAAGAGCGCGCCATGATGGCCAAAGCACCATTTAGTGAAGACGCCTATAAAAAGGCTTTGGATGTGGAAGAGTTAGCTGGCGAAAAAGGCTATACCACCAATGAGCGTACCGGTATTCGTCCGTCGTTCGATATTTGCGGTATTTGGGGTGGTTATACAGGTGAAGGAGCAAAAACAGTACTGCCTTCAAAAGCCTATGCCAAAATTTCTTCGCGCTTAGTACCCGATCAGGATCATGAAAAGATTGCAGAATTGTTCTGTAGGCATTTTGAGTCTGTAGCCCCTAAAAGCGTAAAAATAAATATCAGACACTTACATGGTGGCCAGGCTTATGGTTGTCCAATTGATTTACCAGCTTATCAGGCGGCCGAAAAAGCTTGTGAGCAGGTGTACGGCAAGCGTCCTGTTCCTGTTCGCAGTGGTGGTTCTATTCCAATTATTTCTACTTTCGAGCAGATATTAGGGGTTAAATCGGTACTGATGGGCTTTGGTTTGGAAGCAGATGCGATTCACTCGCCTAACGAGAACTTTCCTTTGGAGCAGTTTTTTAACGGAATTAACGCCATACCATATTTTTATAAATACTATTCCGAGATGGAAAAGTAGCATTCTGATGCAATTAGCTGGTTGAACAGCTATAAACTATATAAAAGACTACTTCTATTTTAAAGGAGTAGTCTTTTTTGCATTCTTATAGTCTCGTTTTTTAGGGGGGTAACTAATTTTTTAATTAAAAAAAGCTATTTTACACCCTATATTATTTGAGGGTTCTGGCGTGTAAAATGAAAAAAAATCCAATTAGGGTAGTAAAAATGATGGTTGAAATGATGAAAAGTGTATTTTTGCAATAGCTAACTCGGTAAAAATAGAGATACTATGGCAAAATTAAGATTTCGGGCGCTGTCAGAAATGATGAACAGAGAGCCCAAAGAAGTAACATTTCCTTCGACCAAGGCCACTGATTATTACGGTCAATTAGTTTTTAACAAAGAGGCAATGTCTAAATACTTGTCGAGAGATGCCTACGAGGCCGTTAAAGAAGCGATTGATAAAGGTGAAACCATTGACAGGAAAGTTGCTGATAATGTAGCTTCGGGAATGAAAGCCTGGGCAATGGAACGGGGAGCAACACACTATACTCACTGGTTTCAACCGCTCACCGATGGAACTGCAGAAAAGCATGATGGGTTCATTGACTATGGAGATAATGGGCACATGATAGAAGCTTTTTCAGGAAAGTTGCTGGCACAACAGGAGCCTGATGCCTCATCATTTCCATCGGGAGGGATTCGTCAAACATTTGAAGCTCGAGGCTACACTGCCTGGGATGTTTCATCGCCGGCCTTTATTATTGGAACAACTTTATGTATTCCTACCGTTTTTATCTCATACACCGGGGAAGCTTTAGATTATAAAACACCACTGCTTAAAGCACTGGCAGCTGTTGATAAGGCAGCAGTTGGCGTTGCGCAGTATTTTGATAAGGATGTAAAAAAGGTACATACTAACCTTGGATGGGAGCAGGAGTACTTTTTGATTGATCAGGCTTTGTACCAGGCACGTCCTGACCTGATGTTGACCGGGCGCACGTTGATGGGCCACTCTTCTGCAAAAGATCAGCAGTTAGACGATCATTATTTTGGTTCAATTCCTGAGCGGGTGTCAAAATTTATGATCGAGCTGGAGATTGAGTGCCACAAATTAGGTATTCCCGTCAAAACACGTCATAATGAGGTGGCCCCTAATCAGTTTGAGCTTGCTCCAATTTATGAGGAAGCCAATCTGGCCAACGATCATAACCAGCTTTTAATGGACTTGATGAAGCGCGTTGCGCGTCACCATAAATTTGAGGTCATATTCCACGAAAAGCCATTTGCAGGTATCAATGGATCCGGCAAGCACAATAACTGGTCGTTACAGACTGATAAAGGAGTTGTACTGCTGGCACCTGGAAAAAACCCTAAAGGTAACCTGCAGTTCCTTACTTTTGTGGTTAACGCTATTACAGCAGTTTACAAAGCCCAAGATTTATTAAGAGCATCTATACTAACAGCATCCAATAGTCACCGTTTAGGCGCCAATGAAGCACCTCCGGCTATTATTTCGGTGTTTACCGGTTCTCAAATAGCTGATATGCTTGATAATCTGGCTGAGCGCATTACTGATCAAAAGATGACGCCAGATGAGAAAACAGCTTTAAAATTGGGTATTGGACGTATTCCTGAAATTTTGCTGGACAATACCGATCGTAACCGTACATCGCCTTTTGCTTTTACTGGTAATCGTTTCGAATTCCGAGCGGTGGGCTCACAAACTAATTGTGCCGCTCCGTTGGCTGCTTTAAGTGCGGCCATGGCTATTCAATTGGAGGAGTTTAAGAAAGATGTGGATGCACTCATTGACAAAGGAATCAAAAAGGATGAGGCGATATTCCAAAACATTAAGAAGCTGATTCTGGAGTCTAGTCCGATTCGATTTAATGGGGATGGCTATTCCGACGAGTGGAAAAAAGAAGCTGCCCGTCGTGGACTGACCAATATTACTTCGGTTCCTGAGGCCTTGTCGAAGTATCTGGATAAAGCTTCAAAAGATGTGTTGATTGGTGCTGGTGTGATGTCGGAGCGTGAGCTGGAAGCACGCGTTGAGGTTGAAATGGAGAAGTTTACTAAAAAGATTCAGATTGAAGCACGTGTACTGGGCGATTTAGCTATTAACCACATTGTGCCAACAGCCATTCAATACCAAACCGAGCTGATTCATAATGTGCAGGGCATGCGCGATATCTTCGATGAGAAAGAGTTTCAGGAGCTGGCTGGTGCCCGTATGAACTTGATCAGGTCTATTTCCGGACATATTTCAATTATTAAAGCCAAGACGGCAGAAATGATTGAGGCACGTAAGAAATGTAACGTTATTGAGTCGGAAACCGAAAAAGCCTATGCTTACGATAAAGAAGTTCGTCCTTTCCTTGATGTGATTCGTTACCACATTGACAAGCTTGAGCTGGTTGTGGATAACGAAATGTGGCCGTTACCTAAATATCGCGAATTACTATTTTTCAGATAGCAGATAGTACTGAAAATAAATCTACAAAAGAAAAAGGTCGCAGCGGATGTTGCGACCTTTTTTTATAAATACATTCTGATATTTGTTTTTGCCCTTAGGCCATCTCTAATACTGCTTTTACTACATTATCTGCTCCTTCGGCAATTTGCAGAATATTAGCATCCAGCATATAGCAAGGAGTTGTTGCAAGCTTATTGGCTTCATCAACGATTACTTCTCCATGATCGGTTGTTATGTGGTTGCCTCCCATGGCTTCAATGGCTTGAGCCGTTCCTTCATCCTGACCAATGGTTACAGTTACTTCGTTCAATATTTTAGCAATAACAGCAGGGGCAATGCACAGAGCACCAATGGGTTTGCCGGCGGCATGCGTTTCTTTTACTGCGCGTTCGGTTTCTGCTTCTACCTTACAATTGGGACCATCGAAGGCCACAGAGCTAAGGTTTTTAGCTGCACCAAAGCCACCTGGCAGCACTAAAGCATCGAACTGGGCGGCTTTGTATTCGCTTAGAGCCTTGATGTTTCCACGAGCAATACGGGCTGCTTCAACCAGCACATTGCGTTTTTCTTCGGTCTGCTCTCCTTTTACGTGATTGATTACATGGTGTTGTTCAACATCTGGAGCAAAGATGGTGTATTCAGCTCCTTGCTTGGCAATAGCCAGCATGGTTAAAACTGATTCGTGAATCTCAGCTCCGTCATATACACCGCATCCCGAAAGGATAACAGCAACTTGTTTTTTATTACTCATATTCATTTGTGTTTTGTGGAAATAAATTTACAATAAATAAGTATTCTATGCTAGGTCCATTGATAAATGCTCTGTATTCCTCTCTCTAGAACCTTAAATTTTAGAAAGCAGTGCGAGCTGTTTTATTCAGGGTTGCCTAACACTGCGTGGCGTACTGATTGCCTCAGCGTGTAAGTGAATTCAGTTGGGGAGGTGATTTATTGACGAAACGGAGAATAAAAAAAGGCAACCCGAAGATTGCCTTTTGAGAGAATATCATCTTAAGTTTAGTCTGCCTTTGGAACAAACACAACTTCAATTTTGTCTGCTTTCTTAAAGAATTTCTTTGCCACTTTTTTGATGGTTTTGGCGTCCATTTGCTCAATTACATCTTCGTAGTTTTCAGCCAAGGTCATATTGATGCCATTTACATAATAGCTATAGATATTATTCATCCAATAGCTGTTATTTTCTTTGCTTTCGGCTCTGCTTTTCAAGAAGTTTTTTCGTGTTTTATCTAAATCTTCAGACGAAGCACCTGTTTTTGTTAGCTTCTCAATTTCGGCATACACCAACGGAAGTAGCTCATGAGCACGTTCCGGATCGCAGTCAAACTGGACGCTCAGGTTACCTTCAGCATTTGGATAATGACTGGTACTGGCATTGACTCCAACGCCATAAGTTCCGCCTTCTTTTTCGCGAATGCTTTCAGTGTAGCGCAAACGCAGCACGGCACTGATGAATGACATACCGATACGGTTCTCTGCTGTGTAAGCCAAATCGCCATTATAGAAAATTTGAATCGTCGCTTTGGGCTCTGACAGCTTTAGAGGAATGGTTTTTTGAGTTACTCCTTTAGGGCCGTCCACCTTGTTATCAACCCAGTTTTCTTTATTATCAGTTGAAGAGATGGCGCCAAGGTATTTACTGGCTAGTGCTTTAGCTGTTTCTTTGTCGATGTCGCCCACAATGAAGAACGTGAAATCGGCAGCATTGTTAAAGCGCTCTTTGTAGATGGTTTCCATTCGTTCAAACGAAACTTTTTTCAAATAGTCGGTATTGAAAATGAGGTTGCGCTCGTGGTAATTCGTCCTGATTTGGCTAATACTGTCTTGCATTATTTTTTTAGGGTTATCGCCCATGTTGGCTACATATGCCATGTAGCGAGTCATCAATGCATTATAGGCTTCTTGGTCAAATCGGGGTTGTTCAAAATGCAGATAGGCTAACTGCATCATCGTTTCAAAGTCTTCGGAGCGGCAGCTGCCATTAATCGATTCGGAAAGTCCACTTATTTTGAATCCTACGTTTGCTTTTTTACCGTTTAAGGCTTTTTTCAGTTTGATAGCATCGTACTTACCAATTCCAAAAGACGGAATAAAATCTGAAGCCATGTTAACTGATGGCAGATCCTCTACATCGTATAAGGATGAACCTCCTTTACTATAGCTGGATAATGCCACCTGGTTCTTGTTATAGTCAGCAAAACGATACACCACCTTGGTGTTATTTTTGAGTGTCCATTCAACCGCATCAAATTCAGGCAGTAAACGTTCAGCTACTACCTGACCTTCAGTTGGCAGATCTTCAACCAGGTTTGAGCTCACTGCTTCGTCAACATATGCAGTAATATCAGTGCTGTTTTCAACACGCTCAACAATCGCTAGGGCCTCTTCTTTAGTCAGGTGCTTAATTTCTTCCTTATCAGGACCACTCACAATGATTACCCGATTTTCTTTGGTGTATAGTGAGTTAAAATAGTTGCTTAAGTCGCTGGTTGTAATTGCAGGAATTACCGATTGAGCAAATTTAAATTCATACTCAATGCCCGGCATTGGTGAATTAGTAAGGTATAGGTCTGCAATTTCCTCACAAAAAGCATCATGATTTATTTTATCACGTTGCTTATAGTAGTTTTCAAAGCTCAGCAACATCGAAGTTTTGGCTCTTTCGAGTTCTCCTTCGGTAAAACCAAATCGCTTCACACGTTCTGCTTCTGTCAGCATTGCCTCAAAGGCGGTAGCTTCCTGGTTTTCTTTAGCAGTAGCACTAATGCTTAGCATACTGTTTGTTCGGGGGTAATCAGAAAAGCCTAGTGAACCGCTGATAAACGGTGGGTTACCTTTTTGAAGTAGCTCATTAATACGCGCCGACATCATGTTTTTAATTAAGGCACGCATGTAGTTTGTTTTTAGCGTTCCATGATCTTTATCTCCGGCAGCTTCGGCCTGATGTCTGATGTACATGGCTACGCTCGACTGTGGATTCTCCTTATCAAGTGCCTGCGTAAAAGTGGTTTCAGCTTTGGGCGCTATTTTAATTTCGTAACGCTCCGTAGGATTTTCAACCGCAGGAATTTTCGAAAACAGTTTAATTACTTTTTGCTCAATTTCAGCAGCATCGAAATCACCAACTACAGCAATAGCCTGTAGATCGGTGCGGTACCAATCGTGATAAAATCGACGCAACTCACTGTATTCAAAGCCTTTGATAACATCCAGTTCGCCAATCACATCCCTGTAGGCATACTTTGAGTTATTCAGCAGTGCCGGCATCATTTGAGCTCTTGTTCGGAAGCCTGCATCACGACGTGTGCGCCACTCTTCAGCAATTACGCCTCGTTCAGCATCAATTTCCTCTTCCTCAAGCGACAGATAGTTTGACCAGTCGTGTAGCACGAGCAAGCAGGTGTCTATCAGTCCTTCTGGAGCTACTGGCACGTTTGAAATGTTATAAACTGTTTCATCCTGAGCTGTGTAAGCGTTGATATTGCGTCCGAAAGCAATTCCGTGCTTTTCAAGGGTAGAGATCACTCCTTTGCCCGGGAAATGTTCTGTTCCGTTAAAGGCCATATGCTCCAAAAAGTGAGCAAGTCCGTCTTGCGAATCATCTTCCAAAATACCACCAACATTTTGAATGATGTAGAAGCTGGCACGCTCTTTAGGTTCCTGGTTTGAGCGAATGTAATATGTTAATCCATTTTCTAAAACGCCGGTTCTAATTTCCGGATCGATTGGTACTGGAGCATTTAAATCGTATTGCGCTGCTGCTTTACCTCCAATTAAACAGCAAAAGACAACTAGAAAAAATAATTGTTTCATTTGGTTAGTTTTTAAACCTCAATTAAGTAACGCTTTGAGGTATGTATTATAGAACTATGTTGCTGGTGTAAGTTACCAGAATGGGACAAACTGCCAATGTAATATTCACAGTGCCAACAAATATATATTTTTTCAATGTACCGAAAACATGATTATTGGCACGCACTGACACGAGCACGCACCCGCCGATTCTCCTGGAAAATCAGCAGGTGCGTGCTTGTGTTGTTTTAATTACGTTGTTGTAATTGTTCAATTACCTGATCCAGCTCAGCTGCATCCGGGTACGCTTCTTTAAGCTCAGTTGCCAGCTTTAGTGCTTTTTGAGTTAGGTTGTTATTAATGTAAAAGCGCAGCAGTTCGGCCCTTGTGTTATAGTTGTTTATCAGCGCAGCCTCTTGTTTTAGGTACTTTTCGGCTTCTGCTTTGTTTCCCATAAAATCGTGCATCATAGCGATATTATGGGCGATGCGTGGGCGCTCGGGCTGTAAATCATGTGACTTGATGAGGATTGAGAGCGACTCATCGTATTTTTTCATTTCAGAGAGCAGTAAGCCAAAAGAATACATGGCTACCGCATCTGTGGGTTCATGCTTGAGGTATTCTCTAAACAGGAGTTCAGCCTTATCATTTTTCTGAATTTTATTGTAGAGATAGGCCATGTTGAGTTTGATGAAATGCAGCTCTTCATCTTGTTTCAAGGCCCTCAAATAAAACTCTTCAGCTTCGCTGTATAGGCCCTGATTGTAATAGTAGTTAGCCAGGTTGAACTTGCCTAAGGGGAAATCGGCGTTGTATTTCAAAATGGCTTCGTATTCTTTAAGCGCTGCCTGATAGACTGTTTTGTATTTATCAGGAATTTGCTCTTTGCCAATGGATGATAGCATACGCGCCGCTTCTGTGCGAACCGCTTTTGTGTTGTCGCCCAGCATTGTTAAAAGGATGTCCACATCTTTTTCGCTGGTAAGCTGAATGGCACGAATAGCTGCCAGTCGCATATCCGGGTAGAGGTTACTCAGGTAGTTTTCTACTTCCTGTTTTAGTGAATCCTGAAAATAGTTTCCCATGTATTGGATAGACAGGCTGCGAATGTTGTGCGGATAAAGCTCATCGTCGATAATGTTTTTTAGCTGGCCCAGCGCCTCAGCTTTGCCATTGCGCGCGGCATCAAATGTTTCAGCAAAATGGTGCGAACGGCTTTCGCCATGCCATTGCGTAATGTAGTTTTCTGACCACTGATTGCTTTTATCGGCATGACACTGGTTACAAGCGTTAGGTACATCATATTTGATGGACAGGTCAGGGCGTGGCACTCTGAAACTGTGATCACGTCGGTAGTCAACCCCCATGTAATACTGTCCGTGCATGTGGCAATTAATACAAAGTGTGCCTGAGCCCACGTCGAATTTAACCCCGGAATCCGATATCACTGCTTCGCCCGGCATTCCAGCTTCTTTATGAAAATGATGGGAGTGAGAGTCATATACATCGGCGCTATGGCATTGCAGGCACAGTTTGTTATAGTCTGTGCCAAACAACAATTTGCCACTATGTACATTGTGGCAGTCGTTGCATTGTACCTCGCGGTGCTTGGTGTACATCTTACTCTGCGTAAATGAGGCATACACGTAATCTTCATCCAGAATCTGTCCATCGATGTGCCAGGTGGGAACATCTGGCAGGTTGGGAATGATGTGGTCGTGTATATTTTGTGTAGTATAGTCAAAATCACCCAATGCACTGCGGCGCGAATGGCAGCGGGCACAATTGTCGACGTATTGTTCGTTATTAATGCCGCTGGTTTTTATAGGAAGACCATAATTCTCATATTCATCGCGGGCATACTCAGGCAGTGCGGCCCATTTCAGGTGGTTAGATGAAGGGCCATGACAGGCTTCGCAGCTCACATCAATTTCCGACCAGGTAGTGGCATAGGTGTCCGTGATGTGGTCGTAGTTCTTTTGCAAGTTGGTAGAGTGGCAATCGGCACACATACTGTTCCAGTTCTGGGCCTGATTGGTCCAGTGTAGCCAGTTGTTATGATGGATGTCCTGATTGGCGTAAACCGAATCGGCCATGTGATACCAAACGCTGTCGAGGGTGTTCCAGGTGAGCGGAAGTGTTTGCAGGCGTCCTCCTTCAAACTCAACCAGAAACTGTTGTAAAGGGGTGAATCCAAACACATATTTTATTTCAAAGTCCTGCATGGTTCCATCCGCACCATCTGTATTAACCATGAACTTGCCATTTTGCATAAATGCTTTATGCACCATGCCGTTACCTTTGATGCGTACGTTATTAAAGTTGGCTAAAACGGTAGAGTCATTAGCTTCATCCATGGCTCTATCGTGATGCGAACCCAGCCAGTCGTTATACTCAGGGAGGTGGCATTCTATACATGTTTCCCGTCCAACAAAGTGAGGTGCTTCTTGCATGCTTTCATCGGGGCGCGAAGCATAGGTTTTAATCAGCAGATAGGCAGGGAGGAGAAGTACCAGTGCTCCCACCAGTGCCAACATTAAATTGTTATATAATCGGGTGTTAATCATTTATGCATAGGTTATTTGTGAGCTATTGTGCTTCAGGCGTTTCTGGGGTTTGTTAAGGTCTATCATTACCTTGTTGTTTGCAATGGTAATTGGCAAAATATCGAGTGCACGGGTGGCGGGTGGTGCCAGTACCTCTCCAAATTTATTAAATGCCGATGCATGGCAGGGACAAATAAATTTATTGTCTTTGTTTTTAAACTGCACCGTACAGCCCAGGTGAGTACATTTGGTTGAGATGGCCAAAAAACCACCGTCAGTAAGGCGCGATAAATAAAAACGTTCGTTACTGAATGGGTATAATTTGCCGTGTTCGAACAGGTCTGTGTCGCCCGCATTAAAAAGGTGAGTGGCTTCCTTTGCTTCGCTGCCTTTGTTTAGTAAGTTCACAAACACATACAGCAGTTCCAGCGAGGCCAGAGTGATAATGGCTTTTTTTATAAAGCCGCGTCTTGTTATTTTCTTTATAAACTTCATGTATTCAAAATTATACGCTAAAGGTCATCAGAAATTATTCAGTTCATTTCAATCTGCCGCCATTTGCGAGATAAAGGATTGAAACGGCAACCGGTACATTTCAGATTCTTTATTTAGGCAAATAAATGCATGCCTTCTCCTCGTAATAAACTTCCTACCAAGGTCATTACCAGATAGGCGGTCAGCAAAATTGTGACCAAACTTATAATTAGTTCGGCTTTGTCAGCCTTTAATTGTTTTTTTATAAAAAACACAAAAGCAGCGGTTGGCAATACATAGCTTATGAATGGAAGTAAGCCGCTTGTAATCAGGATATCGACTTCTGGTAGCCACGCCTGAAATTTCAACACAAACTCAGTGCTAACAATTATAATCAGCGTAAAGACAATCGCATACAATCCTGACCAAATCGTTATTTTCTTTCCTTTGGCTGAATGAAACCAAACACCAACATTGATATTTAGACCTTTTATGTAGGGGATATAAATAAAAAAGGCGATGACCAGAACGGGTACGATAAAGATTCCGAAGCCCGGATGCAGATGAAGCAATAATTCCTGAAAGCCCATAAAATACCAGGGAGCCTTACTGGGGTTTGGGCTCTCCAGCGGGTTCGCTTTTGCCTGTAAAGGGGCATCAACCAGCATGGAAAACAGAAGAAGAACTAATATAGATGCTAACGCAACCACAATTTCTTTATACACCAATTCCGGGTTGGTACTTACCATGTTTTTTTGGGTATTATCAGCCACGGTTACTCCTTTGGCTTTTCTTACCAGCCAAAAATGGATGCTCATTGTAAAAACCATTAGTAAAGGCAGAAGACCGGTGTGGAAATGGTAAAAACGCAACAGTGTTGCTTCGTTTACTTCGGCTCCTCCACGTACTAAAGATGCTAAGCCATCGCCAATAATTGGAATGTAACTCAGCATATTGGTCATAATAGTAACTGCCCAGTAGGCCAGCTGGTCCCATGGCAGCAGATAGCCCGTGAAGTTGGACATAACAACCAGGAACATAAGAAATAAGCCATACAGCCAGTTTTTGCGGCGCTCGGCATAAAGCGATTGACTATAGAATACCCGTATTACATGTAAAAAGGATACCACTACCAACAGCATTCCGCACCAGTAGTGCATGTTTCGCAGCAGTTGTCCAAACAAGACGCTGTTTTGCAGATAAATGATTGAATCATAAGCTCCCCTCTGCGAAGGAACATAAGTGAAGCGGAGGAACATCCCTGTAATAAACAGCAGCACAAAAAGCAATGCGGCTATGCCTCCTAAACCAAAGGTGCGCGAATACCTGATGGATTGGGAGTTAACTTTAACCGGGTGAAGGTGCAATAAAAATTTTGAGATAGCCTTTTGTGTTGCAGGTTGATTCATGCCTTAAAATTTGGTGCTAAAATAGTAGCAATTATTTGTTTCATCGAGTATTACATCCAATAAATTGTTTGCCTCAGGTTTATTTGGAAAATATGCAGAATAGCTTGGTCCTGACCCTTAGCAGTTTTATTGTGCTCGAAAAAGTAATTTAAATCGCCACTTAATTTTGAATTAAACTGATAGCCGAGTCCCAGATTGTACCTTCCTCTCACCCAAAACACATCTTTTGCCTCCTGATAAATATTGAAATTGAATTCGGCAGATGTATTGTAATACAACGATTTTGGTGCAATTGGCTGCCCATCGAATCGTGCCTGGTGCTGTAAACGGTAGCGCAGCCGCATTTTAAAGACGGTCTCGTCTTTAAATTCATCATGAAATATACGTTCTTCTAACCGCAGCCTGTGTTTCAGTGCCGATGCTTTAAAGCGCGGGTAGCTAACGCTTACTGACTGGTGTGGGCGATATTCGTGCCTTATATACTTATTGGAGGTAGGTTCATCGCTCCTGATGGGTTCGGGGAACTTAACTCGATTATACATAAAGCCAATATCAGCTTTGAACAGGTCTGATAGGCTGCGTTGTATGGCGCCTCTAAAACCCCAACGGGTCCATACTTTTTCACCCAGTCCAA
This sequence comes from Carboxylicivirga taeanensis, assembly GCF_051851475.1. Classification (NCBI taxonomy): domain Bacteria; kingdom Pseudomonadati; phylum Bacteroidota; class Bacteroidia; order Marinilabiliales; family Marinilabiliaceae; genus Carboxylicivirga; species Carboxylicivirga taeanensis. Next base: position 29,832 of record NZ_JBPUSJ010000007.1, on the reverse strand, counting down.
TATATGAGCCTGCATCAAGATTAAGTGCATAAAGCTCATTGAGCCGGTGGCGTTGGACATAAATAGTGCGTAGCTCTCCTGCACCGTTGAATAGGTTGAAGTCATACTGTTGTTGCGATTTAATAGCAATAACCGAAGTCAGTGATATGCACAGGAGTACGAATATTTTCCTCATTCTCTACAGATATATTCAACCCAAATTGCTTCGGATTGTTATAAATAGTAAGAACTACAAATATATTAAATATCATTTTTTATTAAATACCTAAAGATACTTATGAACTCAAATAATTACCCCGTAATTGCTATAGGAGCGAGCATTGCAGCCATCAGTTTTATAAGAACTCTTCGCGAACATAATGATACCCGAAAAGTGTTATTGGTTCATGGAGAGGACAGACTGCCCTATAAGCGGACGAAAATTAATAAGCACATGGTGCGTGGGTTTGAAAAGGATGATTTTAAAATTACTGATAGTCAATGGTACGAGGATAATCATGTAGAGCTTATTTACGATAGGGTTATTCACGTGGATAGTAACGAAAAATATATTAGTACAAAGAAAGGGCAGGTGTATGGCTATGATAAACTTTTGCTGGCTACAGGTGCCACTTCGGTGATCCCTCAAATTGCTGGTATCAGCCAAAATCAGATACATACTGTTCAAAATGCCAGCGATGTGGATAAGGTACTGCATGCGTGTGGTGTGCAAGATCGTTTCCTGATAGTTGGTGGTGGTGTTGAAGGAGTTGAAACAGCGGATCAGTTAGTTCGAAAAGGAAAAAAAGTAATTATGGCTAACCGAATGAACTATCCGCTTCAGAAACTTTTTCCTAAGAACCTGCTAGAGGTGCTGGAGAAGAAAATGGTGGGCCGGGGCGTGAAGCTGTTTAAAGGCGTTAGTGTCACCTCTGTTCAGCCAAAAAACGAAGGCGGTTACAGTATTAACCTTCAGGGGCAGGAGGTGGAATTTGATGCCTTAATTGCCTGCACGGGTGCAGTGCCTAACGTAGAGTTAGGGCTCAAGGCCGGCCTGAAAGTGGAACGGGGTATTTTGGTAGATGAGTATCTTCAAACTTCAGATGAAGATATCCTGGCAGCCGGTGATGTGGCCCAGCATGCTCGCGGAGTGGTTACCGGCCTATGGCATGCGGCAGAATATCAGGGTAAACTGGCGGCATTAAATTTACTAGGTCAGGCAGAAGCCCATTTGTTACCACCATTTCGATTAAAAACGGAGGTGTTTGACCTGTTTATGTTTTCGGGAGCTTATGATACGGTTATTCCCGGAGTTGATGAAGCGATTGAAGAGATAAGTGGGGAGATAAGGCGGGTTATGTACTATACTGACGATCGCTTAAAGGCAGCTGTGTTTCTAAACGATGGAGCCCGGGCGAAAACCTACCAGCTGGCCCTTTTTGAGAAATGGGATAAGGAAACAGTTGCGGCCAACTTGCCCCTGCCGCCCAAAATGGAATTTTCTTTTACACCATCTTTTGGCAAGTAATGCAGTTAATTGATAGTTATTTAGTTGCTTGCATGGATGTTGCTAAAAGAGTGTGTTCAATCATTTTTTTAATTGCATTTGGTTTTTAAATTTGCGACAAGAAGAATTCCTAATAATTTAAACCATTTGTTCATGATTAAGACCATTGATACCGGTGTATTCTCTGAGATAGGGGAATTGGAAGGTGTGATTTTGCACACGCCGGGCAAAGAAGTGGAGAACATGACACCCTCGAATGCAGAACGCGCTTTGTATAGCGATATTCTGAATTTGTCAGTAGCCGTTGAGGAGTATCAGCAGTTTTCAGGTGTTTTAGAAAAGGTAACACAAACCTATCAGGTGAAAGACCTGTTAGCCGAAATATTAGAGCAGCCCAAGATAAAGCTTAGTCTCATTGAAAAAATTTGTACCTATGAGCAGGTGCTGAATATCAAAGAGGATTTATTAGAGCTGCCGGCTCCCGAGCTGGCGCGTCAGCTCATTGAAGGGGTGAGCCTGAAGACCGATTCGCTAACGACATTCTTATCAGACGACAGGTATTCCTTACGACCATTGCACAACTTCTTTTTTACGCGCGATGCCAGTGTTACCATGTATGATAAGGTGCTGATATCCAAAATGGCCAATAAGGTGCGCGAGCGCGAGGCGATTGTTATGGAAGCTATTTTTAATCATTCGGATCGATTTAGAACACAGACGGTAAATCCACATAACTTCTATAACGTGGGTAATGAAACCATGATAGAAGGAGGCGATGTCCAAATTGCCCGCGAAGACATCCTTGTCATCGGAAACAGTGCCCGTACGTCATCTCAAGGTATTGACTTCATCATTAATCAGCTAAAACAGAAAAAGGAGCGTCACTATGTGGTGGTGCAGCAGTTACCTGCAGCACCTGAGTCGTTTATTCACCTGGACATGGTGTTTACGTTTTTGGATAAGGATGCTTGTATGGTTTATGAACCATTAATCATGAAGGACAGCCGATACAGCACCATTCTTATCACAATTGATAATGGAGAGGTGCAATCCATCGAGAAAAAAGGTAACCTGGTTAGCTGTTTAAAAGGTTTGGGGATGGACCTTAAACCTATATTCTGTGGCGGCTCAAGTGATATATGGACACAGGAACGTGAGCAATGGCACAGCGGCGCTAACTTTTTTGCCATGGGGCCTGGTAAGGTGTTGGGTTACGCCCGAAATGTATATACCATGCAGGAGATGAATAACAATGGTTTTGAAATTATTAAGGCGAATGATGTCATAAGCGGCAATGTAGATTTGGCCGAATATGAGAAATATGTTGTGACTATTGGTGGCTCAGAGTTGTCGCGCGGGGGTGGTGGAGCTCGTTGTATGAGTATGCCTGTGCGTCGCAAGGGCGTTAACTGGTAATCAACGAAATATAAAAGCACAATTTAAAAAAAGAGGGACTGCTGCTTATGGCAAGTCCCTCTTTTATTGTTTATGAAAAGATGAATTTAATTAACAATCTGCTGTACCAGGTCTGAAGCTTCTTTCAGAGTAATGGCAGAGTGAACTTTAAGTCCTGATTCATCAATAATCTTTTTACCACCTTCAGCGTTGGTGCCTTGCAGGCGAACAATAATAGGTACGTCAATTTCACCAATATTTTTGTAGGCTTCAACAACGCCGTTGGCAACTCTGTCGCAACGCACAATACCACCAAATATATTAATGAGGATGGCTTTGACATTGGGGTCATCCAGAATAATTTTTAAGCCGGCTTCAACAGTTGTTGCATTGGCACTGCCGCCTACATCCAGAAAGTTAGCCGGCTCGCCGCCCGACAGCTTGATAATGTCCATGGTGGCCATGGCCAGTCCGGCACCGTTGACCATACATCCCACATTACCATCCAGCTTCACAAAATTCAGATCACTTTTACTGGCTTCGGTTTCTGCCGGATCTTCTTCTGATAAATCGCGCATTGCCGCATATTCGGCATGGCGAAACAAGGCGTTGTCATCCAGGTTAACTTTGGCATCAACAGCCAGTATTTTGTTATCGGATGTTTTTAAAACCGGGTTGATTTCAAACATTGAGGAGTCCGTTTCAACATAGGCCTTATACAGGGCTGCAACAAAGTTGGTCATCTCTTTAAAAGCTGTCCCCGACAGTCCCAGGTTAAACGCAATTTTACGCGCCTGAAACGCCTGCAGCCCTAGTCCCGGTTCAACTTCTTCCTTGTAAATGAGGTGAGGGGTTTTTTCGGCCACTTCTTCAATATCCATACCTCCTTCTGTTGAATACATGATGATATTTTTTCCACTTTGGCGGTTCAATAAAACACTCATGTAAAATTCATCAGTCTCACTTTCTCCCGGATAATATACATCCTGAGCCACCAACACCTTATTAACCAGTTTACCAGCCGGGCCGGTTTGGTGAGTCACCAGGTTCATGCCAATAATGTTTGTGGCCAGTTCCTTTACTTCATCCAGTGATTTAGCCAGTTTGACTCCGCCACCTTTACCGCGGCCTCCAGCATGTATTTGTGCTTTAATCACCCACCAGTTGGTGCCGGTTTCGGCCTGCAGTTGCTTGGCTGCTTCAACGGCTTTTCCGGGGGTATCGGCAACAATTCCTTCCTGTATGGCAACGCCAAAAGATTTTAGTATTTGCTTTCCTTGGTACTCGTGTATATTCATAATTCGAGAGATTTAGTGTTTCTAAAAAGGGTATCTTATTTATTTTCATTTAAAAACAGGAATAGTGCTATTTTTGTTGTCAAAATTACCGAGAATGAGAAAATTAAGAACTAGCGAACTGAAGCGACTGACAATAGAGGAGTTTAAGAGCAGCTCGAAAATGCCCATAACTGTTGTGATGGATAATATCAGGAGCTTGAATAATGTGGGCTCAGTTTTCAGAACGTCAGATGCGCTAAAAATCGAAAAAATAGTTTTATGTGGGATCACTGCCACACCGCCTAATAAGGAAATTCATAAAACGGCCCTGGGGGCAGAGGACGCTGTTGACTGGCAGTATTTTGAGGAAACAGAAGAGGCCATCCGACAGCTTAAAGAGGAAGGTTATGTTATTTGCAGTCTGGAACAAGTGGAGAATAGTACTTCGTTACTGGATTTTGAACCCAGCAAGGATAGCAAATATGCAATTGTACTTGGCAATGAAGTAAAGGGCGTTCAGCAAAAAGTTGTGAACATGAGTGATGTTTGCATCGAGATTCCGCAGTTTGGAACCAAGCACTCATTCAATGTATCGGTGAGTGCAGGTATTGTACTTTGGGAGCTTTTTCGCAAACTGAATGCTTAAGCACTGATATTTTTAATACACAAAAAAAGGGCCCTGCAAAAGGGCCCTTTTTATATATGCTTTTCAGAAATAAATTACTGAACGATTGACTTGAATGTTGCGTCTTCGAAGAATTTAGCAAATTCCATGTCAGTAGCGGCAGCTGCTTTAAATTTAGCATCCATCTCACAAGCTTTGCGCAAGCTGTCAAACATCATGTCGTTGTCAGCAGTTCTTGCACCCAGAATGGCTTTTAAGTAGTATTTGAAACCTACTTCCATTGTGTTGGCATTGATTGTTGATAGGGCTGCATCATATTTACCAGCTAAGATTTTAGCTAAGGCAGCGTTACAGTTAGTGCTGTTACCGAAATAACGCATAGCTGCATCGTAGTCACCTTTGTGGATAGCAACAATACCTAAGTTATTGTCAAGCTCAGCACCAGCACCAGCAGCAGCACCGAAGAACTCCTCAGCTTTAGCTACATCACCTTCGCGAAGAGCGATAACACCTAAGTTGTTATTTACTTCAGCAACACCAGACTTGATGCTGTTTGCTTTTTCGAAAGCAGCTTTAGCACCAGCTAAGTCACCTTTAACGTATTTTGCACAACCAATGTTGTTTTGTGCTCTCCAGCATTTAGGGAAGTTAGCAGCAGCATCTTGATAAATCTTAAGTTGCTCATCAACATTGTCAGTCAAAGTTGCAGCATAAAGAATTTCTTCAATATTAAGCTCGCTAGGATTGCTGGCAGCTAACTCAGCAATTTCTTCATCACTCTTACCAATAACTTCTGCATTAACAGATAGTTTAGAACGACGCAATTGAGGAAGAATCTCGTCAGCAATTACATCAAATGTTGCAGACATGTTCTTGATTTCACGCTCACGTACTTCAGGATCGCTATACATAGAAAGAACACGCAAGATTAGCTCTTTATCTTGAATGTTAGAGTTTTCCATTAACTCTTTGAAACCTTCCCAGTCTTCAGGAGTGTTTTTCAAAGTGTAAAGCTCTTCGTTAGTAGCACCTTCTACTTTAGCTTTTTTCATTTCGCGAACCAGGTAGTCTTTAGCTACTTTCTCACGACGAGTTGCTAATTTGCTGTTTAAGTCCGTTGGTCCGTCAGGAGAAGCATAAGCTGAAATGTCAATACCTGTGAAGTTAATGTTTTCAGCATTTTTGATTTCCTTCATGTACTCTTTGATAGCAGCAATGTCTTCTTTTCTTAATTCAGAACCACGAATGTTTGCTTGCTGGATTAAGAAGAAGATGTCAGCAGCTTTCGACTGAGCAATGATTCTTTGGAAAGCATCGTCACCGATAGTCGACTGAGCGCCTTGATCAGCTACTAATTCAGAGGTAGCGATTACACCATCAGCAATTTTATAATCTTCAAATTCTTTTGTTTTAGAACCTTTAGTAGCTTTAATGCGAACCACTAATTCAGATACTCTCATGTTCTCATTGTAAGGAACTGAGTTGCTGTAAGTGTAGGTTCCGCCTGTAGCGCTTGAAATTACTTTATCATTTCCATCTACATTTTCACCTTGTACACGGTATGATGGAAAAGCAGTTTCGCCTCCTTCATAAACTAAAACAGGAGTGGCCTCAATACTAACATTTTTGTCGAAGTATTTTTCAGGGAACTGAACAGTCACATCCAAGTTAACTTTACCAGCGTGAGCTTCCAATACTGGAGGATTAACTGAATAACTAACGTCCTCTGCACCTTTGTTCATCTTGTCTAAGCCAGAACAGCTCGCTAACAAAGCTGCTACAGCTACAGATGCAATTAGAGAAATTCTAATTCTTTTCATAATGTTTACCCAATTATTTGTTTTTGACTTTAATCTACAGTGTTTCCTGCAAAATTATAAATGTTTTTAAAAAATTAAATAGCGATATACCATTAAATGACATAATCATTCTTTAAAGATAAAGAAATAACGGAAAAGATACAGTTTAATCAGCAAAAACATGTTGCTAATCTTCAGTAAAGGCTATTTCCGTCAAATCTTATCGGTCAGTTTCTAGTGATCCAATTTAGGCATTAATCCCATTTGGTCAAAAGTAAATGCATATAAATCTGTCCAGGTTTCTATTTGTTTAGAGGTTGGTGTTCCGGCTCCGTGCCCGGCATCTGTTTCTATGCGTATGAGCATTGGCCGCGAACCTTTATAGGCATTTTGGAGCGTAGCAATGTATTTAAATGAATGAGCAGGTACGACGCGGTCGTCATGATCTGCCGTAGTTACCATTACCGCCGGGTAGTTCAGCCTGGGATTGATCGCATGAATGGGGGAGTATTTATACAGGTATTCAAACATTTCCTTGCTGTCCTCACTCGTGCCATAATCGGTAGCCCAGTAGCGGCCAATTGTAAAGTGCTGGTATCTGAGCATATCCATTACACCGACTTGAGGAATGGCCACGCGAAATAAATCGGGTGTTTGGTTGATCACAGCCCCTACAAGGAGTCCACCGTTGGAGCCACCCTGGATTGCCAGGTATTTAGGTTTTGTGTATTTGTTGTCAATCAAGTAATTGGCCGCGGCTATAAAATCATCAAATACATTTTGCTTTTGCATTTTTGTACCTGCTTTATGCCAAGTCTCACCGTATTCACCTCCTCCTCTTAGGTTGGCGACGGCATAGATCCCTCCATTTTCGAGCCAGAGAAGTCGTCGCACATCAAAGCCAGGGTTCAAACTAACATTAAATCCACCATAGCCATACAGCCATGTTGGGTTATTGCCATCGAGCTTGAGGCCTTTTTTATGTACAATAAACATGGGCACTTCTGTGCCATCCTTGCTTTTGTATTTTATTTGCTTGGTTTCGTATTTTTCAATATTAAAATCTATCTCTGTTTGGCTGTATACTTCCGATTCATTCTTCTCTGTATCGTACTTATACACTACAGCGGGATAGGTGTAAGACGAGAAGGTATAAAATGTTTCTGTCTCGTCTTTTTTTCCTCTAAAACCACTCACAGTTCCCAGAGTTGGAAGATCCACAGTATAAAGAAACTCGCCCTTTGGGGTGAATACTTTAACTAAAGAATGGGCGTCTTGCTGATAATTGGCAAAAATTTTACCTCCGGTTAATGAGATGTTTTCAAGAACATTGTGCTCATCCTCCGGCAGTATTGTTGACCATTTTGAGCGTTCTGGCTGCTCGGTGTCCAGCGCCAACAACTGATATTTAGGAGCGCCATCATTGGTGTAGACCCATAGTTTTCCATCGTGGTGATCAATCACCGAATAGTCTTTCTCAAAAGTGGTAATTACCTTTACAACTGGAGAATCTGCTTCCAGGTTTTTAAAGTAGAGCGCATTGCCAGAAGTAGACTCAGTGACTCCAATTATCAGGTACTTTTCATCTTCGGTTACTGAGGCACTGAAACTCCATTCCGGATTTTCAGGATCTTCATAAATCAGTACGTCCTCGCTTTGCGGCGTTCCAACTTTATGATAGTAGAGCTGACTGTTTTTGTTTTCAGCTTTTAACTCATCACCTTTTGCAGGTGTTGGATAGCGGTTGTAGAAAAATCCATCTTTGTACCAGGCAATACCAGAAAATTTGATCCATTTCAGGTGGTCGCTCAATACTTCTCCCGATTCAATGTCTTTCACAAAAAACTCGCACCAGTCGGAGCCTCCACGAGAAATGCCATAGCCCAGGTATTTGCCATTTTTGGAAATGGCAAAGTTGGTTAAGGACACGGTTCCGTCTTCTGAGAGTGTATTGGGATCGAGAAATAATTCTGGGTCACTGTCCAAACTCTCCTGCATGTAAAAAACACTTTGGTTTTGCAGGCCATTATTCTTTGAAAAAAAGTATCTGCCACCCGCTTTGAAAGGAGCCGATGTGCGTGGGTAATTCCATATTTCGGTGAGGCGTGCTTTAATATTCTCACGATAGGGAATGTCATTCAGGTAGGCGTTGGTCACGGCATTTTGTTCCTTGACCCATTGCGCTGTTTCAGCTGAGCGATCATCTTCGAGCCATCGGTATGGATCAGCCACTTTGGTGCCAAAGTAATCATCTACCACATCCACTTTTTTTGTTTCAGGATAGTTAAAGGGGCTCTTGTTGCTGTTGCAGGCAGATAATACAAGCATAAATACTATTGCAATTAGTAAATGGTTTTTCATAGGGATTGATTAATAGAGTTTTTTATTTTGGTTAAGCTTATTTTCTTTGATTTTTCCGGCTATAAATCCGGTGAGCATTCCAATGGCCCATCCTAAGCTGATGCTGGTTATGGTAATTGTATGGGCAGCTAGCAAGGAGTAGGCGGCCGCTATGGCAATACCAAGGCCCATTCCCACTGCGGTATAAGTAGAGGTGATTCGGCCTTTTACCTGTTGCTGATGAGCGTTAGTTAAATGTTTCTGAGCCTCGTCAACCCACTGTTCAAATTTTTTTATGGTCGAGATATTTTGCTCAAAAAGCGGACGGATATCCCTGACGAAGATTTCTCCTTCTGCACTAAACTTCTTACAGTGCGTACAGGTGTCGTGGTTCCGATCTAATGTATTCATCAGCCGGGGTAATACGGCTAAACTCATTGAGCGAATCTGAACCTTAGGAATATCCTGCAGTTGTTCATTAAGCAAGTCGAATGCTTCTTGCTGGTTCATGATGGACTATTTAGGTGTTTTCAGGGCTTAAAATAGAAAAAAGAAGTGAGGGCATCAAAAAAAAGCCGCCTCATTGAGAGACGGCTTAGCCTGTATATGTAATTTTTTCATTAGTCTTTCTTAGGCTTTTCTTTGCGCTCAGGTTTTGGCAGCAATACTTTTCGCGAAAGCTTTAGCTTACCAGTTCGCTGATCAATTTCTATCAACTTCACTTCAACCTCTTCGCCTTCTTTCAAAGCATCTTCTACCTTTTCAAGACGTCGCCATTCGATTTCCGAAATGTGCAATAAGCCGTCTTTTCCTGGTAATACCTCTACAAAGGCACCAAAAGGTACAATTGATTTTACTTTACCACGGTATACTTCGCCCACTTCAGGTACAGCCACAATGGCTTTAACTTTGGCAACAGCGGCATCAATTGAGTCTTTGTTTGAAGCAGAGATGGCTACTTTACCAATATTTCCTTCTTCTTCAATAGTGATCACCGTTTCGGTGGTTGCCTGAATTTCCTGAATGATTTTACCACCCGGACCAATTACCGACCCAATCATGTCTTTTGGAATGCTAAACTTAACAATTCGTGGAGCATGTGGTTTGTAATCTTCACGTGGCTCAGTGATGGTTTCATCTATTTTGTCGAGAATATGCAAACGGCCAGCTTTTGCCTGGTTTAATGCTTTTTCCAGTACTTCATAGGATAGTCCATCAACTTTGATATCCATTTGCGTGGCCGTAATACCATCACGGGTTCCTGTTACTTTAAAGTCCATGTCACCTAAATGGTCTTCATCGCCCAAAATATCGGAAAGAACCGCGAATTCACCGGTTTCCTTATCAGAGATGAGGCCCATGGCAATACCCGATACCGGCTTTTTAATTGGTACACCTGCGTCCATTAAGGCGAGTGTTCCGGCACAAACTGTTGCCATTGAAGATGAACCGTTTGACTCCAGAATATCTGATACAATACGCACCGTGTACTCATAGTCTTCAGGTAGCATTCGCTTCAAAGCACGGAAGGCCAGGTTACCATGACCAATTTCACGGCGGCTGATTCCTCGTGCCGGACGTGCATCACCAGTTGAGAACGGAGGGAAGTTGTAATGCAGTAAAAAGCGCTCGTAGCTCTTATTCATTACATCATCAATCAGTTTCTCATCTAGCTTGGTACCCAAAGTAACAGTTGTTAATGATTGGGTTTCTCCACGGGTAAATACTGCAGAACCGTGTGCTCCTGGCAAGTAGTCAATTTCACTCCAGATTGGACGGATTTCGTCAGTTTTCCGGCCATCTAATCTGAATTTCTCTTCCAGCACCACTTTACGTACGGCTTCTTTTTCTACGTCGTGGTAGTATTTTTTGATAAGTGACTCAGGCACTTCTTCTTCAGAACCCTCTGGGTAGTTCTCAGCGATGTACTCATCGATAATAGCGGCAAACGCATCAATGCGCTCATGCTTGTTAGGGTTGGCTGATTTAGCCACCGCATAAGCTTTATCGTAAGTTGCTTCCCAGATCTTCTTTTCGAGTTCTTCGTCTTTTTCTTCGTGGCAATACTCGCGTTTTTCAGTTTTGCCTAACGCTTCCATCATTTCAATCTGAGCCTGGCACTGAACTTTAATTGCATCGTGTGCTACTTTCATAGCATCCAGTAGGTCAGCTTCAGAAACCTCAGACATTTCACCTTCCACCATCATAATGTTTTCCAATGTAGCGGCAACAATGATGTCCATGTCTGCAGATTCTAACTGCGTTGCAGTTGGGTTAACCAATAGTTGGCCGTCAACACGTGCTACGCGAACTTCTGATATTGGACCGTTAAACGGAATATCGGAAACTGCTAAACAGGCAGAGGCTGCCAAACCAGCTAACTGATCTGGTAATACTTCTTCGTCAGCAGAAATTAGGTTAACAGTAACAAATGTATCTGCATGGTAATCCTCTGGGAAAAGAGGACGCAGTGCGCGGTCAATTAAGCGTGATACTAATATTTCATAGTCTGAGGGACGTGCCTCTCGTTTCTGAAATCCACCTGGGAAACGTCCAACAGCTGCATATTTCTCTTTGTACTCAACAGTTAGCGGCATAAAATCTACATCAGGCTTTGCTTCTTTTGCAGAAACAACTGTCGCTAACAAATAGGTATTACCCATTTTTACAACTACCGATCCGTCGGCTTGTTTCGCCAACTTTCCTGTTTCAATGGTAATTGTTCTGCCATCACCCAGTTCAATAACTTTTTCAAATGGTTTAATCATGACAATTTTCTTATCTTTTTTATCCTTCTTTTATCACAGCCAAAGATATGTAATATACTTTGATTAGTATAAAAAACCGGTGGAATGTTTTTATTTATACTCAATAAATTAAGCAAAAAAGGGCTCTTGAATGTTAAGAAACCTGCTTTTTTATTATAAAAAAAAGAGCAACTACCCGTGGGTAATTGCTCTTTAAATACGTTTTGAATTGCTTACTTACGAATACCAAGCTCGGCAATTAGTGTACGATATCTTTCGATATCTTTTTTCTTCAAGTAGTCAAGCAGGCTACGGCGCTTACCAACTAATTTAATTAATGCGTGTTGCGTGCTATAATCTTTGCGATTTGACTTTAAGTGTCCAGTCAAATGAGAGATACGGTATGAAAATAATGCAATCTGGCCTTCAGTAGAACCAGTATCAGTATTCGACTTCCCGTACTTCTCGAAGATTTCTTGCTTCTTTTCTTTTGATAAGTACATAATACTCTGTTTAAATATATTTAGCGGGTGCAAAGATAGGTAATAATATTGAAGCGGCAAGCAGATGAAAACTAGTTTTTTACAAAAAAAGGCAATCTAGTCAAACTAAACTGCCCTTTTGTGCCTTTGCGGTTAATGCCTAGTAGCCACGTTCTTCGGCCATTTTTTGCATTTCCTGATTGAAAATTTCTTCAAACTTTGCCTTGTCATAGTCAACCTGTAGCTTTTGGTTGTTTGACAAACGATCGTTAATGCCGTTTAGGATGTCTTCCTTGCTCACTTCTATGGCAATAAAACCGCGGTACTTACCATTGGGCAATACACTCTTTTTTTGACATGCAATTACGATGTTGTTAATTGTTTCGTCAGCCACTTCACGTGTTAAGTTTTCAAACTTTTGCTCGAATTCCGCGGCATCCCCAAACTCACGTTCGTTCACATAGCGGTCGGTAACCGATTTGGTATTGGAGTTGATCAAGGTAACCAGTCTTTGTTTGGCATTAAGAAGTGCCTTTTCCTCGGCTAAACTTAAATCGGAGCTCGTAGCCATTGCGCTGGCACGGAAAAAGTTCTTATCGGAACGGCCTTTATCTTCGCATGGTAAGTCTTCAAGAATGGTACCTACTTCGCTGTTTGTAGAAACTTTTTCTTTCGACTTACAGCTGTCTAGACTAAACATTACAACCAATGATAAGATGGCTATTCCAAAAAATCTTCTTGTATTCATAATTAATATGTATTTGGGTTTCTATTTAAAGTTAACTGTCCAACAGCTATCAAAAAGCGAACCAAAAATTAACATTCCTTAATAATTCTGACGGACGGTTGAAGTAACTGTATACTTAATTTGTTGAAAAAGGTTCGGGTGTGGACCTGTAATTATTTGCTGCAAGAAGTGCTTGTCTTGCTAAATTTGTCTGGTGATTAGCTGTTTATTGTTTGTGGTTCGCTGGTTAAAATAGCTTTAAATTGATCAATCTGATTTGGTGAACCAAGCACAAAAAGCTTATCGGCCGGGGTAATTTCTATATCGGGCGATGGGTTAAACAGGTAGGCGCCTTCGCCTGTTTTTATACCAACCAGGTTGGCTCCCGACTTTTCGCGAAGTTTTAATTCCCGGATTGTTTTTTTGTAGTTGGACACGGCCAACTTGTTACAGTTGATCTCCGTTAACTGCACATCCTGTGAGCGTTGCAAAAGGATATATTCGACAAACTCTACAACATCAGGTTGGGTTACCAGCTTTGCCATGCGCTGGCCTCCAATTCGGTCGGGCATAATCACGTTAGTGGCCCCTGCACGTCTTAATTTTGTATCAGAACGAAAATCACTGGCCCGACTAATAATTTTTAAGGACGGATTCATCTCGGCAGCTGTCAGAACGACAAACATGTTGTCGGCATCGTTAGGAAGGGCTGTGATTAACGCCCTCGCTTTTCGTATTTGAGCGGCATCAAGCACCTCCTCTGAGCTAGCATCTCCCTGAACATATAGTAGTTCTGGGTCTTCCAGGATACGTGACACAACATGATCCCGCTTTTCAACAATCACAAACTTTTCGCCATGCTCGGCCAGCTCAACGCAGGCTTGGTAGCCGTTTCTTCCATAACCGCATACGATTACATGGTCTTCCAGTTTTACAATTTTTTTTCTCAATTGATATGCTTTATACGATTGATGTAATACGCCTTCAAATATAATACGGGTTACCTGAGTTATGACGTAACCAAAAATACCTAAACTAAAAATAATAAGAAAAATGGTAAAAATCTTGCCGGCATCGGTTAATGGCACAACTTCTCTAAACCCAACAGTGGCCATAGTGATTACAGTCATGTAAACAGCATCGACAAAGCGGTAGCCTTCGATAAGAATAAAACCTGCCGAGCCAATTGCTATGGTTGAAATGAGCAATCCTGCTGCGGTGAGCAGGGCCTTAATTGTATTGTGGTAAACGGTATTATTATTTAGTTTTTGCATAACACCTCGTGTCCGATGCGGCAATTTAAGCACTTTTTATGGTTACAATAGTTGTATTTTAAATGAAGAAGAGCTTGTGCTTGCGCTTCATTTTCAGCAACTAAGTTTAGTTCAGCCCATTTGTTAACTATCCTATTCTTTTCTGCAGGCTGCTGATAAAGATAATCAATGATTTTTTCTTTTTGTTCTTCGTTGCTGTGTTTTGAATAATAAATAAACAGGTATGGAATGATTGTGTTATAGATGATGCGCAGCTTTGATTGTTTACCAAGTGTCTTTCTTTCCGTTTTTGCCGATTTTTTCCCCGGCAGGTAATGAGTGCTCCAGTAGGCCGAAGCTTCAGTTTGTAGAGTTGATAATCGGTTTTGGGTGTTGTTGAGCGTAAATAAGCTTTCGAAGTGTCCTTTTGTCTGGCAAATAAAAGACGCAAGTTGTGCAATGCGGATGGTTGGAAAGTTAACGGGGCGCAGGCGCAAAAACTTCCACATGCTGCTGTTTATTGGTTGAAGTTGATATTTTGACCTCAAAAAGTCGTACTCCTTTTTTAAATCCCTAATATGGGCATCAGGGGGCGACAGCTTGCTTAAAAAGCCCGCTTGACCAAACAGCAGCGCCTCCACCTGGAAGAGGCTGTTAGAGTGTTTTAGTAAAACAGATAATGGTGTTTGCCGGGCCATTATTTCAAAGGGCAAACCATTTACCCCAAACCCAAAGCTACGTGCCAGCAAAACAAAAAACACCTGATCCCAATTGTTTTTAGTGCTTGCCAACAGTTCGTTAATTAATTCGGATTTGTTTTCGAGCCGCTCTATCAGCAGGCGATCAAGCCACTGGTTAAGCGTTAGGGGGGTGACGCTGCTAATAGCTTCTTCGCAGGCTATCCAGTTATCGTTTGTAAGTAGTGTTTGATAGCGCTGTTCCAATGCTTGTGGAATGGGTAAGCTGCAAACGGTTACCTTTCTGTTGCTGGCGTTAATGGTATGCTTGTTTTGTTTGGCCACAACATGCAAAATTACATTATTGTAGCCGGGGTCGAGGTGATGCTGGTGCTGGTACCATTCGTGTTCACTCTGGTGAATCTCCACATTTCCGGCCCACAGTGTTCCATCTATTTTAATTTTTGCATTAAAAAAATCTGGACCGCCATCAGTATTTTTTATGCCCGGATGTATGACCTGAATAGGTTGCCCATCTGTTGAAAAAAGTTCGGGCTGATAGAGTTTGTATTTCCAGATGAAGTGCAGAAAGTCTTCGTTCATAGAGGTTTGGTTTGTTCTATGAAATTAAATTATTCTGCCAAAAAGTGCAAGCTAGATAAAAAATAAAGCCCGGAGCATAGAAATGTTCCGGGCTTTAGGTAATGTTATTGTGATGACTATATCAGGCCATGTGCCTCTAATAGTTTTTCCATGTCTTTTTGCACAGCAATAGCGTTTTCACGTGCTTTAACAGCAAAGTCTTCATTGTCGCTGGCGTAAATAATGCCACGGCTGGAGTTGACCAACAGGCCACATTTCTTGTTCATACCATTTTTAGCTACTTCCTCCAGGCTGCCGCCTTGTGCTCCAACACCAGGAACCAACAGAAAGTGGTTTGGAATCAGTTTCCGAATGTCGGCCAGCATTTCAGCTTTAGTGGCGCCCACTACATACATCAGGTTCTCTTCGGTTCCCCACTGGGCACTTGTTTTAATCACTTTCTCATAGAGCTTTTCGTTGTCCTGCTCCATAAACTGAAAGTCGAAAGCACCTTTGTTAGAGGTTAATGCCAAAAGGATAACCCACTTATCAACATGTGTTAAGAAAGGTTTTACCGAATCTTCGCCCATGTATGGTGCAACGGTTACCGAGTCGAACTCCATGTGGTCGAAAAAGGCTTTGGCATACATGGCCGATGTGTTGCCAATGTCGCCGCGCTTGGCATCGGCAATGATGAAAATATCCGGGTGATTGTACTTGATGTAATTAACTGTTTTTTCCAGGGAGTTCCAGCCATTCACCCCAAGGCTTTCATAAAAAGCCAGGTTCGGTTTATAGGCAATGGTTACATCGTGGGTGGCATCAATAATTTGCTTATTGAAAGCGAAGATAGGGTCGGTGGTGTCTAATAAATGACGAGGGATTTTATTGATATCGGTATCTAAACCAACACATAAAAAACTCTTTTTCTTTTTAATGTTTTCAAAAAGTTCTTGTGACGTCATGATTTCCAGCGGTTAGCAGTCAGTTAGACTGACTTGTTGTTGTTTACTGATTTAATGAGCTGCCAGCCGGTGGCCAGCAGCTGTCGTCTCTTTTATAAATCACTAGCTTTCAGGCGCTCAGCATTTTCTTCAACAATCAGTTTGTCGATAATTTGCTGAATATCACCATCCATAATAGCAGGTAAATTATAAAGCGTTAGGTTGATTCGGTGATCGGTTACCCGTCCTTGAGGGTAATTGTAGGTGCGAATCTTTGCCGACCGGTCACCTGAGGATACCATTGTTTTTCGCTGCGATGAAATTTCATCGAGATATTTTTGATATTCCAGGTTGTAAAGGCGGGTTCGTAATTCGGCCATTGCCTTATCCAGGTTTTTTAACTGCGATTTTTGATCCTGGCAGGTTACAACAATTCCTGAAGGGATGTGTGTTAATCGAATGGCTGAATAGGTGGTGTTCACCGACTGACCTCCAGGACCAGATGAGCAGTAGGTGTCTTTTCTGATGTCTTCCTGACGTAGTTCAATGTCAAACTCCTCAGCTTCTGGCAATACAGCAACGGTAGCTGCTGATGTGTGCACACGCCCCTGAGTTTCTGTTTGAGGGACACGCTGAACACGATGCACCCCAGACTCGTACTTTAGAATGCCGTAAACGCCTTCGCCGCTCACATTCATTACAATTTCTTTGAAGCCGCCAGATGTGCCTTCGCTACTGTTGGTCACCTCTATGCGCCAGCCTTTTTCCTGGCAATACTTGGTGTACATGCGATACAGGTCTCCGGCAAAAATACTGGCTTCATCACCACCTGTTCCTGCACGAATCTCCAACACTGCATTTTTAGCATCCTGTGGATCGGTTGGAATCAATAGCAGCTTAATGTTTTCTTCCATATCAGGCAGCTGTTCTTCCAGTTCGTCCAGCTCCATCTTGGCCATCTCACGCAATTCAGGGTCCGACTCTTCTTTAAGAATCTGGCGGGCTGAATCAATATTATCCAAAGCATTTTTAAACTCTTTACGAGCTTCAACTACCTTATTCAGGTCTTTATATTCCTTATTAAGCTTAACGTATCGCTTAGTGTCGGCTATAACTTCCGGATTGGTAATTTGCTCTGCCACTTCTTCGAAGCGCAGGCGAATACCTTCCAGTTTTTCTAACAAATCGTGTGATTGCGACATATTTTATTCCTTGAATAGCGTTAAATAATCGGAACGGCTTTATTGCCTTCCGCGTGCAGACTATCGTGTTTTGCTAGTACTCAAAAGTACCAAATTCACTTTCGATAGTCAGCTTTTTCCCATCGTGGGCTTCTACACGCCCAACAATTTGTGCATCTATATTAAATGATTTTGCAACCTCAATAATGCGCTCCGCTTTTTCCGGCGACAGGTAAATTTCGAACCGGTGGCCCATGTTGAATACTTTGTACATCTCTTTCCAGTCGGTACCCGATTCTTCCTGAATCGTTCTGAAAAGTGGCGGTACATCAAACATATTGTCTTTAATCACATGTACATTGTCGACGAAATGCAGAACTTTGGTTTGAGCACCTCCCGAACAGTGGACCATACCGTGTATGTCACTGCGCATTTCATCCAATACTTTTTTGATAACCGGCGCATAGGTTCGGGTTGGTGAAAGCACCAGTTTGCCAGCATCCAATGGCGCATCTTTAACGCTGTCGGTAAGCTGGTAGTTGCCCGAGTACACCAAATCTTCCGGTACGGAGCTATCGTAGCTTTCGGGGTATTTACCTGCTAGATATTTCGCGAAAACATCGTGACGGGCTGAGGTTAAGCCGTTGCTTCCCATGCCACCGTTATATTCTTTTTCGTAGGTTGCCTGACCCGATGAGGACAATCCAACGATTACATCACCTGGTTGAATGGTATGATTAGAGATAACATCGCTGCGCTTCATGCGGCATGTTACGGTACTGTCAACAATAATTGTTTTTACCAGGTCGCCTACATCGGCTGTTTCTCCGCCGGTAGGATAGATGCTGACACCCATCTCCCGCAGCTCGGCCAATAGCTCATCTGTTCCATTGATAATGGCGGAGATGACTTCGCCCGGTATGAGGTTTTTGTTACGGCCAATGGTTGAAGAAACCAGAATGTTTTCAGTGGCTCCAACGCAGAGCAGGTCGTCCACATTCATGATAATCGCATCTTGGGCAATGCCTTTCCATACCGCTAAATCGCCCGTTTCTTTCCAGTACAAATAGGCTAATGATGATTTAGTGCCGGCACCATCGGCATGCATGATGTTGCAGTATGCTTCGTCGCCTCCAAGTATATCGGGAACAATTTTACAGAAGGCCTGTGGAAATATTCCTTTATCAATGTTTTTGATTGCGTTGTGTACATCTTCTTTAGAGGCTGAAACGCCGCGTAGGTTGTATCTCGAATCTGAGCTCACAAGTATTATTTTATCAGTTTTTTACCTATTAGGAGTGCAAAAATAGCACAATCTTTCGGCATCGTCAAAAAAGTTAGAAAGATGTTATTCAGCAGGCCAGAAGCACTTGAACAACAATAGCTGTGTCGTGAAGGTATTTTCATTAGTTTTGTGTGCAAAATACGCAGTATGTTAAAGAAAATTGATGGGTTTATCCTTGGGCTTATCGGGATGATTTTTTTAGCCTGGATATTTCCGCAGGCCGGTGTATACAAAGGAGCTGTTAACCTAGAGGTGTTAACGGATATTGGGATTGCACTTATCTTCTTTTTTTACGGGCTAAAACTGAGTCCACAACAGATGAAGGAAGGACTGAGTAACTATCGGTTGCACGTGCTTGTGCAGTTGAGTACCTTTTTGCTTTTCCCTCTGCTGGTGCTTGTATTTTTACCACTCATGCAAACCGAAGAGCAGTATATTTTGTGGCTGGCCATGTTTTTTTTAGCAGCGCTCCCGTCAACCGTGTCCTCATCAGTTGTGATGGTGGTGCTGGCCAAAGGGAATATGCCTGGCGCCATTTTTAATGCAAGTATTTCGGGCTTAATAGGGATTGTGGTTACCCCTTTGTGGATGGGCTTGTTTTGGAAAGTGGAAGGCGCTAGCTTTGATTTTACAAGTATTTTTCAAAGTCTGCTGATAAAAATTCTCGTGCCGGTTATTGCGGGATTGTTGTTGCATCGCTACTGGGGCGCACTTGTTAAACGGCACCTTAAGCTGCTGGCCAGATTTGATAAAACGGTTATTTTGCTGATTGTTTATAAGAGTTTTAGTAACTCATTCTCATCAGGGTTATTTAGCACAGTAAGCCTTCTTTCCTTGCTGATAGTTGGCCTGGCTTCGGTGGCTTTGTTTGGCCTGGTGTATTATTGTATTGCCTGGATGGCCGGCCGCATGCATTTTAATCGCGAAGATAGGATTGCAGCGTTGTTTTGTGGTTCCAAGAAGTCGCTGGTGCACGGAACGGTTTTTTCAAAAGTACTCTTTCAGCATGTGGCAAGCCAGGGACTATTTTTAGTGCCCATCATGGTTTATCATGCATTTCAGTTGATTATCGTAAGTTTTATCGCCCAACGAAAAGGGCAGGAGGTAGTTGAGTAAGTGGCTGCCTGGCATTGGTAAAGCGCTAATTGATGCGGACTTTAATTTTTACTAATATTGCAGCCAATTCAAATGTTACATGGAGGAGATTGCCAAATATATTGCCGTTTATATCGCCGGTGCAACTGGTATTTATAAAGGGATACCAGTGGGTATTGCTTTGGGGCTAAAGCCATTGATGATAGCTTCAGTGGTTGCTTTTGGCGCCATATCGTCAGCCCTATTAGTCTATTTTTCAGGCGAACCTTTTCGAAAATGGCTATTAAACAAATACGGAACAGAAACTTTTGAACACAAAAAGGCCCGTTTTTCAAAGTGGATGGAAAAGTACGGGGTGCCGGGTCTGGGGCTCATGGTGACCGGATTACTGGGGCCCTTTATTGCCTTAATTATTGGCATGGCCCTGCTCGACAATACACGTAAATTTTTGTTTTACCTGCTTGCTGGCATTGTATTGTGGTCGTTTGGACTGACTTACCTGACCGAGCCTGTGGTGCAGCTGGTTAAGGGGCTGTTGTAAGCAGCCAATCGCTCAGCACTTTTTCTACTCTTTATTAATAAGGAATTCAATGCGTCGGTTCAGGCTGTGCGCTACTTCTCTATTGCTGTTACCTCTTATTCGTCTGATAAATTGGTCGGTCAATACATCACCTTCCTTTAAGAAACTAGCTTTTTGAGCTTGCCGTTTTGTTACTGTTACGGGCTCGGCATTACCCACGCCATTAACAGACAGCCGCTCAGCGGGGATGCCTTTTGTCTGGAGGTAGTTCATTACCGATTCAGCTCTTTTTTGCGATAGCTGCAAAGCTTCCGAAGCTGAGCCTTCGCCCGATGCATGGGCCTTAATATCCAAAATGATGGATGTATTCAAATTTAATATGGCTGCCAAACGGTTAAGTTCTTGCTGTGCATCCTTATTGAGTTCATATTTCTCTTTTTCAAACTGAATGTTTTTCAGAACAATGGCATCTTCCATGGGGAGCATGCCCACTTCAATATTAAACTCTTTGTTGTTACCCAGGCCAACGGTTGATAATTTGTGTTTGTGGTTGAAATAGCCTTTGGCCGCCACCATAAACACGTATTCGGTTTTGGGAGCCAGCTTAGCGCCGAAGCTGCCATCTTCGCGAACGCTCAGCTTCACATTGGTGCCATCGGTGCCGATAAGGCGGAGGTAGGCATCGGCCACAGGCTCATCATTCTTTTCGCTGTAAACCATTCCTTTGAGACTAAACTCGAGCTTGGGCAGTGTGAATTCGTAAATGTTATCAACAGCTCTGGAACTGCCGCGTGATGAACTCAGGAGGCCAGCCTCTTCCATGCCTTTAAAGGCAATGCCAAAGTCATCTCCTTCACTGTTCAATGGACGTCCCAGATTATGCACTTCCCAGTATTGTTTCTCATCGTTATAGGCGGCCCGATAAATATCTAATCCTCCATAGCCAATGTGGGCGTTGGAACTGAAGTAAAGCGAACCATCCATGCGTACCGATGGGAATACTTCATCACCGGCGGTATTAATCACACTTCCCATATTTACGGGTTGTCCCCAGCCACCTTCGTTGCTTTTCGTTGTTTTCCATATGTCTTTACCGCCAAAGCCTCCAGGCATGTCACTAACGAAATAGAGGGTTTCACCATCGTTTGAAATTGCCGGATGTGCAACCAGCAGACTGTCGCCGCCTACTTCTATTTGAACGGCTTCGCCCCATTTGCCACCGGAGCGACTTACCATATACATTTCAGCACTGCGTGGTTGTTCGTTATCGTAGCGGCAGCGGGTAAAGAACATCTCTTTGCCATTGGCCGACATGGTGGCACTTCCCTCATCAAACTCTGAATTAACGGCTTCGTCTAATAGTTCGGGTTCGGTCCATTCCCCTTTGGCATCTATCTTGGCCATGTAGATATTTGAGCCTCCCTGACCGGTAATCCGACTTTTTCGACGCTTCTTTTTTTCGGTGCGCATCGATGAAAAGTATATCTGATCGTAATTTGTGCTCGCATAGCCGGGCGAGAAGTCGCTGTAACGCGTATGATTGACTGTTTTTAGTTTTGTAAGCGTATATCTTGTTTCAATCGAATCGTTCATGGCCAGCTTGCAGGAGGCAATCCCATTGTGTGCCCGCTTGTCCAAAGGTTCTTTTTGCAGGTACTCTTCATATGCTTCAATCGCTTCCTCGTATTTTTGAGCTGCCAGGTAGCAATCGCCCAGGTACAGCCCTGCGTCGGCCATTTCGTAATTGTAGCGAACGGCTCGCGCATATTGCAGACTCGCTTTCTTCGGTTTATTGGTTTTTCGGTAGCATTCGCCCAGGTAATAGGAGATTTCTCCTTTGGTGTATTTATTATTCTCCTTCTTATATGCTTTTTTAAACTGTTCGGCAGCGCGATCGTACTCGCCTATCAGGTAAGCCTTGTTGGCATTGCCGAGTTTACTGCCTCCTATACAGCCAGATAAAAGCAAAAGGCCAATAAAATTGTATGTGAATAGTCTGAAATTAACTTGCATTGTGGGCATTAGGTCCGAAATTTATTAAAGAACCAAAAATAAATAATTATTAGACACATAAAAAACGGGGAGGGCGAGTATTTATTGTGATGGGGGTGTTCGTGCACAATATTGGTCGTCTCTGTTAAAATCATGTTAATGCGGTGGCTATACCAAAACTATTTAGCCAATAAATCGTTTCTTTGTTAACGATGCACAGAAAAGGCTTACATATTATTTTATCTCTGATACTCCTGGTATCCACCACGGGCATCACTTTCTCTATGCATTATTGCGGGGGTAAGTACGTGTCTACCAGTTTATATGTAGAGATGGATACGTGCTGCGATGATGGGTGTGGCTGTTGTGAAAACAAGAATATTCATTATGAAGTAGAAGAGGACTTTACCAGTCCGGCAATTACAGACGTGGCACCTGCTATAGAATTGGATTTATTTATTGCACTGATTTATTACGAGGCAGATGTTGATTTTACTTGCACTCTTCCAGTAAAGAAGTCGTTTCAGGACACCTTGTCGCCGCCGGTTACGGTGAGTGAGCGCCTCTCTTTATTGCAATCATTTCTTTGTTAGATATTGCTTGACTTAATCTATTCATTGACTTATTATTAGGAGTCTGTTTAGGTATGTGAGTGAAAAGCATGTATTATCTAATTATATTAAAGAATGATTAATTCATTTATTCGTTTTTTTCTCGAAAACAAATTAGTCACCTTTCTGGTACTTATAATATTTATCAGTTGGGGTATTATTAATTCGCCATTTGGGTGGGATACAGGTGTGTTACCAAGTGATCCGGTGCCCGTTGATGCGATTCCGGATATTGGGGAGAATCAGCAAATTGTATATACCGAGTGGCCTGGCCGCTCACCCCAGGATATTGAGGATCAGATATCGTATCCGCTAACAACATCCTTATTAGGCATTCCGGGTGTGAAAACTATTCGTAGTAACTCCATATTTGGTCTGTCAAGCATCTATGTTATTTTTGACGAAGATGTGGAGTTCTACTGGAGCCGCACGCGTATCCTGGAGAAGCTCAACTCCTTACCTGCCGGGACGCTGCCACCTGATGTGAGTCCGGCGCTGGGCCCCGATGCTACAGCTTTGGGGCAGATTTATTGGTACACCCTGGAAGGGCGTGATAAGGATGGAAACCCAACCGGTGGCTGGGATCCTCATGAGTTGCGCAGTATACAGGATTTTCATATTCGTTATGCGCTAACAGCCGCTGAAGGGGTGGCCGAAGTGGCCTCTATCGGTGGCTTTGTGAAAGAATACCAGATAGATATTGACCCGAATGCCATGAAGGCGCATGGTGTAACGGTGGCACAGGTAATGAAGGCCATCAAAAACAGTAACCTCGACATTGGTGCGCGTACTATTGAGTTTAACCGTGTGGAATATTTGGTAAGGGCACTAGGATATATAAAGAACCTTGAGGATATTGAGAAAAGTGTGGTGACGGTTAAGGACAATGTGCCTATTCGTATCAAAGATGTGGCCAAGGTTACATTTGGTCCGGCTGCTCGCAGGGGAGGACTTGATAAAGGAGGTGCCGAAGCTGTTGGAGGCGTTGTGGTGGCCCGCTATGGCACCAACCCTTTAAAGGCTATCGAGAATATGAAGGCTAAGATTGCGGAGATTGCCCCCGGTTTGCCCACAAAAACATTGGCAGATGGCACGGTATCGAAAGTGACCATCGTACCCTTTTACGATCGTACCGGACTGATTAAAGAAACCTTAGGTACCTTGGAAGAGGCTATCTCACTCGAATTGCTGATCAGTATTTTGGTGGTGATTGTCTTGGTGTTTAACCTGCGCGCCTCCTTCCTGATATCAAGTTTATTACCCATTGGGGTGCTTATCACCTTCATTACCATGCGGCAGTTTGGGGTTGATGCCAATATTGTTGCCCTTTCGGGTATTGCGATTGCCATTGGTGTGATGGTGGATGTGGGAGTGGTGTTTGTTGAAAACATCATCCGGCACATAGAGCTCCCGGAGAATAAAGGGGCAAGGGGTAAAGAGCTGCTTCATGTGGTTTACACCGCCACTACCGAGGTGGCAGGAGCGGTTATCACTGCCTTGTCAACCACCATCATTAGTTTCTTGCCGGTATTTGCCATGGAAGCGGCCGAAGGTAAATTATTCAAGCCCTTGGCATTCACCAAGACCTTTACCATGATGTCGGCCTTGCTGATAGGTCTAATCATTATTCCTACATTGGCGCATCTGGTGTTTTCCATTAAAATAGAAAAACGCCGCTACCAGCGACTACGGAATATCATTCTTGTTGTGGCAGGTATTGTTCTGTCGGTAGCAAGCGGAAATTATATCGCCTTAGCTATTACGGCTTATGGTATCAATGGGCTCGTGGCTCACCAGTGGCCTGAGGCAAAGAAGCAATGGGTTAACTTTATTAATGTAGCCATTACCATTGTGGTGGTTGTATTTTTCCTAACAAAAGCCTGGATGCCGCTGGGGGCTCAGAATTCAATGTTCGCCAACTTCTTATTTGTTATTGCAGTTGTGACTGTTGTATTGGGTGGTTTATCACTGGTGGTCGTTTTTTATCAACGCATTTTGAACTGGTGTTTGAGCCATAAATGGCAGTTCTTAGTGTTGCCGGCTTTGGTGGTACTGTTTGGAATTACCAGCTGGCAGGGCTTTGATAAGCTATTTGGGTTCGTACCTCAGGTAATTAAAGGCACCGATACGTATGCCTATTTGGATAAGAAGTTGCCGGGTATAGGTAAAGAGTTTATGCCTTCGCTCGATGAAGGTTCTTTCTTGCTAATGCCAACTACCATGCCACATTCAGGGATTGAAGAGAACCTGGAAGTGATTCGTATCCTGGATAAACGAGTAAATGCCATCCCCGAAGTCGAGTCGGTAGTTGGTAAATGGGGCCGTGTGAATTCAGCATTGGATCCGGCACCGGTATCCATGTATGAAAATGTAATTAATTACAAGCCGGAATACATCCTTAACGATAAAGGACACCGCATGCGTTTTGAAGTAAATCGCGAAGGAGCCTATAAATTGAAAGACGGAAGCGTGTATCATCCTAAAAAGGAAGGGTTCCGATTGATTGATAAAAGCCTGTTGATAGAAGATAAAAACGGGGAATATTTCAGGCAGTGGCGTAAGGAGATTCAATCGCCTGACGATATCTGGGACGAAATACTGGAGAAAAGTTCGATTCCGGGCTTAACATCGGCCCCCAAGCTCCAGCCTATTTCAACGCGTTTGGTAATGCTGCAAACCGGTATGCGAGCGCCAATGGGCTTGAAAGTGTATGGACCAGATTTGGAAAGTATTGAGCAGGCTGGCTTTAAGCTGGAGCAAGAGCTGAAACATGTAGAGGGCGTTAATGGCATGTCGGTATTTGCCGATCGTGTGGTTGGTAAGCCCTACCTTGAGTTGGACATTGACCGCGATGCCATTGCACGCTATGGACTGGATGTGCAGAGCCTACAGGCAGTTATTGGTAGTGCCATCGGGGGAATGCCGCTCACCAGCACGGTGGAAGGCCGCGAGCGCTATCCGGTACGTTTGCGTTATGCACGCGAGTTCAGAGATAACCCTGAAGATTTGAAGAAGATTCTGATTCCGACGCCTACAGGGGCACAAGTTCCTTTGGGCCAGTTGGTGGATATTCTGTACAAGCGCGGTCCGCAAATGATTAAGAGTGAAGATACCTTCCTGGTTGGCTACGTTATTTTTGATAAGCAGGCTGGCTATGCCGAGGTCGATGTGGTGGAAAAAGCACAGGCTTATCTCAATAAGCAGTTGGACGAAGGAAAACTGGTGTTACCTCCGGGCGTGAGCTATAAGTTTACCGGTAACTACGAAAATCAGATACGGGCCACCAAGCGCCTGATGATTGTTATTCCGATATCACTCATCATTATTTTCCTGATTTTATATTTTCAGTTCCGTTCGGTTATTTCTACCAGTCTGATCTTTACCGGGATACTGGTGGCATTTTCAGGTGGATTTATCATGCTGTGGCTCTATGCCCAGCCCTGGTTTATGGATGGTACTTTGGCCGGCATGAGCTTGCGAACCCTTTTCCAGGTGAGTAATATCAACCTCAGCGTGGCCGTATGGGTCGGGTTTATTGCCTTGTTTGGCGTAGCAACCGACGATGGCGTGCTCATCAGCACCTACATCAAGCAATTGCAGGATAAACGCAATCCACAAACGGTGGCCCAGGTGCGTGCGCTGGTACTCGAAGCGGGGAGCAAGCGGGTGCGTCCGGCCGTAATGACCACTGCAACAACCATTATTGCCTTGTTACCGGTTTTAACATCAACCGGAAAAGGGTCTGATATCATGGTGCCAATGGCTATACCGGTATTTGGAGGAATGACCATTGCTGTGATGACCATGTTTGTGGTGCCCGTTCTCTATAGTTTGTGGCAGGAGACGATAATTAAACGTAAGTTAAAACAGTAAACAACTTAGGTGATGAAACGAACAATAGTATATATTCTGACGATGTTGTTACCGGTGTTGGCTGCAGGGCAGGAGGAGCTGAATAAGTACCTCACCATTGCAGCAGAGAATAACCCGGGGCTAAGGGCCGCTTTTAACAACTACCTGTCAGCACTTGAAAAAGCGCCTCAAGCGGGTTCTTTGCCCGATCCACAGTTGGCTTTCGGCTATTTTATTCAGCCGGTGGAAACGCGCAACGGGCCGCAGGAATTTAAGATTTCGGCTACTCAAATGTTTCCATGGTTTGGCACCTTAAAAGCCAAAGAAACAGCTACATTTAAACAGGCCATGGCTCAATATGGCATGTTTAATGATAAGCGGTCCAAACTGTTTAATGAGGTTAAAGCCAGTTGGTACAACCTGTATTTTAATAATAAGGCAGTGGCCATCACTTTGGAAAACATTGATATTCTCAACACATTTAAAAAACTGGCGACTGTTAAAGTGGAGGCCGGAAAGGTGTCGGCGGTGGATCAGTATCGTATTGAGATGGAAATAAATGATTTGGAGAATCAACTGGCTGATTTGCGCGATAAGCAATATGTGCTTGAGTTGGAATTTAATAAACTGTTGAATGTGCAGGAACCCATTACCCTCACATGGCCCGATAGCTTGTGGACAACCGATTTTTATTTGAATAAAACAGCGGCGCTTGATTCAATAAAAGCCAATAACCACCAGTTGTTAAGTATTGACCGGCAAATTGAATCCCTGGAGCTAAGAAAGCAGATTGCTAAAAAGGAGGGCGCTCCGTCGTTTAGTTTGGGAATTGATTATGTATCCATCGGTAAAGGCGCCAATAATATGTCCGGCAAAGATGCCATTGCTTTTCCTAAAGTGGGCATAACCATTCCTTTGTATCGAAATAAATACAAGAGCATGGTGCAGGAGGTGGTTTATCTCGAAAAGGCCAAAGACTTTGAGCGTGTTGATAAGGTCAATGCCCTGGAGGTTATCTTTGAAAATACCTGGAAAGATTACACCGATGCGCGCCGCCGGATTGAGCTATTTCAGGCTCAGCTAGGCTTGGCTCAAAAGGCCATGAAGCTGTTGGAAACAGAGTATGCCTACGCCAATAAAAATTTTGAAGAAATATTGCGTATAGAGCGTCGTCTATTGCAGTATCAGCTGGAGTTGGAAAAGGCCAAAACAGATAAGCAGGCGGCCATCGCCTTTATTAGTTATCTGATGGGTAAATAGTTTGTTAATATTTAATAAAGGATAAGATGAATACAATCATTCAATATATAAAAGATAATTACAAGCCGGTACTCATAACACTGCTTATCGGTTTGTTGGTAGGATGGGCCATCGCACCATCAGGAAACAGCAGCACTCAGGGCGATGCTCATGAGGCGCATCAGCATGAAAAAGAAACGGTATGGACCTGCTCTATGCACCCACAAATTAAACAGAATGAACCGGGTTTGTGTCCTATTTGCGCCATGGATCTGATTCCTCTGGAAGGTATGGAGGCAGCTGAAGGGGCCGACCCCAATGAAGTGGTGATGACCGAAGCGGCCGCTAAACTGGCTGAGGTACAAACCAGCATCGTGCAATGGGGCTTACCTGTGAAGGAAATTTATTTGCAAGGGAAGATAAGTGTGGATGAGCGCCGTATTGCTGAACTAACGGCTCGTTTTGGCGGGCGTATTGAAAAGCTCGACATCAATTTTACAGGGCAGAATGTGCGAAAAGGACAGAAGCTGGCCACCATCTATTCACCCGACCTGGTTAGCGCCCAGCGGGAATTGATTGAGGCTTTTTCCGTGAAGGAAAGTAATCCTTCTTTATACCAGGCCTCAAAAGCCAAACTGCGCTCCTGGGATTTAACCGAAGCGCAAATTGCCGTCATCGAAAAAAGTGGCGAGCCTCAGGTCTATTTCGATATTTTATCACCCATATCAGGCACGGTGATGGCGCGTAATGTTGCTTTGGGCGACTATGTGAAAGAAGGCGTACCCTTGTTTCAGGTGGTGGACCTCAGACGCGTGTGGGCGCTGTTTGATGCCTATGAATCTGATTTGCCATGGGTAAATAAAGGGGATAAAGTTAGTTTTTCCCTCGAAGCTTTGCCCGGAGAAACATTTACTGCCAAAGTGAGCTATGTGGATCCGATGATTGATGCGACAACACGCGTGGCTAAAGTGCGCGTTGAGGTGGATAATAGTCGTCTGCAATTAAAGCCGGAGATGTTTGCCAATGCGGTTTTAGAAACGCGCCTGTCTGATGAGAACATGATCGTCATTCCTAAATCAGCTGTGCTATGGACCGGTAAGCGAGCGGTTGTTTACACCAAGGTTAAGGAGCGCGAAACGCCTACCTTTTTGTTCAGGGAAATTACACTTGGACCTGATGCCGGTGATCATTATGTAGTTAAAGAGGGCTTAGAGGTAGGCGAGGAAATTGCTACCAACGGCGTGTTTAAAATTGATGCATCGGCGCAGCTTATGGGCCTGAAGAGCATGATGAATGCGCCTGATACCGAAAATAAGCAGACGGCCAGTTTTACGGTAGCCGGTAATTGCGATATGTGTAAGGAACGCATCGAAAATGCGGCTTTGTCGGTGTTTGGGGTGGTAAGTGCCCAGTGGTCGGCCGATGCACAGCAGGTGGAAGTGGTATTTGATCCGGAGCATAGCAATGTGGATGCCATTCAAAAGGCCATTGCGAAAGTGGGTCACGATACCGAAAAATATAAAGCCGATGATGCGGTTTACGAAGAGTTACACAGTTGTTGCCTATATGAACGGCTGGATCAGCAAGCTGTTGTAAAGTCATCAACCAGCCCAACGAAAGAGGCTAAGCACGCCATGTTTAAGGTGGCGGGTAACTGTGGCATGTGTCAGGAGCGCATTGAAGAGGCCGCCCTGTCGGTAAAAGGAGTGAGCTCTGCCAAATG
>NZ_JBPUSJ010000006.1:0-330733 GCF_051851475.1 Carboxylicivirga taeanensis | reverse complement strand
TCTGTCCTTTTTCTTTTGTGTAAACCCAACACAATTTCCTTTAACAAGGATTAACGATGATTGAGACTTCTTCACTATTATATGCCCTACATTTGTACTGTAGATTTTTTTTCATAGATTTTGGATTTAGTTAACGAACTGATTAAGGGTAAGGACAGGTTTCTCAATCTGTCCTTTTTCTTTTCATAACTTTCCTTCAGTCCTTTCCTTTTTACGCAAAACTTTGTACCTTTTATCGTGTAACTAACCAAGACTGAACGATGGATAATCTGTTTTTGAAATACATGGGTACACGGGAAGGAAAGCAAGCCAAACCTGCTAAAAAGGTGGGGATACCGGGGCCTGTTATTACTATTTCGAGAGAATATGGTTGCCATGGTAAACGCATAGCCGAAAAGCTTTCTGAAATTCTAACCGATAAAAGCCATGCAAGCGGAGAAAACAAACAGTGGAGGTGGATTAGTAAAGAAATACTGGAGCAATCGGCCAAAGAGTTAAAACTGTCATCTTCCCTGGTGAAAGAGTTAAGTGACTACAAACACAGCAGTTTTTTTAAAGACCTGGCACTATTTTTCAGCGAAGACTTCTACCCTGGTAACGCCACCATCAAAAATACCATTGCCAAATATATTTATGACGAGGCCGAACAGGGCTACGTTATAATTGTTGGACGAGCCGGCGAAGCCATTACCAAAAGCATTGATCGCTCCTTTCATATTAAACTGGAAGCACCGCTGGACTGGCGGGCTAAAGTTGTGGCCGAAGAAGAGCACATGAGTTTAAGCGAAGCGAAAAAAGAATGCCTCATTCAAGACAAAAGGAGAGCGATGTTTCGTGACTATTTCGAAAAAGGCCGACAGGATGTTGACTTCTTTGATGCCAAATTGAATTGCCGCGCTTTAAGCGACGATGAAATACTCGAACTACTGGTTATTATAGCCGAAACCAGAAGGTTTGTATAAACCCATAAAGCACCAGTGGCCGTTCATAAATGAACGGCCACTGGTGCTTATTTCCATAGCAAACTTATTCATCTTTAAGCAGCGTTTTCTGTATAATATAAAACAATACCAAACTAGCGCCACCAAACAACAACATCATCGACAAAAACGCCATTTCTTCGGGCATGCCTGAATTCTGGCTAATGCTATTGCCTACAATGATACCCAACGCAACACCTACTAGTAACATACCATACTTTAAGCTTAAGTAATGTTTGGGCTTACCATAATCAAATATCGATGCCTCCTTGCCTGCTGCAATCAATGCTGTGCGTTCCATGCGCCTGTTTCGATAATACGACAAGGAAATAATAACGGCCGCAATACTTCCAAAAAAGACTAAGGGTACTAATACTTCTTCCATAATTGTATATTTTAACTATTTTACATTTTCAACTTCTCTCCCGGAGCGTTCACCTATTGGACGCCAACCATCGCCAAGCGGTTACAAAATTTTTTATTCACTCAATAAACACTGTAAAAAACTATATATCTTGCCATTAAAACCGAATAAGAGTAAATTACAAAACAAAGTGTAACCTACCGCTACACGGTGGCGTCTTATTTGATGAATGAGTGACCCAAGCGACATAAAACTAGTTAAGCTGATACGAGCTGGCGATGTTGGTGCCTTTTCGCAAGTGATAGATAAGTACCAGCACATGGCCTATACACTGGCTAACAGCATTGTTAAAAACCATCAGGAAGCTGAAGAAGTGGCTCAGGATGCGTTTTTTAAGGCCTACCGGTCACTCAACAAATACAAGGGAGATGCTGAATTCTCGACCTGGCTCTACCGGATTATCTATAACACGGCTATTTCTAAACTAAGGAGTCGAAAAGCCGAAACAAAATCACTGGATAGCCCGGAAGCAGATAAACAGAGCCTGTTGAACTTTAGCGATAACCTTAACCGACTAGAGCAGCAAGAGCGGAAGCTCATTTTGAAAAAAGCACTGAAATCTCTTAAGGAAGATGATGCCTTTGTTATTATTCTTTACTACTATAAAGAACTCAGTATTGACGAAATAGAAAAAGCGACGGGCCTGTCCAAGTCCAATGTGAAGATTAAGCTGCACAGAGGCAGAAAGCAATTACAAAGTGCATTGGAACGATTACTGAGTGAAGAATTGAAGTCGTTTATTTAGATGAGAGGTCATGAATAAAGAAAACAAACATAGCGCCGAAGAAACGGATAAGATGATTAAAAATCTGTTTAACGATTTTAGTCTAGAAGAAGCACCTGAATCTATCAAAACAGAAACAATGAACCGGGTGTTTAGCGATTGGACTGAAAATGCAATTGACTATCAGCCCATAATTAATAAGAACAACCGTTGGTGGATAATCGGGGGTTTTGCGGCCCTGCTGGCTATCAGTTTCTTATTCGATGCCTCGGTTATTATTAACTACTGGAACCAAATAAGCTCCAACAACTCCTTTATCGACTTCTCCCAGCTATCGGGCAACCTTGGGACAATAAGCACTGCCATGCAGAAGATGCCGTCCATCGTTTATTTTACAGCCGCCGGCATCATCATACTTATTGGCATTGATCGTTTCTTTAACCGGCTGGCCAATATTTAACAGATATACATCTAAAATAAAAGGGCGAATCGTGATGATTCGCCCTTTGCTATTAAAATATTTCGAACTGATTAAACTATTTGAAAATAACTTAGTAATACAAAAATGTAGTGAGCTGAAACACCGGCAAACAATCCTCCCACTGTGTGAGCCAATAGAGCCTTTGAGGTTAATTCACGAAACTTGAGTGTGTCGAGCATAGCGGTGTGCGTACTTAAGTAACCACTCCAACACATTCCCATCGCTGTGAATACGGCTATTTCGTTGCCACCTACAATACCCTGAGCAATAAAAGCTTTCACCATAGATAAAGCTGCACCCACAGCCCCCAATGAAGTAACAGGAAAAGCAATCAACTCTGGATACTCGAAGCCAAACAATGCTTCAAACAGCCAGTCGATAGAGCCAGCCAGTTTGGGCAAAATCGGCACTCCTTCATAGGCCAGGCCCTGGTAACCAATAGCCGCATCGGCCGGCTTAAAAGTAATAACCATTACCATGGTACTAATTACCAACACTCCGGGAATAATGGCCAGACCAAGATTTACACCTGATTTACCACCATCAAGCATAGCGTTTAGAAAACGCTGAAAAGTACTTCCTTTCGATTCAAAAGATATTTTTTCCTCATCGCCTTCCCCATCAATCGTTCTGTCTGGAGGGATACAGCCTTTTATGAGGTATTGCATCAGTCGGGTAGAAATGACTGCGCCTATCACTGCGCCAGCTAAACCAATCATCGCCCCCGAAAAATAGCCAAGTCCGGTCATAAAAGCCAGTACAATTAATCCCATTCCAAAAGCGGTTCCGAAATTTGTTAAAGAGATCAGTTCGTGCGTTTTAAAATACCGACTGAAGTTCTTGTCATTAGATAAACTGATGATAGCCGGGTTATCCGAGAAAAAAGTCATCAATCCCGCCAGCGCACTCACTCCAGGCAGATTAAAAAGTGGTCGCATCAGAGGAGCCAGCAACACTTCCAGCAATCGAACCACCCCAAACTCAATCATTAAACGCCCTAAAGCCCCGGTTAATACGGTAATCCCCATAATAAAAAACACCGTATTCATCAGCAAGTCGTGGGCTGTACGCATTAATGTATTAAGCAGGTTGGTCACACCCATTACATGACCAAGGTAGCCAAAAAAGGCTCCAAAGAATAATAAGAAGAAGAGCGCCTCGTAGCGGCGTCGTTCAAGATAACCTCGTTCCTTTAATTTTTTTAACGCACTCATTTTGTCTTGTTTTACCGTCCAAAAATAGACATGGGTTCAGCGCGAAAACAAGACGAAAATCACCATTTAAAGATTTTTTTCATGAAATAAATCAAGGTTTTTTAATGATTCATCCGCACTTTTTAACATTAAAACATGGGCGAGGCTACGCAAACTGCAGCATATCAATTAAATTTGCTGCTCACAAAAAAACTACAGAAGAGTACCAAATGCAAAACATTGAACCATTTAAACGCTGGGAAACACTTTATCAGGCTCATACCGATCCCCACTCGCTTTTCTATGGAGAGGTGTATGATGAGTTTTTATGTCGAAATACCATCTACAATCATTACATCCATCCTAATTGGGACGAGTTTGGGTCCAATACACTCTATCTGAAAGTACTATTTGTTAGCTACGAGAAACAGTTTGCCATTATTGAACTAATGGGCGAATGGAATGATTGTCTCTATAATGACATCATGCACCTCAAACGCACAGTGATCGAAAATATGGAAGCTTTGGGCATCAATAAGTTTATATTAATTGGTGAAAATGTGCTCAACTTTCATTATTCGGATGATTCCTATTACGAAGACTGGTTCAACGATCTTGATGATGGCTGGATAATGGCTGTTAATTTCAGGCAGCACGTACTGGAAGAGTTTGACAAAATAAACCTCAACTATTACATCTTGTATGGCGGAAAGCTCAACAGTGTAAAATGGCGCACACAATCCCCGCTAACCCTTTTTACAGCGCTTGAACAGTATGCAAACAGCGCTTTAAACCCCTGATTTCAATTTTCCAGTAAGGAATGCACAAAAAAAAGCCTGTCTGGGGAGACAGGCAAAGAAACATTCTAAGAAAAAAAATTCTAACCTAAACCTCACACACATCCGAATGTTTCTATATTTGGGGACCAGGAGAGCCGTGTAAATATTAGATTCGAAAGCTAAATTACACCCATAATAGCAGGGTGTCAAGTAGACAAGATGAAAAAAAAAGAATTTTAACACTTTTTTTTCAATTAAGTACTTATCTGCCACTGCTTCTTTCATAAAGCGAAGGTGTTTTGTTATTTTTGCACAAAATGAGAGAAGTGATATATCCGGATAGTTTCGAAGACAAAATAAAGTTTACCCGCATACGTGAACTGGTTAAAGAAAGCTGCATGAGCGGCTTAGGGCGTGAAGTGGTTGATGCTATGAACTTTAGTACCAATTTTGAGGAGATTGAACTCAACCAATTGCGCACCAACGAATTCAAGCGTGTCTGCCTGGAGGAAGATAATTTCCCCAGCGGCTATTTTATAGATGTCAGGGAACCGCTGAAACGGATACGGACAGAAGGGCGATTTATGGACGAAAGTGAACTGTTCGACCTGAAACGCTCCTTAAGCACTATCAATGATATTTGTCGATTCTTCAACAAAAAAGAAGAGGAAGACTACCCCAAGCTAAAGGAACTGGTAGCCGAAGTGGCCGTTTATCCGTTTATACAAGATAACATAGACGGTATACTCAACAAATTCGGAAAAATTAAAGACACCGCCTCTCCCGAGCTGGCCCGCATCCGTAAAGAGATATTTAACAAACAAAACAGCATATCGCGCAGGCTAAGCGCCATCCTGAAACGGGCCAAACAAGACGGCCTGGTGGATGCTGATGTAACCGTTTCTATTCGCGACGGACGAGCTGTTATACCTGTTCCGGCGGCAAACAAGCGCAAACTGGGAGGTATAGTACAAGATGAGTCGGCCACCGGTAAGACCTCTTTTATTGAGCCCGCCGAAGTGGTGGAGATCAACAACGAACTGCGCGAGCTCGAATATGCGGAGCGCAGAGAAATGACGCGCATTTTGATTGAAATGGCCAATGTGATTCGCCCATACATTGATGATTTACTGCAGTCCTACCAGTTTATGGGTACCATTGATTTCATCAGGGCTAAAGCGCGCTTTGCCATCAGCATTAATGCCCTGCTGCCCAACTATAAAAATCAGCAGAATTTTGACTGGCGAAATGCCGTGCATCCGCTCCTCTACCTGCAGCATAAAGCTGTTAATAAAGAAGTAGTGCCCTTAACTATTGAATTATCCGATCCCAAACAGCGTCTGCTGCTGATATCGGGGCCCAATGCGGGTGGTAAATCCGTTTGTTTGCAAACAGTGGGTCTGCTGCAGTACATGTTCCAGTGCGGCTTGCTGGTGCCGGTTGATGAAGGTTCTACAATGGGTATTTTCAAGCACCTGTTTATGGATATGGGGGATGAGCAGTCCATCGAAAACGACCTGAGTACCTACAGCTCCCACCTGTTTAACATGAAACTCTTTTTACGGTATAGCCAGCAGGAAACACTGATACTCATTGATGAGTTTGGTACCGGAACGGAACCCATGCTGGGTGGCGCCATTGCTGAAAGTGTGCTGGAGCAACTGAATAAACAGAAAGTATACGGTGTTATTACGACGCACTATACGAACCTGAAACACATGGCCTCGCTCACCGAAGGCATCGAAAACGGAGCCATGCTCTTCGACACCGGCCGGATAATGCCGTTGTATAAATTGCAAATTGCCCAACCGGGCTCCTCCTTTGCTTTTGAAATAGCCCGAAAAATAGGCCTACCCGAAAATATTTTATCCAGTGCCAAAGAGAAAATCGGGCAAGAACATGTGGACTACGACAAAAACTTGCGCGAGATTGTGCGCGACAAGCGCTACTGGGAGCAGAAACGGAACACCATCCGCATCAACGAAAAAAGACTGGCGGATGTATTGGAACGCTATCAGCTGGATTTGCAGAACATCAAAAACGAACGAAAAGAAATACTTGACCAGGCTAAAGCAGAAGCACAGCACCTGCTGTCGAACGCCAATAAGGAGATAGAAAATACCATCCGCACCATTAAAGAAACTCAGGCCAATAAGGAAAAAACCAGGCTGGCCCGTCAGAAACTGGAATCTTTTAAAGAGCTGGCAAGCGACAAAAAGCAGAAAGATGAGCAGATAGAGCGAAAAATTCGTCAGATTGAGGAGCGGGAAAAACGCAAGGCCAACCGCCAAAAGAATAAGGCAGATGAGGAAAAGGTAGCGGCCAAGCTGCGCCCTAAAAAGGTAGAAACGCCCATACAGGTGGGAGATAATGTGAAGCTCAAAGGCCAAAACACCCCGGGTGAGGTCATGAAAATTCAAGGTAACGAGGCTACAGTAGCCTTTGGCAGCTTGAGTACCACCGTCAAAATGAATCGCTTGGAGAAAGTAGCCGGTAATGCTGTTAAACGGGCAAACATTGCTAATCCGACCGCATCCATATCTAATGTAGGTGATAAAGTAAGAGAGCGCAAATTGAATTTTAAACCGGATATAGACGTGCGCGGCAAACGGGCGGAGGAAGCCATACAGATGGTTTTGAACCACCTGGACGAAGCGGTTATTTGCGAAGTGTCGGAGGTGAAAATACTGCATGGTAAAGGCAACGGCATCCTGCGCCTGATGATACGAGAGCAGCTGGATACACTGCCTTTTGTCAGCTCATTTCGCGATGAGCATGTGCAGTATGGAGGCAGTGGCATCACCATTGTTGAAATCGGGTAACGGGAGTTCTTAAGAAGGACGGTAGCCGCCTTTCATAAGGTAGGCAAGCAGGCCCCTCACCCGCCGGATGCTTTCTCACAGAATATCTGTATAATTCATCCCCCTTCGCCAAGGGGAAAATACACCTACTTGAAGGATTGAATTATACCTGATAATAATTATAGGCATTTATCATTGTTGATAAGTGCCTTTTTTTATTTCTTAGAGTTCAAATACTAAATCTGCTAAACTATGAAACATCTTCTTCCCCTCAGCCTGATGCTGATGCTATTGGCATTCGCGTCATCGGCCTTTAGCCAGAACACAACGCTTGAAAGCATTCTGCAAACCAATGATGAAAACCTGCGTCACCGGCTCGACCGACTTGAAAAAATGGTAGACGACCTGATGTGGCATGAGCGACTGGGCGACATTGCCTATGTTGATAAAGTGTACATGTATGGCCCGCCTAAATGGAAAGAGAAAAACCCCACAGCACTGGGTGCAGGCAATCCGGTAAAATTCTGGTCGTACCTCTTCTTCCCCAAAAATCTGGATACGAATAAAACATACCCGCTGATGGTACTACCCCATGGCGGCGTTCATGCCGATTTTACGACCTACTACACGCACATTGTGCGCGAGCTGGTAAGCCAGGGATATGTGGTGGTAGCCGCCGAATACCGCGGCAGTACAGGCTATGGTAAAGGCCACTACGAGAAGATTGATTATGGTGGACTGGAAGTAGAGGATGTATATTCCAGTAAAAACTACATGCTCGAAAACTATTCTTTTATCGACAAAAACCGGGTAGGTATTATGGGCTGGAGCCACGGTGGCTTAATCACCCTTTTCAATATTTTTGAGCACCCCAACGATTATGCGGTAGCTTATGCCGGCGTTCCGGTGAGCGACCTGGTAGCCCGCATGGGATATTACGACGACGAATACCGGGCCTTGTATGAGGCCGACTATCATATTGGCCAGTCGGCCCACCACAATGTGGAAGAATACCGCCGGCGCTCACCGGCCTGGAATACTCATAAGTTTAAAAACACCCCCTTGCTTATACACACCAACACCAACGATAACGATGTGCATGTGCTGGAGGTGGAGCACCTGATTAAATCGCTGAAAGCCGATAATAAACAGTTCGACTACGAAATATACCAGGCTGTGCCGGGCGGTCACTCGTTTGACCGAATGGATACCAAAAAAGCCAAGGAGATACGGGTGAAGATATACAAGCACATGAACCAGCACCTGAAGCCAGAGAAACCATTTAACAACCTGCAGGATATCCAAAAGGCCGGATACAAATTTTAAACAAGTAAGGGTTTCTCCATACAATGAAGGTTCTATGGGAAACCCTGCTCCTCGACCCTCTCAATGACCTTGCGCCAAGTTTTGCATTTCGCATAACGGTGGTCACCATGAACTTCAAAATAACATTTTAAATATTAACCTTAATCCATAGAAATGAAAGAGCTAAAAACAAAGTCAGAAGGCGTTAACCATTCAGCAGTTGATATAGGAAACCTGGATGACATTAAGGATTACACCTATATCCATCCGAAAACTCATCAAGAAATAAAAGGGAAAGTGTTTGTTGGCGAACAGTTAAACTCCAGCAGTGCCGAAATATCTTTCACCACCTTGCCTCCTCATGCTGAAATGCCCTTTTTTCATCAGCACAAAAACAATGAAGAAGTATATGTAATATTAAAAGGCTCAGGCCAATTTCAAGTGGACGATTCGGTTTTTGACGTCTCCGAAGGCACTGTCATACGAATTGCTCCCGAAGGAAAAAGAATTTATCGAAACAATTCTGATTCGCCACTATCCTTTCTTTGCATTCAGAATAAACAAGGATCGTTGGAGCAGTTTTGCGTTGAAGACGGCTTGCTGGCTGAGGGAACGAAGATGTGGACAGAATAAAACAATCAGATAGCTCCTGGTTTGACCGTTTGGGTAATTAAGCACCTGCTATGAAAACACAAGCCTAAAGTGCATAACTCACGTAAGCCATGCAACCTCTTGTTGCATGGTTCGTTCGCTACAAAACAAGAAAGCTGTTGAGCTAAATAAACTATTCAATGAAAAAAACCACAAAACTATGAAGCATAAAACACTACTGGTTAATGAAAAAGAAGTAAAAGGACACACCTGGTCGAAGGCCGAGGAAATAGAACATTGCAGAAAGAAATTAATTGATGCTGAGCACGTCAATAAGTTGTATTGCGATGTCTATGAAATCCCGCCCGGGAAAGCCAATTGGCCACTTCACTTTCATACTTGCAACGAAGAGGTTTTCTATATTACTGAGGGACATGGAGAGGTCGTAACAGAAAATGGCGTATCGAAGGTTAAGCCGGGCGACATTTTAAGGTTTCCGGCCGGAGAAAAGGGGGTGCATCAATTGAAGAATACCTCAGATAGTGAAACACTAAAATATTTAGACGTTGGAACAAATGTCTTTCCGGATGTTGTATTTATGCCCGCCGATAAGCAGATTGAGTTATTTGAAGGGACATCCGGACAGGATAAAATTTGGTCGTATAACGATTAGTAAAAAATAGCTACAGACCCTCTCCTTTCGTGTTTCTCCCTAAAGGTAGAATTATCGCACAGATTAACGGCCTCAGGAGAAAGCACCGAAGGCGATGGAGATATTTTTGCAGATACAGTCAATCAATCGTCACCTGCGCCCAAACAATCGCCTCCTGAACTCGAGCAATAACCATCTACACTGAAACAATGGCTGTTGACAGCCAAACAAACGGCATTTATATACAGGCAATGGCAGGCTACAATGGCACAATGACTATCTGCAGAGACGCAAACGGCCCTTACATTCCAACATAGCAAAAGCAGTATAACTGCTGAATAGGAAAATGGCAACTACCAAAACCTGATAACACTACCTCCCCTTTTGGTGTGTAAAGTGGAGTGTTTTTTCTGTTAATAACTTACCACCAAACAATAATCATGTTGTTAATTATTGTAACTTAAAGTGCTCATTAGAGCGAAATAAAGGATGGGATTGTTTATATGGCAGTTGCGATAATAGCGAACTAAGCTAGTTAAACAAGGTATGACACCATTAATTGCAGTTCCCATAGCTCTTTTGCCTATTCTCATTAATAACTTTAATAACATCAGAGCCATTCGAACTGAGATAAAATCAAGAGGTAATATGTAGCATGAAATAACGCTCACGTAATCCGGGTCAATACATCGGGCCTAACTGAAAAGCACTCCTACAATCCGTTAGAAAAATAGAATTAACGATGATAACTAAACTGACAAGGTTACTACTAATATTATTCTTTGGTCCAATGTTCAGTTATACTGCAACAGGACAATCAAAAATAAAAGGACGTGTTCAGTCTTCGATCTCACAATTAAGACCAATTACGGAAGTCTATATCAAAATACTCAATATAGATAGACCTGTTATCGACCGAATGGTAATGGCAGACAGTTTAGGATATTTCCAATTTGAAAATCTAGAACTGAATAAAACCTATAGACTTGAAATTTCTGCTTTTGGATATGATAGGCAACTATTGGAAGTTGAGACAACTAAAACAATCAATGATACAACATTAGTAATAGAAGCAAGTTGTGAATATAGCAAAGAACAAGCTGACAATGATTGGAAAAATGGGATGGCAAAATTACTAATTATCGGTTCTATTGCACCAATAGCAAATACACCTGAAGACAAATTATTTGAGAAGAAATATGGTGTAGAATTTTATGATTTTGGCTGTACACCACCTATTGATGAATGTATTAAGCTGTATAATGAGGGAATATTTGAATTATTGGACAAGAAATTTGAAACTAATTGGAGAAATAAAATCCGAACAGATGTAGAATATCTATAAAACATAACGCTTTACAACAATACTACATAAAGCCCTGCGTTCGCAAGCACCCACAAATAGGCACCATTAACTAATCAAAAACAAAAAGATGAATGAACCAGATTATAGAATAGAAAAAGATACAATGGGTGAAGTAAAGGTACCGGCTCAATGTTATTGGGGGGCTCAAACGGAACGTTCTCGCAATAACTTTAAAATAGGTCCGGAAGCCTCAATGCCCATCGAAATAATTCATGCCTTTGCTTATTTGAAAAAAGCAGCGGCGATAACAAATCATGAATTAGGTGTGTTGGCAGCCGATAAAAAAGAGCTGATAATAAATGTATGTGATGAAATTATTGCCGGCAAACATGATAATGAGTTTCCCCTAGTAATATGGCAAACCGGTTCGGGTACGCAATCCAATATGAACATAAACGAAGTGATTGCTAATCGGGCACACGTGTTGCTGGGTAATCATTTGGGCGAAGGTGTATTGTATATTCATCCCAATGATGATGTGAATAAATCACAATCGTCCAACGATGCTTTTTCATCTGCTATGCATATAGCGGCCTATAAGATGGTAATGGATCATACTATTCCGGCAATCCATGCACTGATGGATACATTGCACAGTAAGTCGCAAGCTTTTAAAAGCATTGTTAAAGTGGGACGTACACACTTTATGGATGCTACGCCTCTCACCTTAGGGCAAGAATTTTCAGGTTATGAACAGCAACTGATTAATAGTATCAGGGCCATTAAAAATGCGTTGCAAATGGTTCGTGAGTTAGCCTTGGGAGGAACCGCTGTTGGCACAGGTCTCAACACACCAAAAGGATATGATTTATTAGTGGTGCAAAAAATTGCTGAACTCACCGGTATCCCATTTATTAGTGCGCCAAATAAATTTGAAGCTATTGCCAGTCATGATGCGATGGTTGAGTTATCAGGCGCATTGAAACGTTGTGCGGTTTCGTTGATGAAAATAGGGAATGATATTCGTATGTTGAGCTCTGGTCCCAATTGCGGTATTGGTGAAATTATTATACCACAAAACGAACCGGGTTCATCTATTATGCCCGGAAAAGTTAATCCTACTCAAACTGAAGCCTTAACCATGGTGTGTGCCCAGGTAATGGGAAATGATGTGGCAGTTTCCATTGGTGGTTCAAACGGCCACTTTGAATTAAATGTTTTTAAACCGCTTATTGCCGCTAACGTATTGCAATCGGCCCGTTTGCTTGGTGATGTTTGCCTTTCGTTCAATAATAAGTGTGTAACAGGTATTCGTGCCAATACCCCTGTGATAAACAAACATCTTGAAAATTCCCTCATGCTTGTAACGGCTCTTAATTCACACATCGGTTATGAAAATGCCGCTAAAATTGCGAAGAAAGCACATGCGGAGCATAAAACATTACGGGAGGCAGCGATTGAACTTAACCTTTTAACCAATAAGCAATTTGATGAATGGGTGAAACCGGAAGATATGTGTGGAGCAATGGACTAATTGATGTTTTAACACTTAAGAATCACACTATATTTAGAAACAGGCAAAAATAAGCTTGTAACAATATCTAGTAATCAATTAGATTGCAGTAAATTAAAAGCTTTTTAGGCCCATTTTAACTTTCTGATAATTTAGAGGAAAAGGGCAACTCAGGCAACCACTATTCTTATACCAACCATTAGCGGCAATTCCCCAAATAAACCTATAGTATTGATTTCTGAAGCGAAGGTAAAAAAGAGGGATTAAGACAGGTGAAAGTAAAAAAGCATAACCCATTAAATAATGATATTTATTTTTAAATTAGTCAGCATTAAGTATTTAATAACCAACTATGAATAAAAATGTTATATCCCTTAAACCATAAATTATGAATAAAGCACAATTATTAGTCTTAACATTATTTCTTTTTGTAAATCCAATACACTCACAAGTTTCAGAAATTGAAAGAGAGGCGTTAATCGCATTATACAATTCTACAAATGGTTCAAATTGGAAACAAAATACAAACTGGAATACCATGGTACCTGTTTCTGAATGGTTTGGCATTACCGTGGTTGAGGATCATGTAACCGAAATTGATTTGCCCAATAATCTGTTAGAAGGCTCTATTCCATCTGAAATTGGAAACATTACAATGTTAAAGTCGTTAAATATTTGGAGAAATAAATTATCTGGTACTATCCCTCCTGAGTTGGGAAATTGCATCAACCTTACAGAGTTATTTCTTGACGAAAATGCATTAACTGGACAAGTTCCTTCTTCAATTGCAAATCTAACTTTAATGACCAATTTTTGGTTGGATAATAATAAACTTTCAGGAGACATCACTGACTTATTTTCGAGTTGGACTAATTTAATATATTTTGGTATTGGTGGAGGAAATAATTTTACAGGATCTCTAGACTTAAGTAATAATTCTTCCTTAATAGCATGTTGGGTAGACAATACAAATATCTCATTCTTAAATATTAAGAACGGAAATAATATTAATATACCAAATGATAGCTTTAAAGCCAATAATAACCCGAATCTGACTTGTGTTATTGTCGATGATATACAATTTAGTGCTTCAGCTTGGTTAAATATTGATGCAACATCATCTTTTAAAAGTAGCACTTCTGAATGCATTTCTACATCAATTGAAGGTAATCAAAAATTAAATGTGAAGGTATTTCCGAATCCTAC
Source organism: Carboxylicivirga taeanensis (assembly GCF_051851475.1). Lineage (NCBI taxonomy): Bacteria > Pseudomonadati > Bacteroidota > Bacteroidia > Marinilabiliales > Marinilabiliaceae > Carboxylicivirga > Carboxylicivirga taeanensis. The sequence goes on along the minus strand of NZ_JBPUSJ010000006.1, from coordinate 316,778 downwards.
ATCTGCCATCTTGCACATTGAATCTTATGAAGATGTAAAAATGATAAAAGTTTATAATTCTCTCGGGAAACTAGTTATTGAGAGTAAAACATCAGATAAAATCAATCTTTCAAATTATACATCAGGCATTTATTTCGTCAAAATAATAAGGACTAATAATAGTTCAATTAATTTTAAAATAATAAGAAAATAAAAGCCCATACCAATATACATTATTCATAGTCACCCGTTGGGATGCTAACGCGTCATGCACTTAACGAATACCCGTATAAACCTATAGTATTGATATAAAACAGATGATCAATACTTTTGAAAACGCATTGATTTCTGCACCTAATGTAAAAAGAATCCATTAGGACAGGTGAAATTTGAAGAAAGCCTAAATTACTAAACCCTTAAGATGACGACGATTATATTAACCTTAGTCAGAATTAACATGAAGACGCCTTAACCATAATAATAAAAATGAAAGTAATAATACAATCAACGATAACATGCCCAAATTGCGGACACAAGAAAGAGGAAACAATGCCAAGGGATGCTTGTCACTTCTTTTGCGAGTGCGAGAACTGCAAAACAGTTTTAAAACCATTAGAAGGTGACTGTTGTGTATATTGCAGTTATGGAACAGTGAAATGTCCATCAAAACAAGGGAAAGAATGTTGCTAATACTAAAAAAGAAAGCGAATATACATTGAACACGGTCCACTCCATCCGACTGAACCGTTAGACACAACTTGGAAGGTATATAATTCATAACTATTTTTGATTATGAAACGAGTTCATTGTAGTAAGAAATTTGGAGATTATATTGGTACAATTGACAAGAACCTTCCTCCAGACAGTATGGAACTAAAATCAAACGATTGGAATGCTCATTTATTCTAGAAAGAAATATTTGATTTTCGTTCATGCCTTGACTCACTATACAGTCATTATAGATACAATAATGAAAAAAGACTTACAAAACATAAATTAAATTTTCGAAGAAAGGTTTAAAACACAATCAGCCTATGACAATTTGGAAATTGGAATTGATATGTACGAAATGCTTTCTATTGGACATAGACTAAAATTCTACAAAACAAACAACAACAGAAGAGTCATTGGCAGAATAAACGATTTTGCAGGAAACTTTAAATATCACAGCAAATATAAGTATGCAAGTATAAGTGATATGAATGTCATTTATGAAAATGGAATCATCAACACAACTCCAATTGAACTGACAATTAATAATAAGAGATTTTGGACTTCTCCAATTGAAGAAATGCGCAAAATACTAAAAACAGCATTATACAATTACTAATTGTCTATAGTAGCGTATCCATTGGTGCCTGCACTTTGGTTTCAATGGATAAAGACAGAACATCTGATTTATACCCTTCTAAACCAGTCACCTACACTGTTTTATTTTTTTCATGTCTCGCCCATAATCGAAACTCCTTTACACAAAGGTGTAGCAAGTCGCTACGCCGGGCGCGATATAAAATAGAACTATTTTTTGTATGACTTATTTGTTGAAATAATTTCGCAACGGACCGTGAACTGGACCTACTATCAATAATTGAATATTGCTAAATACTATTTTCATAACTTTGCCATGAAAAGATTCTATAATTATTAATTAAGCACACAACTATGTTAGACAGATTGTTTTTGAAATATTTAAGTAAAAAAGGCAAAATAGCCTACTGGGTGGGTCAGCTTTTGTTGGATGCACTTTGGGCTTTTTACCTTTTCGCCATTGCCGGTTTATCTATGGAAGAAGCAGAAAGCTTATTGTTTATTGGAATTATAGTGGTCCTCATAGCCTGGGGTGGTGTCTGTATCCTTGTCTGGAAAAAGGAGCAGGAACCCGTGTGATAATTACTATAATTCTACAGATTATCAGGCACACAGTCAATGAATATTTTTCTTAACAACCTGCATTCCTCATAATGAATCGTTACCTACTACTATTACTAAGCACAACACTCTGTTCACTTTCCGCCAACCTGTTGGCCCAGCAACATTTACCAGCATGGGAGTCTACCTTTTCTGAAAACAGAATTGGCTGCATTGAACTGGGAGATGATGCAGAATCGTCAATCAGTAAGCTGAAGCACTATTTTACGGTACAGCTCGACAGCATTCCTTTTGGCTCCTTCAACAATGGAAAGCATGAGCCAATCTATGTTGTGCGGGATGATCAGCAAAACATCCAATTTAAGTTTATAGTTGGGAAACAATCCCACAAAATTGACTACCTGGAGTTATGTTGCCCATCCTATACTTCAAAAAATGGTTTAAAGGTTGGATGTACAGTACAAATGGTTAAAGAAATATACAAGAAACTTAAGACTACCTACTTCTACGACTATGGCTTACATATCTATCCGAACAAAACCAACTATGCATTAAAGATCAATGACGATAGTTGGTTAAAGTTAGGTTATGAGCCGTTTACTTATGAAAATGCTACAATGGACTCCATCCCCAACGAGTTGGTTATTGACCGGATTGCGATACTTGATAAAAGCACTCGTAGCAAAAAACGAAAATCAAATAAAAAGTCACAAGAATAATGGTGATTCTTAAAAACAGCTAACTGCCAACTATGGCATGAAGGCATGTACATAAAAATCGCACCTCTTTTGGCAAGCCATTAATGAGGTGCGATTTTTATATTTCTGCTTTAGAGGTTTAGTTAATTAGCTCATCAATGCTCACCTTACGTTTCGTATGGTCGGTGTCATAATCAAAAACCATTTCGCCATTGGGTGCCAAGGCAATCGAATTTAAATCGTACCATACAATGGCCTTACCTACCTGCACCCCATTCAGGCACTTTACGAGATAAGAATTGGCCTGCGGCTGGGTAATCTGCAGGTTGCTGTTGTTTTTTATCTTCATGGAAAATAATGAAACATTACGCCCCTTATAGGTTTCAACTTTTACCACTCCACCATCATTCACAACAAACTGCATACTTAGTAAACCTTTGTAGACCTCAGGATTGTTTTTATAGAATTCAGGATTGTACTTATTCATCAGGTTGCGAACTGTTAACCCCGAGATGCGCCCACCATTTTGCGCCAGCAACTGCAAGGTAGAAAACAGGGCCACCATGTGGCGATTCACATCCAGCTGCTGGTAGTTTCGCATGTTCGCCTCAATTTGATCTTCGGCACTAAAGTTGGCATTCGACAGCATGATGGGTACCTCCTTGGTAAGACCTTCTATCTCTCCGACTACTCCGCGTACAACCACTTCATTTTTGCTATCCACCGTAATACGAGGCTCAAAATTCACCTTATCAGTCGGAAAAGAAAGCAGGTCAATCTTGGTTCCATCGGCCTTGTATTTACCATAAAAAGCCAGCTTCTTGCCTTCCGGAGCTTCAAAGGTGAGGTTTTCGCTGAGAATAGGCTGAGCATTTTTAGATAGTCCCAGAATAAGGTGTGCAGCTTTCGGACTGCGAGCCAGCTCCCGTCTGTTCATATTTACAGAGCCGGTGTAATTAATCAAGGCATACACATTTCCTTCTTTACCAACATTAAACGCCTGAGTAAACAGATTATCGCTACAGCTAACAGGCTGAAACCATTCCAAGGAGCCCCCCTGATCGAAGGTGGCAAACCACAAATCGCGCGTTCCACCAAAGGCTGCATAGTCACGGTTGCCGATAGTAATGGCCTCTGTAAACCAGCCCGACAGCATAAACTTGCCATTATCGGCCACCGTGCGATCGGCGATAAAAATCTTGCCTTCATTGCCCTTCTCCACTGAGCGGGCTATCATCTGCCAGATATTATTCAGGCGACTATCATTATTGATCTTAATGGCCAGCGGCGTGTACTTTTCGTACTCGGGCATTACCGAACCAATGGGTGCATTGATGTAGGTTGGATCGGTAATGGTATACCGGCGTCCGTCCACCATTACTGAGTAGCCTTCAACAGGCTCTGAAAAAGCTACAGCTGCCGCCATGTGACTGAAGTAGGTCAACGCCACGGCATCGAGCCCCAGTAGCTCATTTACGAGGCGCGTAAACAGCACAGTGCGGTCTTCACAGTCGGAATAGGGATAATAGAACAACTCATCAGGAAAAAACATCTTTTCCCGATTGAACTGGTCGCGATCGGTTTTATACTCGAATGCATGCAAATAATTCAAAAGGTAGGTAACCGCCTGTGTTTCGCTTTTACCTTCGAGCCGGGGAGTTATGTACTCATACAATGCTTCCTTCACCGAGGCCGACATGGCCGCATTCAAATACACTGTATTAACCGTTTGCGGATAGCTATCCAAAAAGGCCATTACCGTTTTATCCATGTTCAGCTGCAAAGGCTCCTTTTCGTTGGGCAGTGTTGTCTTTCGCACCACTGTATTCGACTCATCAGTATAATTAAGAGCAAATGGCAGGTGCAGGTCTATTTTTTTGGTGGCACCTCCAAAGTTTTCAGTGTAGGTCATCATATTGGCAATGCCCTTCTTATGGCTCATCAGGTAAAAGTTACTGCCATCAATGCTGTAGTATGGGTGCTCGTATACTTCCTGCATAAAAGGTAGCAAGAGGTATACTGAACTACCGGCATAGCCAATTTTCGCCTGATACCCCGCCTGGTTGAGCATGGCCCAACACCACATAGCGCGGCTATTTCTGGCATTAAATAACTGACTGGCTGTTTGTTCCACCAACTTATAGACGCCCCAGTCATTCAGATTCTTATCTTCGGCATAGCTGACCAACGATTCGATATACACCTGGTAATAAGTGGCCGTAAAATCGTCCCAGTAAGCAGCAAAAGCGGTTGGCTTAACTGCTGATATGGATAAGTTGCGCATGCGCTTATCAATCGCTAATGGGGCCTTACTGCCAAAAAAATCAACACTAATAGCTGATGCATAAGCTTCCGCTTCTTCGGGAATGCGAAAAATAGGTGTAATCGAATGAGCGGCGGCTTCGGCAATGACCACCTCTGGTTTTACCGGGGCAGGCGGTGCCACCGGTTCCAGTTTATCACTGGGTTTCACCGGCGTGATATCGGGTTTGAATTCGGGCTGCTCAATGGGCTTGGGCACCTCAATCGGCTTTACTTCTGCAGGTGTAGGGTCTACCTCTGTAAATCCCTTCTTCAGGTAGCGCTTAAACGCCATGTTCATCTGTTTAAGATGTGCATCATACTCTTCCTGCATCCGTTTAAGCGTCGCTTCATAATCCTGGTTCATTTGTTGAAGACGAGCATTGTATTGCTCATCCATTTTTTTAAACGGATCGTTCTTATCAATCTGTCCGGTAACACTATTCAGAGCACATATAAGCACACCTACTAACAGCAATAATCGTTTCATAGCATTGTATTTGATGGTTAGAACCTTCACCCTGCCGGGAGTTGCAAAGTTAAGCGAATCAAAAACTGTTCCAAGAACTATTTTTTTATCATACCTGATATTCCGGTTTCATTCATCATTTTTCGTTGTTCATTGTTACAGTATTAAACACACAAAAAAAGATGCCTCATCTTTACGTGACAGTCATGTACAAAAACCAAATTAAAAAAATATAAACACTACTATGAATAGAAAAGGAGTTTCTTTGGCTATTGCTATTGTCATTATTATTATAGCAGTTGTATTTGTTAAGGCCATAACTTCGTCAAAAGACAAGGTTAGTAAGGCAAGTGCCGAAAAGGCCGGCTTGCTGGTTGATGTGATGTATCCTGAACCAGAAACCATTGAGCAATTTTACACAGGCACTGGCAAACTTAGAGCCGTCGATCGCTTTGAGATTGTAGCCCAGGTAGAAGGACAACTTTTGCCATCGGCCCGCAGTTTTAAAGAAGGAAACAGCTATCGAAAAGGCGATCTGATGCTGGAGATTGATCAGCAAGAGTTTTACATGAACCTGTTGGCTCAGAAAAGTGAATTTATTACCCTCACCACGTCTATTCTGCCCGACCTCAAATCGGACTATCCGGATGCTTATCCCTTATGGAAAACATATGTTTCTTCAATCGACGTTAATGCACCACTGGCTAAGATGCCAAAGGCACAGAGCGAACAGGAACATTTTTACCTGTCGGGCAAAGGCATCTTAAGTAAATACTACTCGGTTAAATCGGGTGAAGAAAAACTGGCAAAATACAGCATCCGAGCACCATTTACGGGAGTGGTAACAGCGGTAAAGGCAGAAGCTGGTAAAGCCGTGCGCCCGGGCTCCGAACTGGGAACCATGATTAGTACAGCCAATTACGATTTGGAAATTACCATTCCGCTAAGCAGTATGCAACAGATAAAAGTGGGAACAGTGGCCCACCTGAGCTCATCGGATATAGCCGGCAGCTGGACCGGCAAAGTCGTGCGAATAAGTGGCGATATTGACGAACAGTCGCAAAGCGTCAAAGTATTTATCCGCACACAAGGCCAGGAGCTAAAAGAAGGCATGTACCTGAATGCCGAGATAGCTCAAAAACCCCTGGAAAATGCCATCAAGATTCCGCGTAAAATGGTGGATGACAATAACCGTTTATTCATTGTCGAAAACAACGCTTTAAAAAGTATCCGGGTTAACGTGATAACACGACAGAGCGACTATGCGATTGTTACAGGTTTACCAACTGACACGCCTGTTTTGGCAACTGTTGTAAAAAGTGCCTATGATGGCATGCCGGTGCGAGTAAATGAGTAAAAACTGCTAAGTAGTGGCTGTCGGCTGGTCACATGGCTCACTCTGTTCTCTGCCAAAGTAAGCGCTAGCTGAGAGCGCACAGCAAGAGCCCATTAGTAACTAATGACTAACAACTACTGACAAATAAATTAAAGCGAATGAAAAATCTTATAGCCTACTTTATGAAATTCCCGGTAGCAGTCAACCTCATCATGGTGATGGTCCTGTTATTTGGTACTTTCTCATTAATTGGCATCCAAAAGAATTTTTTTCCGAACATTGCCCAGCGCTACATCTATGTAGACATTGTGTATCCGGGGGCCTCGCCCGAAGAGGTTGAAGAAGGTGCTATTCTTAAAATTGAAGAAAACGTAAAAGGCCTCGAGGGGATGGAGCGCATCACGTCTGTGTCGCGCGAAAACAGTGGCACAGTGACCATCGAAATGCTAAAAGGCACCGACATGGACGAAGCGCTGATAAAAGTCAAAAACGAGGTGGAACGCATCGCTTCTTTTCCGGTGGGTATCGAGTCGGTAGTCACCTACAAGCACGACGATGTTAACTTCTCCATTAACTATGTTATAACATCCAACGAAGGGAAACAGGTCAGCCTCAAACAACTCAAATCTACGGCCCGCCAAATGGAACATGACCTGCTACGCAAAGAAGGCATTTCAAAGGTGACCATTGGCGGCTACCCCGATGAAGAAATTGCCATTCTGCTAAAAGAAGATGCACTCGAAGCATATAGCATTACTTTTACAGAGATAGCCCGTGCGGTAGCAAAAACCAACCTGCTGATGACGGGCGGCAGCATTAAAGATGGTGAAGAAGAACTCTTTATCCGGGTGCGTAACCGCGAGTATAAAAGCGAAGGCCTGGAAGACATCGTCATTCGCAACACAGCTGAAGGAGGCATTATTCGCCTTAAGGATGTAGCAACCATTAAAGACCAATGGGCCGATGCACCCTCCGAAGTCTATTTCAATGCAAAGCAAAGTGTTGTCATCACTATTCAAAGTACCTTCTCCGAAGATGTCATCACCGCTACCGATGCGGTTAAAGAATACATCGAAACATTTAACTCCAGTCAGGATTTATACACCGCCACTGTAATACGCGATTCCAGCGACCTTTTGAACCAACGTATTAACCTACTGGTAAAGAATGGTGTTATTGGCATCCTGCTGGTATTACTGTTCCTCTCCCTGTTCTTGAATCCCCGAATTGCATTTTGGGTGGCTATAGGTATCCCCTTTTCCATTTTAGGTATGTTTATCATTATTCCGGCTACCTCAGTCACCATTAATATGCTGTCGCTCTTTGGATTGATATTAGTTCTGGGGATTCTGGTTGATGATGCCATTGTTGTTGCCGAAAATATTTACCGGCACTGGCAAATGGGCAAAACACCAATACGTGCCGCTGTTGATGGCACGCTGGAGGTAACACCCGCAGTAGTGTCTGGTGTTCTAACCACCATGATGGCCTTTTCTGCCTTTATCTTTTTGGATGGGCGCATGGGCGATATGTTCAAAGAGATTTCCATTGTAGTAATAGCCATTCTGTTTGTTTCACTGATAGAAGGACTTATAATTTTGCCCGCACACATTGCTCACTCCAAAGCCTTGAAAAAGGGCTACAAAAGCAAATGGGTAAAGTACATGGGCTGGGCCGAAACAGGGCTGCTTAAACTGCGCGACATCACCTATAAGCCAGTGGTTGAAAAAGCCATTCAGTACAAAACCATCACCTTTGCCGTGTTTACGGCCCTCTTTATTATTTCAATCGGCATGGTATCGGCACGCTGGGTCAATGTCACGTTCTTTCCACAGGTCGATGGCGATAACATTACCGTGAGCTTAACCATGCCATCAGGTACCGATGAGTCGGTTACACAAAAGCAGGTTGATAAAATAACCAAGGCCATCTGGCAGGTGAATGAAGAGATGCGTCCTTTGCAACCCAACAATCAGAACATTATCAAGCAAACTTTTCAGCAGTTTCAGGGCATGGGTAGTAAAGCCACCGTACAGATTACCCTGCTGGATGGCGAATCGCGTAACTCCACCACCGACGATGTAGTGTTGCGCCTGCGCGAAAAAGTAGGCGATATCCCCGGGGCTGAAGCCCTACTGTTTGAAGGTTTTAATCCTTTTGGTAAAGCACTGGTGATTTCGTTGCTGGGCGATGATAATGAGGTACTACGTGCCGCCAAAGAGGAACTGAAACGTGGACTTAATGCAATGCCTGAAGTCACCGATGTGTCAGATAACACACCTATTGGTTACCGTGAAGTGGAAATTGAGCTAAAAGAAAAAGCTCATCATTTGGGCATCAGCCTGCAGGATGTTATCGGGCAAGTACGAGAAGCCTTTTGGGGAAATGAAGCGCAACGTTTACAGCGCGGAAAAGATGAAGTAAAAGTTTGGGTGAAATACGCCGAAGACAACCGTCGTTCGATAGGGCAACTGGAAGATATGAAAATAAGGCTGGGCAACGGAGCCGCCTATCCGCTATCTGAACTGGCTACTTTAAAAACAGTTAATGGCTTTTCCAACATCCAGCACCTCGATTTTGAGCGTGAAGTACAGGTTGAGGCCAACCAGTCGAACCCAAACGCATCCTTACCCGATGTGATCAGTAAAATTGAGTCGGAAATCCTTGAGCCAATCTATGCCAAATACCCCGGCGTAAAAGCCGATTACGAAGGACAGAAACGCGAAAGTGCCAAGGTGGGTAGCTCCATGCGAAAAGTGATGCCCATCATTCTGCTGCTTATGTTCTGTGTGGTTATACTCACCCTTCGGTCTGTCACCCAATCGATACTGGTTTACATGATGATTCCTTTAAGCCTGGTCGGAGTGATTGTAGGGCACTGGATTCATGGCATGTCCTTAAGCCTTATGTCGGGCATGGGTGTCATTGCTCTTATCGGGGTAATGATTAACGACGCACTGGTGCTGATTAACGCCTTAAACATCAACCTTAAGGAAGGCATGAACTATGAAAAGGCCTTATTGGATGCAGCCATGTCGCGCTTCCGCCCCATTTTATTAACTACGCTGACTACCATTGCCGGTATGGCGCCCATGCTGCTCGAAACCAGTATGCAGGCCCGCTTCCTGATACCAATGGCTATTTCAGTCAGCTATGGCATGGCCATGGCCACCACCACAACCCTCATTTTGCTCCCTGTAATGCTGCTCATTGCCAATGGTACCAAATTAAAATGGCAACAGCTACTCGGCAGAAAAGTGACACGGGAAGAAATTGAACCTGCAATCAAGGAAATGAAATACATCGAAGAATATGAAGACTAAATACATCACACTAATATTATTATTACTGGCTTACCTGTGCACTAATGCACAGGAAGTGCCAGACACCAGTCAGCAGCTAACTTTGCAAAAAGCGATAGAAATTGCTCTGGTCAATAATTACGACATAAAAATTGCCAGTGGTGAATTACAGAAAGCCAAAAACCTGAATTCGATTGGCAATGCCGGACTATTGCCCTCGGTGAGCCTGAATGGAGGAGCCGACTATTCAAACAAAGACACCGAAATAGAGCTGTTGAGTCAGGGCAGTGACGGAGCACCCTCGAAGGTGGTGATTGAGCAGGACAATGCAGGGTCAGCCACATACAATGCCAATGCCCGCATTGATTATACCTTGTTTGATGGCTTTGGAAACATCTACACTTACAAAAAACTGCAGAGTGCCGACGCCTTGCAGGAAACCATTTTCAAACAGCAAACCGAAGCAACCATAGTACAGGTAGCCCAACAATATTATCAGCTTTGCCGGGCCCAGCAAAACCTGTATCTGGCCAAGGAATCGATGCGTATTTCACGGGAACGCTGGCAAAAAGCCATGGATAAAAAAGCCTACGGGCAGGCAACACAGCTCGACATACTCAATGCCGAGGTGGATATGAACAATGACAGCACCATAGTTTTGCAAACAGAACAGTCCGCCATCCAAAGTATGAAAGACCTTAATTTACTGCTGGGAGTTCCTATTCAGAATACTTACGCAGTTGATAACTCCATCTCCTTTCGCAATGATTTTACTTCGGAAGAGATTCTCGCCGCTGCATTGTTGCATAATTCCAGACTCCTTACCCAGCAGCAGCAAGAACACATCAGCAGCCTGGATGTAAAACTTGCGAATGCCGGAAAATACCCGACCCTTTCGGCCTATGGACAGTATGGCTATTTCAGGCAGGATAATGATGCCGGCCAGCTGCTTTACAACCAAAACATGGGCACCACAGCTGGCATCAGTTTAAAATTTAATGTTTTTAACGGGCGTCAGCAACGTACACGCGAAAAAAATGCCCGCCTCGATTACATGAGTGCTCAGGAACGCACCTCGCAGGTAAAATCGGAAATTGAACGGGATGCATCCAATGCATATACTGACTATATTTATAAGCGAAAAATTGTTGAACTACAAAAGAGTAGTTTGGAACAAGCCCGATTAAATTTTGGGCAAACCAAAGAGCTGTTTCAGCTGGGACGAGTCACTTCCATTGAGTTTCGAACCGCCCAGCAAAATTTATTACGCGTGGCCGCTGATTACAACGATGCCCAATACCAGGCCAAAACAGCTGAATTTTACCTGTTACAATTAACCGGCCAGCTCATTCAATAGTTAAAGCATGATGATTCGGAATATTCAATTTAGAAACAAGCGCCTTAAACTGCTGCTAACACCATTTATTCTGTTAGGCATCATCCTGATAGCGATGACGCTCACTGTTGTTTTTCAATACAGAACGCTGGAGGAAATCAGTCAAATGCCCTTTGAGAGGATGCTGGTTGGCTTTATTGAATCATTAGGACTCGTATTTCTGTATAACTACATCGTACGGAAATTGAATGTGAGCTACCCCTGGAAGCGCAACTGGCTCATCCGCTCCATTATCGACTTTGGGGTCACCCTCATTATTCCAATTATCATCATTGGTAGCATCAATTTTGCAATTAACGAAGGTTGGATGCCCAAACATCACGAAGAAGAACAGTTCCGGCTCATTGTATTTATCATGCCGCTAATGGTTAGTGCCTTGTTAATGATTGTGGTTGAAATGATTGTTGCAACCGAAGAAAGAAATCAACTGGAGTTTAAACTGACTCAACTGGAGAAAGAACAGATTAGCACCAAATACACCGCTTTGAAGGAGCAACTCGACCATCATTTCTTATTCAACAACCTCAGTGTTTTATCGTCGTTGATTTATGAAAGCACCGAAAAAGCAGATAAATTCATTCAGGATTTTGCAGCTATATACCGCTATGTGCTCTCCATTAATAAGCAAGATTTGGTGACTTTAAAAGAGGAACTGGATTTTATCCGAACCTACCTGAACCTCTATAAATACCGGTACGAGGAAGGGCTGAACTTTCGGGTAAACATCGACGATCAGCTCGAAAACAGACTTCTTCCTCCACTCTCGTTACAGGTAGTAATAGAAAATGTACTGAAACACAATGTTGTATCAAGGCAGCGTCCGCTAACCATCACTATTGAAACTAAAACGAACAGCCTGCTTATTAAAAACAATATACAGCCAAAAACTGAAAAATATGAATCGACCCACACCGGCCAGCAAAATCTCATAGAAAAATTTAAATTGCTGCATGGTGAATTACCGAACTTTACCAGCGACGGAAAGCATTACGTTTCGCAAATTCCATTAATACCACCAACTCATGACTGATGTTTTAATAGTTGAAGATGAGATGCCATCGGCACGTAAATTACAGGCCATGCTCAGTACGCTTGCCCCTGACTTTAGGGTTGTTCAAATTCTGGATTCTGTAGAAGCCACGGTTGACTTTTTACAATCGAACACCGTCGACCTCATTTTTCTGGATATCCACCTGGCCGATGGCAATAGCTTTCAGATATTTGAACAACAAAATATTACGAGTCCCATCATCTTTACCACGGCTTATGACCAATATGCCATTCAGGCCTTTGATCACAACAGTATTGGCTACCTTCTAAAACCATTTGGAAAGGATAAGCTACAAATTGCCATTGACAAATACTTAAGTCGTGTTCAGCAAACCAATGAAACAACAATAGACTACCAGTTATTGGGCCAGGCTATTGCCCGGCAACAAACTCAACCAGAATACAGAGAACGATTTTTGGTGCATTACCGGGGCAAATTAAAGACCATCCCGGTTAATGAGGTGGCCTATATTTATGCCGAAAACAGAGGCGTATTTATTTGCACCCACGAAGGCCGTGTATTTGACATCAACCTAACGCTTGAGCAATTGAACGATGAGTTGAACCCTAGGCAATTTTTCAGGGCCAACCGCAAGTTCATCGTCAGCGTACTGTCCATTCTGGAGGCCCATATCTACTCTAAAAGTAAGCTCAAACTGGAGTTGCGTCCCAAAGCCAATTGCGATGTTATAATATCCAGCGAGAAAGCCTCTAAATTTAAGCAATGGCTGGCTAAATAAGCAAACATTTTATGGTGGTGCTTGTTAATTAGAGCAAGGCTTTATGTACATACAAGCCTTCTGTTTTTAACAATTAATGCACATCATATATGGGATTCTTCAGTGCCTTACTAAAGAAAAAAGAAAAGCCTTTAAACCTGTCTATTAAAACAGGCATAACATGTCCGCCGGTTACAATCTTGTATGGAACCAAAACCGGCAATGCGCAACTGGTGGCCCAACAAGCCCACAAATACTATCACCAGTGTGGCATTGAAAGCGAATGCCTTAACATGGAGAAATACGACGTAGGCCGATTACCTGCTGAAAAACAACTTCTAATAGTGGTTAGTACCGATGGTGAAGGTGAACTGCCACCTAACGCCCGACAGTTTTATGCCTTGCTGCAACACGAAGAAATGCCGTTGTTACCGAATCTGCGCTATGCTGTGTGCGGACTTGGCGACTCCAGCTACGACAATTTTTGTGGCGCTGGTAAAACCATCGAAAAGCAACTGCAAAAATTGGGAGCCCAACCAATTATTAATCGGGTAGACTGCGATCTGGACTTTAAAAAACCCGCTCTTCAATGGATACAAAATAGCTATGAAACCATAGCCGGTGTTAAAAAAGAAACAGAAATCCTATCGAAAGCAGAGTTAGCTGTCCCTGATTTTATTTCGACCACGCTAACCACACGCATTCAACTCACTAAAGGCGAAACACAACAAGCGGTCTACCATGTCGAGTTGGATAATGCCAACAGTAAAGTAGCTTATGCGGCCGGCGACTGCATTGAAATTGTTCCAACCAACCCGCTTAAACTTGTCAATCAGATTATTGAAGTGCTCAATTTAAGCAAATCGCAGGAGCTTATCACCTACAACCACAGTTTGGAGTATGCACTATTGTATCAATTTGAGATCACACGCTTGACCCGACCCGTTATCAGGCGTTTTCTAAAAATAAACAGTTCCGCTCAACTAAAAGAGCTCTACAACAACAAGGAGGCACTCCGCTCCTACATCGCCACATCAGATGTGCTTGATTTAATAAAGGACTACCCATGTACAATGGACGCGGATGAGTTCGTCGGCATCCTTCAGCCCATCCATTCCCGGTACTATTCAATTGCATCGGGAGCTATCGCTCAACCAAATCAGATAGATCTAACGGTCAAAACCATTCGCTTCACGCAAAAAGAAAGAGACTACGAAGGAGCAGCTTCAACTTATGTCAATGAGGGATTGGCTGAAGGAGCTACCATTAACTTTCGCCTGGTGAGCAACCCCTCCTTTCACCTGCCTGAAAACCCCGAAACCCCAATAATTATGATAGGCGTTGGAACGGGCATTGCGCCCTACAGAGCCTTCCTGCAAGATTTATCAGCTCGGGGAATAAAAAATAAAGCCTGGTTAATCTGGGGAGATAAGCACCAGACCAGTGACTTTTTGTACGAAGATGAGATCATCGATTTTTATAAGGATGAAACACTGGCCTTTATTAACACAGCATTTTCCCGCGATCAGGCACAGAAGGAGTATGTGCAGCAGCGCTTACTTGAGTACAAAGAAAGGCTGCTGGAGTGGCTGGATAAGGGGGCAATTATCTACCTCTGTGGTCATAACCGAATGGGCGATCAGGTGAAAACCACTCTGCTGCAAATATACAGGACCGAAAAAAATATGACTGAAGAAGCAGCCAAAGCCCTGCTGAAGCAGCAGCGTGATCAAAATATAATCCGCGAAGACCTTTATTAAAACGGCACATCACTATTAAAACCAGGACCTTCTGGAAATTCGGGGAGCTGATGGCCACCTAGCTGGGCAGCACTCTCCGACTCCACAGCCTGATTCATTTTTGAGCCAAAGGTTTGTGACGGTGTGCTTTGTCCAAAGCCGTTATCCTCAAAATCAACATCCTCTACATCCTGGAAACGAGCTAACTCAGCACGGAAACGCAGACGCACATCGGCCGTTGGTCCGGCACGGTGCTTGGCAATAATAATCTCTGCCAACCCTATCAGGGAGTTACCTTGTTCATCCTCTGTTATTCGGTAGTATTCAGGTCGGTGAATAAAGCATACCATATCGGCATCCTGCTCAATGGCACCCGATTCACGGAGGTCAGAAAGCTGCGGTCGCTTACCTTCAGCACCGGCACGTCCTTCAACACCCCTGTTTAACTGTGACAGCGCAATAATTGGCACATCCAGCTCTTTGGCCAGTCCTTTAAGGTTTCGGGAGATTAAACTCACCTCTTCCTGACGCGAGCCCGGATTCATACCGCTGGCATTCATCAGCTGCAGGTAGTCAATAATCACACACTTAATATCGTGCTGCTTCTTTAAACGACGACATTTAGCACGTAATTCAAAGACCGACAAACCGGCCGTATCATCTACAAATATTGGCGCATCAATGAGGTTTTGAATTTTATGGTCGAGCTGCTCCCACTCATATGGGGCCAGATTCCCCTTCTTAATTTTGTCGGCCGACAACTCAGTTTCCGATACGATTAAACGGTTAACGAGTTCCACATTCGACATCTCCAAAGAGAATATAGCCACCGGAATCTTATGGTTTAAAGCCATTTGCCTTGTCATGGATAATACAAAAGCCGTTTTACCCATGGCCGGACGAGCAGCAATAATGATCAATGCTGAGCCCTGCCATCCGGATGTAACCCGGTCCAAAGCTGTGAAACCAGAAGGTACACCACTTAAACCATCAGTACGCTCCGAGGCCGCTTTAATACGGTCAATCGCATCCTGGATAACCGGGTTGATTTGCATCGCATCGCGCTTCATACTGCCTTGCGACAGCATAAAAAAGGTGCTCTCAGCCTCTTCCAGCAAGTCGTTTACATCAATGCCATCATCGTAAGCCTTACTCTGTAAGTCACTGGATATATGAATCATCTGACGCTGCAAATATTTTTGCCAGATGATGCGAGCATGGTATTCGATGTGCGCTGCCGATGCCACCTTACTGGTTAGCTGAGTAATATAGAAGGCACCACCCACCTCTTCGAGCTTTCCCATCTTCTTTAGTTGCTGGGTCACTGTGAGCATATCCACCGGCTGCTCGTGCGCTTCCAAATCCATAATGGCCTTGTAAATATGCTGGTGCGCCTCCTTGTAAAAATGGTCGGGCTTTAACAGCTCAGATACATTTAAAAAGGCCTCTTTTTCCAACAATAATGCACCCAAAACCGCTTCCTCCAAGTCTGTTACCTGAGGTGGTAGTTTACCCATTTCAATACCTGCAATCGGTTTTTTGCGATTCGAATACCTGTTATCTGCCATAGCTTAATTTGGAAAAATTCAGAGCCACAAAGATACAAATTGCATCTTAACAAGCTGCATTTTTACCTCAATTCATCATGCCATGAATTGGCATTGGGTGAGGTTTGAAAAAGGTAAATCAGCGGCAAAGCCTGCAGCTACAAGCAATAATCAAGGTAACAACAACATTTTATAAACACCCGTTTTTTTTCTCAGGTGGAACTAGTTTCTTTGTATAAAATGCATTTGACATGATTTGTTATCCCAACGCCAAAATTAATATTGGTCTTAACGTAGTTGAGAAAAGACAGGATGGCTACCACAACCTGGAGACCATCTTCTATCCGATTCCTTTAATGGATGCCCTGGAAGTCGTTACAAATATTGAAACAACGGAGCCCTATATATTTAGTTCCTCAGGCATTAACATTGATGCACCGCCAGCTGATAACATTTGCATCAAAGCATTTGAGCTGCTAAAAAAAGACTATGATCTCCCTCCGCTAAAAATTCATCTGCATAAAATGGTCCCCTTTGGTGCTGGTTTAGGCGGTGGATCGGCTGATGGAGCTTTTATGCTCACACTGCTTAACAAAGAATTCAAGCTCGGCATTGATGAGTCTCGCTTAGTAACAATAGCTGCTCAATTAGGCGCCGACTGCCCCTTTTTCATCAAGAATACACCAGCTTTTGCCACGGGCATCGGCGACATGCTTCATCCCATTCAGCTTGATTTAACAGGATACTACATCGCCCTGATTAAACCTCCCGTTCATGTTTCAACACCAGAAGCCTACCGTGGTGTGAGTGCTCGTCCATCGACTGCCGCGCTGAGCGAATTAGTTCGCCTGCCAATAGAACAATGGAAGCACCATATAAAAAATGACTTTGAACCATCGGTATTCACAAAGTACCCGGAAATAGGGAAGCTTAAGATGGCTTTGTACGAAGCCGGGGCAAGCTATGCCAGCATGAGTGGCAGTGGCTCAAGTGTGTTTGGCCTCTTTAAAGACGAACCTCATATCGATACTCCTGCATCCCATTTTAAATGGATCAAGAAACTATAAAAAAGTAAGGGCTGCATGTGCAGCCCTTACTTTTTTACTCGATTACAACCATTAAATGGTTCTTTGGAATCTTATCTCCTTGTGTCACTTCTATTGAAACCACCTTACCATCGTGTGGCATGGTTATCTGGTTACGCATTTTCATGGCTTCCTGTATCAACAGTGATTCACCTTCTTTAACTTTCTGGCCCTCTTTCACAAACACTTCACAAATTGTACCTGGAATATAGGACACAATGTGGTTTGGATTTGGCGCCTCATATTGAACGCGGTTCTCGAATTTTTTAGTCAATTTTGTTTTATACTTCATACTGAGTATAGCGAAATCGACTAATCCTTCTGTTTTTTTTGTACTCATAAACGCACCTATTAAAATGGAGGAATACCATGCTTTTTAGCAGGGCGATGATCATCTTTACCAGCCGAAACTTCAATAGCATGCAGCAATAATGCACGCGTTTCATTAGGTTCAATTACAGAATCGATATAACCTTTTGCTGCGGCCACATATGGATTAGCAAATTTCTCTTTATACTCTTCCACTTTAGCAGCACGCATAGCGTCTTTATCTTCTGCCTCATCAATCTCTTTCTTGAAGATGATGTTAGCCGCACCTTCTGGTCCCATCACGGCAATTTCAGCCATTGGCCAGGCAAACATAAAGTCGGCTCCCAGGTGACGTGAGTTCATGGCAATGTAACCACCACCATAGGCTTTACGCAAGATAACAGTTACTTTCGGCACCGTTGCCTCAGAATAAGCATAAAGCACCTTAGCACCGTGACGGATTACACCCGCGTGTTCCTGATCCACTCCTGGCAGGTAACCTGGCATATCCTCAAGGGTGATAATAGGCACATTAAAGGCATCACAGTAACGGATAAAACGCGCTGCTTTATCAGAGCTATCACAGTCGAGCACCCCGGCCAATACCATCGGCTGGTTAGCCACAAATCCTACTGTTTCACCATTCAAACGACCAAAACCAATCACAATGTTTGCCGCCCAAAGCTCCTGAATTTCGAAGAAATCAGAATCATCAACAATTGCTTTGATAACGTCACGTACATCGTAAGGTGTTTTTGGATCCGATGGAATAATATCCTCAATATTACCTTTGAACTTAGGTGGTTTTGGAGGAAATGCTTTCGCTTTTTTACTATTGTTCCAAGGAATAAATGTAATCAGCTTCTTAATCTGGTCGAAACATTCAACTTCACTGTTAGAGAAGAAGTGGGCATTACCGGTAATTTCAGCATGAACGCGCGCACCACCAAGGTCCTCCATCGAAATCTTTTCTCCCAGAACAGATTCGATCACACCAGGACCAGTAATAAACATCTTAGAAATATTCTCAACAACAAAAACGAAGTCAGTCAACGCTGGTGAATATACCGCACCGCCCGCACATGGGCCTAGAATAACAGACAGCTGAGGAATAACCCCAGAAGCCAATGTGTTGCGATAAAAGATCTCGCCATACCCTGCCAGAGAGTTTACTCCCTCCTGAATACGGGCACCACCAGAATCGTTAATTCCGATTAAGGGCACACGCATTTTCAAGGCATGATCCATAATCTTGGTAATTTTACGGGCATGCATTAATCCTAACGATCCCCCGGCTACAGTAAAATCCTGCGCAAAGATACAGATTGGTGCACCATAAATGGTACCTGTACCAATAATAACCCCATCACCATGCAACTGCTTTTTGTCCATTCCAAAATCGCGAGCCGTATGCTCAACAAAAAGGTCGTATTCGGTGAAAGAATCTTTGTCAACGAGTGCCAGGATTCGTTCGCGAGCCGTCATTTTACCCATGGCAGCTTGCTTTTCAATGGCTTTGTCGCCACCACCCTTTTGCACTTGTTCCTTTCTTTTCCGAAGGTCAAGGATGTGTTTTTTCAATGACATAATCCAAAAATTTGATTTAACCTATATTAATCAAAATATATATTAAACAATCTGATTAATAATTTTTCAGACTGCATAATTACTAATTTATTTTTTTTAACGAAAGGAATAAGGTCAGATAGTCTTCATTTCAAATAACCGAACAACCCAGGTAAATAGTCAGTTACTCAGATTACTTGGGCGCCTTGATGTACAAATAAAATGCAATAGCAGTAAATACAATGTTAGGCAACCAAACTGCTAACATCGGGTTCATATTCCCATTGACAGCAAAAGTGGTTGAAATGGTCATGAACAAAATATACGAAAAACTCAACGCGATGCCAACTCCAATATGCAAGCCCATTCCACCCCGTACCTTTCGGGATGCCAGGGAAACGCCGATTAAAGTTAAAATAAAGGCACTAAACGGCGAGGCTATGCGTTTATACTTTTCAATTAAAAACTCTTCGAGATTGCCAACACCGCGGGCTCGCTGTGCTTCAATATAGGCGTCGAGCTCAGTATTGGTCATCATCTCAAAATACTTACGCTCCTCTTTAAAGTCTTTGGGTGTAACATTAGGTATCAAGGTATCCACTTTAGAACCGGCACTGATTTTATGCTCCACCCCATCACTAAATTCACGTAAAACATAGTCCCTTAAACCCCATTTACCAGAGGTGGAGTCAAACTCGGCATAACGGGCCGACAGCTTTGAAACCAATTCTTTACCATCATACTTTTCCATAGAGAAGTAATCCCCTCTCCCACTGTAAGTCCGGTATTTATCCATGTAAACAAATACACCTGGCTCAATCTGCATATGAATTTTTTCGAGCCCCCTAGCCGGCTTATTTTTAACATACACATTTTCGAACTGAATACGTGTTTGATTGGCCGGAGGAATCACATAGCCGCCTAACAAAAATGAAAACAAGCCAATGATAGCTGCACCCAAAAAGTAGGGAAACATCATCCGCCTAAAACTCACCCCACTCGAAAGAATGGCAATAATTTCGGTTTGATACGCCATTTTTGAGGTGAAGAAAATTACTGCAATAAAAACAAACAGTGGCGTAAATAAATTGGCAAAATAGGGAACAAAATTCTTGTAGTAATCAAAAACAATGGCCTTTAACGGGGCCCCATGTTCAAAAAAGTTATCAATTTTTTCGGTTACATCAAACACTACTGAAATACTAATAATCAGCAATATGGCAAAGAAGAATGTTCCCAGGAACTTCCTGAGTATATATAAGTCCAGTTTCTTCAAAACTATCTGTTTAGTTAATCTTGTCAGTTACAAAAGAACGAAAAAATAGTTATAAGCTAAACCAGCGTGCTCATAAACTACCCGTGTATTATAGACAACCGTGTGCCTCTATACACTCATTAAACTACAAACGCGTGGTTAGTTTTTTCACCATCACATCTTTCCATTGAGCAAAATCACCTTCTAAAATATGCTTACGGGCTTCACGCACCAACCAAAGATAAAAGGTGAGGTTATGCATACTGCCTATTTGGGCGGCCAGCATTTCTTTGGACACATATAAATGCCTAAGGTAAGCCTTTGTATAATGATGGTCAACAAATGAAGTCCCATTGGGATCAACCGGTGAAAAGTCATTCTTCCACTTTTCGTTGCGCATATTAAGAATGCCTTCTGAAGTAAATAACATGCCATTCCGCCCGTTTCGCGTTGGCATTACACAATCAAACATATCAACTCCAAGGGCGATATTCTCGAGTAAGTTGGCCGGTGTACCAACGCCCATCAGGTAGCGGGGTTTATCCTTGGGTAAAATACCATTCACCAGTTCTACCATTTCATACATCACCTCGGTAGGTTCGCCAACAGCCAGGCCTCCAATGGCATTGCCTTCGCGATTTTGCGAAGCAATAAATTCGGCCGACTGCGTTCTTAAGTCGCGATAGCCAGCGCCTTGCACAATCGGAAAGAAGGTTTGCGAATGTCCGTAAAGGGGTTCTGTCTGATCAAAATGATCCACACCTCGCTTTAACCAACGGTGCGTCAGCTCCATCGATTTTTTTGCATAGGCATATTCAGCATCGCCTGGAGGACACTCATCCAGGGCCATAATAATATCAGCACCAATCACGCGCTGGATATCCACCACATTTTCGGGCGTAAATAAATGCTTTGAACCATCTAAATGCGAACGAAAAACAGCCCCTTCTTCAGTCAACTTCCGGTTATCACTCAACGAAAAAACCTGGTATCCGCCGCTATCGGTCAACATGGGCTTATCCCAACCATTAAATTTATGGAGCCCACCGGCGGCTTTTAACACTTCTAATCCAGGGCGCAGGTATAAATGATAGGTATTACCCAAAATAATTTGCGCCTTTACGTCATCTTCCAAATCCCTGAAATGAACTCCTTTTACTGAGCCTACAGTACCTACAGGCATAAAAATGGGAGTCTCTATTTCGCCATGGTCAGTGGTTATTTTTCCAACACGCGCACTACTTTTGGCATCAGTATATTGAAGTTCAAATTTCATCGTTATATCCAGAAATAAATAATTTACAATCAGCCTGCCATCCATTTTATTGAGGCAGCTTGCAAATATACAACAGCTGAGCTATTAAATAAAATGACTGCCCATTGTTCTGTTCACAAACAGTTTTTCAGTATTTTTTGTAACCGTGGATAAAAATGAAAGTAAAACAGCGCATATTAATAAAAATATGTTGCACTTTTGGCAAAAAATTCAAATCAGTGGAAGTATCGATTTTATATAGCGCTATAGGCATTTACCTGGCCTCGTGGCTTTTCCAGACTTTTTACCATTTATTTTTCCTTTTAAAACCATCGCAGTTTAAGCCGCTGGCACCTCAACAGGAGCCGATGCCACTTTCTGTAATTATTTGTGCAAAGAACGAAGCCCAGAACTTAAAAAAATTCATTCCTGAAATTTGCCAGCAGGATTATCCGCAGTACCAAGTAATTGTGGTTAACGACTGCTCAAGCGATGAGACCGAAATGGTTTTGGCCCAATTAAAAACCCAGTTCAACAACCTGTATTACACCAATATCCCCTTAAACAAACAGCATTACCAAGGCAAAAAGTTAGCCATAACAATTGGAGTTAAGGCTGCCCAATATGAGCACCTTGTGTTTACCGATGCAGATTGTCGCCCCGCCTCAAAGCTGTGGCTAAAATCCATCAGCAGCCAGTTTACCTCTGAAAAGCAGATAATTATAGGCCATGGCCGTTTCGAAAAGCAAAAAACACTATTTAACCTCTTTTTGCGCTACGAAACATTTTTCAATGCGGTGCAGTACATGGGTTTTGCTTTACGGGGCAAACCATTTATGGCAGTTGGACGCAACATGGCCTACACCAAGTCGCTGTTTGAAAACAATCAAGTTTTTAAGCCCTATTTAAATATGGCTTCGGGCGATGATGACCTTTTTATTCGCAGTTGTGCAAATAAACATAACACTACCGTTCAGCTAAATTATGATAGCCAAACAATCTCCTTAGCCCCCAGAAGCTTTAGCGAGTGGGTAGAACGAAAATCAAGGCACCTCACAACAGCACCGGTCTACAAATTTGGCACAAAATGCTGGCTGATTAGCGAACCATTAACTCGTCAAATATTGTGGCTACTAACACTTTGTTCACTTTTTTTTCCTACTTTTGCTCCCGTAGCATTGGTGTTATTTTCTGTCCGACTGCTGACTTTGCACATCCTACTTGCCAAAGCAGCTAAAAAAATGGGAGAAAGTAAATTGTATTGGGCGACCATTCTCTTTGATTTTATAACACCATGGTTAGTTGGGAGTGTTTGGGTAATTAATATGTTTAGCGCAAAGAAGAAGAAATGGAAGTAAATCCGAATCTATCTGATAAGGCAAAATACGATTTAGAATTAGTAGAAACAGCAGTGAAAGGCGATCAAAAAGCATACGCCGAACTGATGGGCCGCTACAGAGACGCTATTTACTTTATGCTCCTCAAAATGGTGAATAACAAAAGTGATGCTGAGGACTTAACCATAGAAGCATTTGGTAAAGCATTTAAAAACATTCACCAGTATTCACCCAATTATGCATTTAGCACCTGGCTGTTTAAGATTGCTTCAAACAACTGCATCGATTTCCTGAGAAAAAAACGCAATAACATTGTCTCTATCGACGGAGGCATGAGCGATGATAAGGAAAACGATCAGCCCATTCATCTCAAAGACGAAACACCCGACCCGGAAGAAAACCTGATTAAACAGCAAAAGAAAATTTTAATGCGTACCGTGGTCAAAAAACTCAAACCGCGTTACCGCATTTTGATTGAGCTACGCTATTTCAAAGAATTTTCATACGAAGAAATAGCCGAAGAGCTGGATTTACCTCTAGGAACTGTAAAAGCACAGCTTTTTAGAGCCCGAGAGCTCCTCTTCAACACCCTGAAAAACTCAGATATCAAAATAACTTAGTCCGTATTTTTTAACCTTAAGTGTTCAGAGGAAATAATCCTCTGCTAATTTTATCATGGAGTTAATAAAAAAATACTTTCCAAATCTTGAGCCTGCGGCTGAAGAAAAGCTAAGTAAATTGGGAGATTTATATGCTGATTGGAATTCGAAAATCAATGTGATATCACGAAAAGACATGGATCATTTTTATGAACGCCATGTTCTGCACTCGTTAGGCATTGCCGCATTTATACAGTTTGAAAAAGATACCCAAATACTGGATGTCGGATGTGGTGGTGGCTTCCCTGGAATTCCGCTGGCCATTATGAACCCCGATAGTAAGTTTCACCTGATCGATTCAATTGGGAAAAAAATTAAAGTTGTAAAAGGTGTTGCCGAAGCACTTGGACTTAACAACCTGACTGCCGAGCAAGTGCGCGTCGAAAACCATCCGAAACAATACGACTTTATTATCAGCCGCGCAGTGACAGCTTTTCCCGATTTTGTGAAGCTCTGCCATAATAAGTTCCTGCCCGAAAATAAAAATGCCATCACTAATGGTATCATCTATCTAAAAGGAGGCGACTTTGAAGCTGAAGTGAATGAGTTCAAAAACAGAATTTCAGTAACGCCACTAACCAACTACTTTGAGGAACCTTTTTTTGAAACCAAAAAGATCATACATCTGTCGATGTAAGCAACAGAAGAATAAACATTAACCAATGCCAAAAAAGCATTGATTTTTTTTTGGAAGATAAAAAAAACGTGTATTTTTGCAGTCCGAAAAGTTAAGGTATTGACTTAATCAAAACACTCTGAAAGAATGAGGCTCCCGAACCAGTTCTTTTGGAAGGTTACAATCAAAGAAAAATAAAAAAATTACATAGTAATGAAAAGGACATTTCAACCATCGAACAGAAAGAGAAGAAACAAGCATGGTTTCCGCTCAAGAATGGCCACTGCTAATGGTCGTAAGGTTTTAGCTTCAAGAAGAGCCAAAGGACGTAGAAAACTTAGTGTTTCTAGCGAAAAAAGACATAAAGCTTAATTGAAAGCTTTCAGCATAAAAAAAAGTAAAGAATCCAATATGGGTTCTTTACTTTTTTTATGCCCCTAACTCTGATAGCAGAAGTTTTACTATTTTTGACAAGCTGTTAGAAACCGGCCTAAAAAAACAGGACGGATAAAACCAAAATGCATATGTCAATCTTAAAAAAAATACTGAGCAATGTGTTTATTAAAAACATCTTATTAGCCATTGCTGTAGTAACACTGGTTCTTATTGCCACTTTTGTCAGTTTAAACATCTACACCAATCATGGCGAATACTACCCGGTTCCCGACTTTAGGGGACTCACGGAAGATCAGGTTAGTCAACTAATCGAAGAAAAAGGCTTTCGTTATAACATTATTGACTCAGTACATATTGATGAATATTTGCCAGGCGCCGTTATTGAACAAATACCAGCCCCAGGCAGCATGGTGAAAGAAAATAGAAATATCCATTTCACAATTAAAGCCATTGCTCCTGAAAAAGTACAAATACCGAACCTGGTGGATTATTCTTTACGAAACGCCAAAGTTATCTTGGAATCCTATGGCCTGGTAATTGGTGAACTCATCTATGTGCCCAGCGAATACCGAAATCTGGTAATTCAACAGCTCTACAGAGGTAAACCTGTTGAGCCCGGAACAGTTGTTTTAAAAGGCTCGGTTATCGACCTACACATTGGTAAAGGTTTGAGCACGGAGCAAACAAATGTACCAGACCTTAAAGCGCTGACCCTTGACGAGGCACAGAGTTATTCCAACTCGGTATCGCTTAATATTGGTGCCATTATTTATGATGAATCGGTACTGACAGCCGAAGATTCTACATCAGCTTTTATATGGAAGCAGCAGCCATCGGCCGAAACAGGCGAACGAATTCCGCTTGGTTCATCCATAGATATTTGGCTGAGTGTTGACACCGCTAAAGTAAATTATTAAAAGTATTTATCCTTACACATACAGTATGGCAGACGAGCACATGCAAGATGAATTTGATGAGTTGGAGGAGCTGGATGATAACACCAATCCGGACGAAAGTAATGAGTTGTATGAGCACTATCGGTTTATAGCCGATGCCGGCCAAAAACCGCTGCGCATTGACAAGTTTCTGGTGAACCGGATAGAGAATGCATCGCGCAATAAGATACAGGATGCGGCGGCAGCCGGAAATATCCGGGTGGATGACAAACCGGTTAAATCCAACTATAAAATAAAGGCCAATGATGTCATAACCATTGTAATGTCCTTTCCACGCCGGGAACTGAAAATCATTGCACAAGATATTCCCTTGGACATTGCCCACGAAGATGACGACTTAATCATTATCAATAAACAACCGGGCATGGTGGTGCATCCCGGCCACGGCAACTATACCGGCACATTGGTCAATGCTCTGGCCTGGCACCTGAAAGATCTGCCCTTATTTCACTCAGAAGATCCCCGACCGGGTTTGGTGCATCGCATCGACAAAGACACCTCGGGGCTGCTTGTAGTGGCAAAAACTGAAGAAGCCAAAAACTTTTTGGCCCGCCAGTTTTTCGACAAAAGCTCAACCCGCACCTACGTGGCACTGGTATGGGGCCAACCAGCAGAAGATGAAGGCACCATTGTGGGAAACATAGGCCGCAGCCTGCAAGATCGCAAGCAAATGGCGGTTTTTCCTGATGGCGATAGAGGCAAGCATGCCGTTACCCATTATAAAGTATTGGAGCGACTGGGCTATGTTTCGCTTGTTGAATGTCGCTTAGAGACCGGACGCACCCACCAGATCAGGGCCCACATGAAGTACATCGGTCATCCGCTGTTTAATGACGAGCGCTATGGAGGCGACCAGATATTAAAAGGCACGACTTTTACCAAGTATAAACAGTTTGTGCAGAACTGCTTTAAAATACTGCCACGTCAGGCTTTACATGCCAAAACCCTGGGCTTTATTCATCCGAGCACAAAGGAATACATCGATTTTAATTCGGAGATTCCTGAGGACATGATGCAAGCCATCGAAAAATGGAGAGGCTATATTGCAGGACGAGAAAACGACTAAATCACAAACATACAATACCATCATTAACTATAATGAAAAACATCGGTGTAATATACGGCGGCTACTCATCAGAAATTATTGTTTCTGAAAAAAGTAAAGACGGAGTGATGTCTTTTATAGACGCCACCAACTACCATCGCTATCCCATTTTAATCACTAAAGAAAAATGGTGTGCAATAGTTGATAATGAAGAATATCCGGTTGATAAAAATGATTTTTCGTTTACCATTAATGACCAAAAAATCACAATCGACTTTGCCTACATAACCATCCATGGTACGCCTGGCGAAGACGGCTTGCTGCAAGGTTACTTTAATATGCTGGGAATCCCACATAGCACCTGCGATGTGCAGGCAGCCTCAATCAGCTTTAATAAATTTACCTGCAACACCTACCTGAAAGGCTTTGGTGTAGCCATAGCCGATTCGGTACTGCTGCGCAAGGGCAATACCTTTAATAATGACGACATTATTAAACAACTTGGTCTGCCCTGCTTTGTGAAGCCCAATGCAGGAGGTTCGAGTTTTGGCATTACAAAGGTTAAAGAGGCCAGTGAATTAACAGCGGCTATTGAAAAAGCGTTTACCGAGAGTAATGAGGTAATTATTGAACAGTTCATTAGCGGAACAGAAGTAACCTGCGGTTTATATAAAACCAGTAACAAACAAGTGGTGTTTCCGTTAACAGAAGTGGTGAGTAAGAATGAGTTTTTTGACTTTGAGGCTAAATACACAGCCAGCAAGGTGGAAGAGATTACGCCAGCACGAATTGAAGACAGTGCCAGAGACCGTATCCAATCCATCTCGTCGCTCATCTATGATATTTTAGGCTGCAAAGGCATTATTCGTGTTGATTACATCATAAGCGACAATAAAATATTCCTGCTGGAAGTAAACACGACACCGGGCATGACCGTTACCAGCTTTATTCCCCAACAGATTGAAGCGGCTGGCTTAAATATTCAGGCGGTATTTAGCGAGATCATTGAGGATAGCACCTTACGAGCTCAGCAAGGATAAAACAAGGTAAAAAACGGCTCTTTAGAAGCCTAAATCCGGCAAAGATACTGGAATCAACCATGAAACATTAGTTCATTCGAACTAAATGAATGTACAACAATACGCTACGGCACTTGAGAATACAAAAAAGCCTGATAACTAAAAGAAGTTATCAGGCTTTTAAATTTATTGCGATTTGCTTTTAATCTTCAATGTAACTTTCGATTGGTTCGCAGGCACACACTAAATTGCGATCGCCATAAGCATCGTCTACACGGGCTACATCAATCCAGAACTTATTCTCGCGGATGAAAGGCAAAGGATAGGCCGCTTTTTCGCGTCCGTAAGAGTGATTCCACTCATCGGCCACCACTTTATAAGCCGGGTGAGGCGCGTTCTTCAACACGTTATCTTCCCTGTCAACCGTGCCGTTCTCAATCTCTTGGATCTCAGCATAAATCGATTTCATAGCGGCGATAAAACGGTCCAGCTCCTGAAGCGATTCACTTTCGGTTGGCTCCACCATTAAGGTTCCATATACCGGGAACGATAAAGTTGGGGCATGAAATCCGTAATCCATCAAGCGCTTGGCAATATCAGTTTCGGTAATGCCAGAAGCTGCTTTAAAATGACGACATTCCAAAATCATTTCGTGGGCAACACGGCCATTCTTACCTGTGTAAAGAATACCATAGTCATCCTTCAGCTGCGAGGCCATATAATTGGCATTTAAAATAGCCATTTTGGTCGACTGCGTCAGTCCCTCACCACCCAGCATTTTGATATAACCATAGGTAATAGGCAATACACTGGCACTGCCCCAAGGCGCTGCAGAAACAGCCGTTATACCTTTTCGTCCGTTATCAATAACAGGGTGAGTAGGTAAGAAATCAACCAGATGCTTGGCAACACCAATTGGTCCAACACCTGGTCCACCACCACCGTGTGGGATAGCAAATGTTTTATGTAAATTCAGGTGGCATACGTCTGCTCCAATGTGTCCAGGGCTGGTCAAACCAACCTGAGCATTCATATTAGCACCATCCATGTATACCTGGCCACCATTATCATGAATAATCTGACACACCTCAATAATCGACTCCTCAAACACACCGTGTGTTGATGGATAAGTCACCATTAAGTTCGACAGGTTGTCTTTGTGCTCCTCGGCTTTGACACGCAAGTCTTCAACATCAATGTTTCCTTTTTCGTCGCACTTAACCACCACAACCTTCATACCAGCCATTACAGCACTGGCCGGGTTAGTACCGTGGGCTGAAGCCGGAATAATCGAAATATTACGATGCCCTTCTCCACGACTTTCGTGGTAGGCCTGAATAACCATTAAACCAGCATATTCACCGGCTGCACCTGAATTTGGCTGTAAGCTCACATCGGCAAAACCAGTAATTTCAGACAGGTCGCTGCGTAACTCATCCATCATCATGTGGTAACCTAAGGCCTGGTTGGTAGGAATAAATGGGTGCAAGCCATTAAACTCAATCCAGCTCAAAGGGAACATTTCCGTTGAGGCATTCAGTTTCATGGTACAAGAGCCCAGTGAAATCATCGAATGCGTTAAAGAAATATCGCGGCGCTCCAGCTTTTTAATGTAGCGCACCATTTCAGCTTCGGAACGGTATTTTTTAAAGATGTCCTGAGTAAGGAAAGGACTAGTACGGGCCAACTCGGGCCTGATAGACATCTCGTCACTGAAATCACCAATAACAGGCACGTCTTTTCCAGCCGCCTTAGCAAAAACCTCGATAATCCAGTTAAGGTCGAACAGGTTGGTCGTTTCATCAATACTGATACCCACATCCCCGTTTTCGTAGTATCGGAAGTTCATTTCCAAATCGAGGCTGAAACGCTCGATATCTTCAACCTTCACCCCTGCAGGCAATTGGAAACGAATGGTATCGAAATAGTCCTTATTTAGTTGCTTATACCCTAGTTTTTCAACCTCACGGGCAATTTGATAGGTAATCGCATGAATGCGCTGAGCAATTGCCCGTATGCCTTCCTCACCATGATATACCGCATAAAAACCGGCCATGGTTGCCAATAAGGCCTGTGCTGTACAGATATTTGAAGTGGCGCGCTCCCGCTTAATATGCTGCTCACGGGTTTGCAAGGCCATCCGCAAAGCACGCTTGCCATTCACATCTTTGGTGATTCCGATAATACGGCCTGGCAGCTGACGCTTTAATTCTTCTTTGGTAGCAAAATAGGCGGCATGAGGTCCTCCGTATCCCATTGGAATACCAAAACGCTGAGTGGTTCCAAATACGACATCAGCTCCCCACTCTCCCGGAGGTGTAAGCAGAGCTAAAGACATCAGATCGGCTGCTACTGCAATGCGGCAATCGTGTTCGTGAACCTTTTCAGTTAAGGCTTTGTAGCACTCGACCGTACCATTAGAGTTCGGGTACTGCACCATCACACCAAATACCTTGTCATCGCAGGCAAAGGCATGAATATCGCCAAACTGCAACTCAATACCAAGTGGTTTAGCTCTGGTAACCAATACCTCCTTGGTTTGGGGCCACATGTTTTCATCGGCAAAAAACACATTAACGTCTGCTTTTACCTGCTTACGGCTTCTGGAGTTAAACAGCATAATCATTGCTTCGGCAGCGGCCGTCGCCTCATCCAGCAAAGATGCGTTGGCTAACTCCATGCCTGTCATCTCTGTTACCACCGTTTGAAAATTCAGTAAGGCTTCAAGGCGTCCCTGTGAAATTTCGGCCTGATAAGGCGTATAAGATGTGTACCATACCGGATTCTCCAAAACATTACGTTGAATAACGGCAGGTGTAATAACATCGTAATAGCCCATACCAATATAGGTGTTGTACACTTTATTTTGTTGGGCAATATCATGTATCTTCCTAAAATACTGACGTTCAGTCAACCCCTTTCCTATATTTAAAGGCTTTTTCAACCGAATCGAAGCCGGTACGGTTTGTTCAATCAGCTCATCGAGGCTCGATGCGCCAATTGTTTGTAGCATGGTGTCAATCTCATGATCCCTAGGACCAATGTGGCGAGAGACGAACTTATCGGTTCCCATATGCTTATGCGTTTATGTTATCGATTTACTTTTGTTAAAATGAAGATTCAAATTGATTAATAAAAACTTAAAAAGACAATGATATTTGCTTGGTTAATAGAAAAAAAATATCAGTGCCATTAAACAAAAAACTCCTTTGTTGCAGGACAAAGGAGTTTTAAATAGCTAGCTCAAAAATGGATTATTGGTGCGTTCATGTCCAATTGTTGATGACGGCCCGTGTCCGGGATAGATGGTCACATCATCATCGAGTGTGAGCAGTTTACTTTTGATATTAGCGACTAATGTTTCAAAATCGCCTCCCGGTAAATCAGCCCGGCCAATACTTTCGCGGAACAAAACATCACCAACAATGGCCATCTTATCGTCCTTGCTATAAAAAACGATGCCTCCGGGTGAATGTCCTGGCACATGAATAACTTCCAGAGATGAATGACCAAAGCTTACTGTATCCCCTTCGCTCAGGTAGTTGCCTATTGCTGGCGGATTGGCATCGAGCTGCATGCCGAAATTAGCGGCATAATCTACGGTTTGTTGGCCCCAGAACTCATCATCTTTATGCGCCTCTAATTTTAAACCATAGGTATCGGCTATAAATTTACTGCCAAATACATGATCGAGGTGCATATGTGTTTGCAACATACGAACCGGTTTATATCCCCGGTCATCAATAAATTTGGCAACTGAATTTCGCTCTTCGGGCGATAAGCACCCTGGATCGATAATAACACATTCTTTTGTTTCATCTGACAGGATATACGTATTTTCCTGCCACGGATTGATTGGTATTATGTCTACTCGTATCATCTATATTAAGGGTTTTGGCTATCAGCATTTAGCTGCAGCACATTATCATAATTACTTTCCGGCAATACCATTCAGCATTGGGACAAAAGCACACTCTTCAATTTCCTCTTGCTCAAACTCTTCCTCATTAATGCGGGTAATACGCATCAATACCTGCCGGGTATCTCCGAGGGGAATGACCATGATACCTCCCACCTTTAGCTGCATGAGCAGACTCTTGGGAACAAAGGGAGCCCCGGCGGTAATAATTATCTTATCAAAAGGAGCCTGTGCGGGTAATCCCTCATACCCATCACCCAAATAAAAACGCCCCTGATACCCTAACTCTCTGAGCAAACGCGTAGAGCGCTGATAAAGTTCACTCTGACGTTCAATTGAGAAAAGCTTCACCCCCATCTCAATTAAAACGGCCGCCTGATAGCCAGAACCGGTTCCAACCTCCAGTACTTTCTCCCCGGCTTGTGCTTGGAGCAATTGCGACTGCAAGGCTACAGTATACGGTTGTGAAATAGTTTGTCCCGCACCAATAGGAAAAGCCTTATCCTGATAGGCGAATTTTATGAACCCACTTTCCAAAAATAAATGACGCGGCACTTTACCGATGGCCACCAGCACATTGGGGTCAACAATGTTTTTTTGTTTTAACTCCTGCACCAGGCGGTTTCGCATGCCTATATGTCTGAATGAATCATTACGCACCATGGCCGCAAAAATAGTGTTTTATTCGAATTACCATGAGGAGAGCCTCACTGTTTAGCTGCCATCCTTAATACTCTTTTTAATAACACCGCCACCTGCCATAAGCGGTAAGATAGAGCCCTGATCGAATAATTTAGAGAAGAAGGTATACTAAAACCTATTACACCTGCGTTATTCTTAGCATAGATACTAAGGGAAAACTTTTGAATGACAGGGGGAATACTATGCAACTTGCTCAGCTAGATATATATAATTACAATGAAGAAATAAGTAAGAGAATTGCAAAAAGCGAGCCTCAGCTGCAAACTACGCCCTATAAATGGGCACTAACTGCAGCAGCAATCAAACGTTGCTGCGACATTGCAGTTTCGTTAGTGGGTCTGTTATTGATTCTTCCATTTGTACCGCTTATTTACTGGAAGATTAAAAAAGATTCAGCAGGACCATTTATTTACAGACAAGAACGCATTGGAAAAGGAGGACGTAAATTTATTATTCTCAAATTCAGAACTATGTATATGGACGCTGAAAAAGATGGTCCGGCCCTCTCTTCGCAAAACGATGCCAGAGTAACTCCTTTCGGCCGCTTTTTAAGGAAATGGCGGCTCGATGAATTTCCCCAATTTTGGAATGTACTTAAAGGCGATATGTCCGTAATTGGCCCCCGGCCAGAAAGACAATATTACATTGAGCAACTGGCCAAAGATGAGCCTTGTTTTAACGAACTACTCAATGTAAAACCTGGCATTACCTCGTTGGGTCAGGTCCTTTATGGATATGCTGAAAACAAAACAGAAATGCTTCGTCGCATCAAACTGGAACTGTTTTATACCAGAAACTACTCTATGAGCCTTGACCTAAGAGTATTTGTTTATACGCTCAGAACCCTGATAAAAGCGGAGGGGAAATAAAAAGAGGCTGCTAAAACTAACAGCCTCTCCGCATAACTATTGTTTGACAAGCTTAAGTACTTCGGTACTTTCATTATCGCTAACACGCAAGAGGTAATGGCCCTGAGGCAACTCGCCCCAGTAGAAAGTTGTTTTTTGATGATACAACCATCCCTTCTTTAATAACGCCCCTGCTAAACTATAGAGTTCGTATGAAGCATTGCTGGATCGGGTGGTAATATGTATCTGATTTTTAAAAGGATTTGGACCAACCAATAATTGTGAGCTCTCTGAAGGATCTTTAACCGAAGTAGGCTGGTCAAAGCCCGTTAGTTTCTTTTGGCTATACATCAGATACTCCCCAGGTTTCAAGGTAAGTTCCATCTGCCGGTCAGTTACATTGATGCTATCGCGTGCAAAAATATCGTACCACTTTCCTGTCGTACTAAAATTAGGCGTTATAGTGGCAGCTGTTACGCCAAAGTTAGCCACCATCCGAATGTCTGAACCACTCATGTTTAACTCAATTCGCTTAGTGGTTCCTGCCACATCCATCGAGTAGTCGGCAGTTGAAAAAACGGGCTCGTTTTTCTTGTAATCAATCATTAGCTGATAGACTTTAAACAAACGTCGGCGCTCAGCACTGTTTTGATACTCCCAAACGGGTGGTTTAGGCGCCAATCTGCAATCATTACTGTTAGACCCATCTGTACAACGGTTAATACTTAAATCGAAACCCAGCTCGCCAAACTGCCAAATCATCGTCGGTCCGGGGATGGCCATCAACATGGCTGCGGCGGCCTCTGTGCGCCGTAAAGCTGTCGCTTCTAATTTAACATTGTAGTCGCCACTAGCATTGCCATATTGCAGGTTTTTATACATGATACGTTCCTCATCGTGGCTTTCCATATAATTGACAATGTGCGGCTTATCCCAGCCTCTTTTTTGGTAAGATGTCCAGGAGAAATCAGAGGCATACCCCATTGTAGCTTCATTAAATGAATGATTGGCATTGCCCCATAGCAATATTCCATGATTGGCTAGCTCCAATTCTTCGGCATTATCAGCCAGGTGCTCAAAAATAACCAAAGCATCGCTTTTGCGTTTCCAAATTTCATCGGCCATCCTTTTCAAAAGGCTTACTCTATCAGCATCGGGCCCATTGGCCCACTCATCATGTGCAATTGTAAAAGGTGTATTGGAAAATCCTTTTGTAAAATCAAAACGAAAACCATCCACTTTATATTCACTCATCCAATAACTACAAATGCTATCGACCAATTCCTGGGTATCCAAACTTTCATGGTTAAAGTCATAGCCCCAACTTAAACCCGGATTCTCAATATTTGATTCAGCATTGTACCAAGGATTGTTCAATGGTTTGCCATCAGGCCCCAGGTACATTTGGGCAAAAGGGGACTGTCCATAAGAATGGTTCAATACCATGTCCATGATAACTGCTATTCCTGCTTTGTGGCACTCATCTATAAACGTTTTATAATCGTCAACGGTGCCGTAGGCCTTGTCTGCAGCAAAATAAAACGACGGATTATAGCCCCAGCTGTCATTTCCTTCAAACTCATTAAAAGGCATTAGCTCAATGGCATTTACTCCGAGCCGTTTCAAATACGACAAGGTGTCTGTGATGGTTTTGATATCCTTATTGGCCGTAAAATCACGAATAAGCACTTCATAAATCACCAGTTTCTCGGGTGCTGGCGCTACAAAGTTGGGTACCTCCCAGTTAAAGCTTTGTTCAGCAGTAGTAAACGCACTTACAATACCATCTGTTTTTCCTGCAGGATAAGCTTTTAGATCAGGGTAAATTTGCTCGGGAATATACTGATCATTCCACGGGTCCAGTATTTTTGTGGCGTAAGGGTCGGCCACCTTTAGGTCACTCCCTATCCAAAACTGATAGGCATATTCCTTTGTGTCATCCAAGCCGTTGAGTGTTAACCAAAAATAGTCACCGTCCTTTTTCATCATGGCAGAATTGGATGGCTCCCAATTATTGAAGTCGCCCATTAAATATACATATTCTTTATTTGGCGCGTACAACACAACTGTTGCGGTATTGGCATCCATCACATTAACACCACGCAATAATTGTTTGGGCATTGGTTCATGAACCACTTCCCCTCTGACGAAAAACTTGGTGATAGCAGATACCGACCCATTGGCATCAGATGCAATGGCTTCCAGCTGATATTCATCCAAAGTAACATTGGTGATAGCGTGCACAATTGACTGCCCTGAACTGGTGGCCACAACTTCATCATTGACCTTGAGTTGCAAGTCATTATTCATAATAGCATTCACCTGGACCTGCACGGTTGAACCACTTTCATAGATCGAATTGTTGAGCGGACTACTAATGGTTACGGACAGCTGTTCATTAGTCACATCAACAAAAATATCCTTGTTGCCAGTATCTTTACCTTCTTTGGTATTATCGGCACTGCGAAAAACAAAAGCCATCTGCTTGATATCTTCCGATGCTGGCACGCCGTAATAATCACGAATATTTGGTGAAATTGTGAGCGTATATTGATTGGCGGAAACGCGTTCCATCTTGTATTTAGCATTGTTATCGCCCCAGCTGGGTGCATACTTCCAATCACTACCGCTAGCACTCTGGTTAGTAATGACCCCGGTGTGGGCATACACATCACCTTCATAGTCCATCAAGCCCTGCGTGCCTTGATCGGCATGAAAAGTAATGGTGACTGGCTTGGACAAAACCGGAATTGCCGGATCGGTGGTCACCACCTGTGCCACCATATGCCCTGAAAACAGAAGCAGACACAAGTACAACGCTACCTGCCTAAGAAACTTTATCTGGTAATTATCTCTCATAGTTGTTGTTTAAAAAAAAGCCGCCACAATGGGCGGCTTTTACTATAACAATTTTATCTGGTTAGTTGGCAGAAATGGTAATTGTAGCTTCTCTCTTATTTACCACAACATGATAGTTTCCTGTTTGAGCAACAAAGTACCAATTAGGGTCTCCATGATCTTCTGCTATAATTATATAATCTGTATCAAACGTTGTCAAAACATCATGACCATACCCTACAGGTCCCCAATCTGCCTGCTCAAAACATCTGAATGCACCTCCATTGTTAAAATCCACATCACCTTCCCAAATAAAGTGACCAACCCACTCCAATGAAGTTGGCTCTGTCCATCCCCAACCGTGAGTTGCGTCACCAGTCAAATACAAAGATGGTTCCGACGTTGCTTTCATTTGGATCGTGCCAGTTCCTTCATCAACCCAAATTTCATACCAACCGGTAGTACCAATAAACTCGAAGTTAGGATCCCCATCGCCAGCTTTTGGCTGTAAATATTCAGCAGGATAATTTGTAAAAACGTCCCAACCACCAAGAGATGACCCCCAATCCGGATTAGTAAAGAATCGGAAGTTTCCGTCTCCATCTGAGTCAAAATACGCTTTTGTGTAATATTTCTGTGGCTCTCCAGTTGAGGCTATCTCAACTGCTAAAG
Source organism: Carboxylicivirga taeanensis (assembly GCF_051851475.1). Taxonomy (NCBI): domain Bacteria; kingdom Pseudomonadati; phylum Bacteroidota; class Bacteroidia; order Marinilabiliales; family Marinilabiliaceae; genus Carboxylicivirga; species Carboxylicivirga taeanensis. The sequence continues at coordinate 279,896 of NZ_JBPUSJ010000006.1, read as the reverse complement.
CAGGATCCCAACCTCCAACACCAGCTCCAATCATATAGATCGATGGGAATATGGTTGAATAGGGTGTTACTTTAATTGTAACTACTTCACTATAGTCTTCTGGTATTTGATAATTAACAGTCGACTCGATTCTAATATCAACTTCCGCTTCCTGACCCGCCTTTAATCCCATTTCAAGAAGTTTCTTATTTAACTCGGCATGGGTAAGGGATAGAGTATCTTCAGTTGTTATTGCTAAATTGCTAGCGGAACTAAAGTCACCTCCTTTTAAATCAAGGTCAACTGAAAAATCAATCTTAATATCCACTCCAAAGTCTGGCTTATCCCAACGGATTACCATCGCCACCTCATCTTTATCTTCCAAGGACAACGCAAAGCCATCACCTGACAAAGGCTCTGTTACAACAGGTGCATCTACATCTTCGGGATTCATTATTTTCACAAGCTCTTTGTCTTCTGAACAAGATGACATCACAGTCGTAAAAGCAACTAAAACTAAGAACAACTTATATAATCTTTTCATAATCTTAAATCTAACTTATTAATAGTTATCATTCTGCACAGCATTGGGATTCGCTGCTAATTCTGAAGAAGGAACAGGATAGACTGTCCGATGAGCACCTAATGAACGTCCATTGATTACACCACCTTTCCATGGCCATAAGTAATCACCAGTCGTAAACTTACCAAAGCGAATCAAGTCCTGACGACGATATCCTTCCCAGTAAAATTCACGCCCACGTTCCTCTAAAAGGAAGTCAAGGGTTAGATCTGCATCAGAGATATTATTATCAGCGTTACCGTAAGCCCTTTCAATAACCTCGTTAACATATCCAAGTGCCTTATCCCTTGTTCCATTACCACCTCGAACAACTGCTTCAGCATACATTAAATAAGAATCGGCTAAACGAAACATTGGATAATCAGTATCAACAAAATAGGGGTCTGCACCATTAGAAGTTCCATCGCTCGTTCTATTCTTAAATTTAGTCACATTAACCCCTTGAGTAAAATCTAGTGGGTTATCCATATCCAAACCAGCGTTAATGACCATTGTTGTGTTGTACTCTAAGTTTTCGCTAATATTCTGCGTTTTGGCTCGCATATCCCCAGCGGGTCGTGACTGAAATTTGTCGTATACCGAACGGGTTGCATGATTACCTCCCCAGTTACTAGACGGGTTTCCAACGTGATTCCCTAGTGCACCATTAGTACCTGCAGACATAATGTATTGACTAGCCGAGAACCCTTGTGTTTTTGATGCATCGATGGCTAAACCAAAAATGATCCCCTCAGCTTCATCATTATCTATCGAAAATAATTTCAAATAATTAGGCTCAAATGTATAGGCTGCATTGACCATCTCAGTATATTTAATAACCTCATCATAACTCGTTTTTCCTTCAACAGGATTTTCGACTCCGGAGAAGTTAACGGCGTTGATATACATTTTTGCCAAAACCATATACGCAGTTCCTGCATCCATGCGTCCGTATTCTCCATTACCAGCGGCTGGCAGTGCTGGAATAATTTCATTTTCCAGCTGATCTACGATCCAATTAAATAGTTCAACTCTTGTTGCAGGCGTTGGATATGCTTCTGTTGAGTTTTCATCGATGATAGCCATTTTACCATATAAATCGATTCCATGATAATAAGCTATTGCTCTGACTAACTTGGCTTCTGCACGCATTTGTTTAAACTCATCTGGATTAGCTTCCACAACTCCCCCACCAGCTGATTCTCTAAGAAACTCATTGGTCAATGATATCATGTAGTATAAACGATAGAACATACCAGCCACATACTGGTTATCTGCCGACCAAACTCCGTTCTGAATAGCTACTAAACCTCCATCATTCCAAGCATTCATGCATTCACCCGTTGGTAACTCTTGTAAATTCCAATAGTTACGCAAGTAGGCTGACATACCACCATCTGAAATGGTAGATAAATCACTCTCATTGTCATCACCATATTGTCCCGCAACATGATAACTACCATAAATCTTAGCCAATACTTGTTTATAACCTTCCAATGAAGAATAAACTTCCTCTCCAAATACTAAATTGGGATCGATTGGCTTTACATTTAAATCATCCTCACAAGCAGATAATACACCTGCAAGAAGAAATATATATACAATTAACTTTTTCATGATCTTACTTTTTTAGAATCCAAAATTAACACCAAACATTATCGTTGTCGGTCTTGGGAATATGTTGTTATCAATTCCACTAAACACCTCCGGATCTAGACCAGAATAATCTGATATAAGAAGTAAATTCTGACCAGTCAATGATAATCTTAGGTTTGAACCATCCAAACCAAATACTGATTTGAAGCTGTAACCAACAGAAAGGTTATCTAATCTAAAGAAGTCTGCATTTTCAATCCAATGAGATGAAAATTTTCTTTGTTCTTCACTGTATAAGAAGTTTGTTTCATCAGCAGCAGTCATTTTATTGGAAAGTGCTTGCGTTGTTGCATTATATACGTTTACATAGTTGGCTCCACCTTCTGCTACTCCGTTGTAAATTTGAGCACCAAATTGGAAACGACCACTCAAGCTAAAATCCCAGTTCTTGTATCTAAGAGTTGAATTAATACCGACTAATACATCTGGTGTGGCATTACCATAATAAATACGGTCATCAGAATTTATTACACCATCCCTATTCTGATCTACATACACTCCTTCGAGCGGATTACCTGCTTGATCGTAAACTTGTTCGTATACATAAAAAGTGTTTATAGGTTGTCCAACTGAATTCATTTGAATAAAGTTACCAGAACCCAGATCCCCAGAAGGTACACCTACATAGTTTGGATCATCAACTGCTGTAAGCTTAGTAATTTCATTTTTATTATAGGTCATGTTAGCGCCAACTTCCCAATATAAATCTTGTTTGGAAATTATTCGACCCAATAGATTAACTTCAACCCCTTGATTCTCTAAACTACCAACGTTAGATACAATTCTATCTGACAAAGAAGTTCCAGCCGCGACAGTAATCATGTTCAGCAAGTCTGTTGTTTCTCGATAGTAATAATCAACCGAACCACTAATACGACTGTTTAAGAATGCAAAATCAATTCCCACATTCGTACTTGTTGTTTCCTCCCATTTCAAGTTTGGATTATAAGCATTCGGTCGGTAGGTATTATACCACGTATCTCCTAAAATGTACATGGCGCCGTTATCTGATAGTGTGTAAGTACCATAACCAACGTAATCATTACCTGTAACATCCTGCTGACCAGTTACTCCCCATCCTAAACGGAGTTTCAAATCGGAAAGAACATCAACATTTTTCAAGAAACTCTCCTCCTTCATTTTCCAAGCAAAGGCAAAGGCAGGGAATGTACCCCAACGGTTACCATCGGCAAATCGAGAAGTTCCATCACGGCGAATAGTACCCGTAAGTAAATATTTATCGTTCAATGTGTAGTTAAAGCGACCATAATAAGAAATCAGATAATTTTCTCCGGCAAATGGACGGTCAGTAGTAGGTGTTTCACGAATATCATAATAGTCATTCTCATAATTATATCCCTCATTCTTAAAATGTTGCCATGAATAACCACCCATTATATCAAAAGTATGCATTCCAATTGACCTCTGATACTTCAGATACATATCAAGAACTTTATTAGTTTTTTGCTGATCGTAGTAGGCCTTAACGCCCCTAATTTCAGCGCTCTCGTATTCTGCTCCGGAATCAGGTGAAACAACACGATCTCCTTCACTATCTGAATGGTCAATTCCTAAATTAACCACAGCATTCATTTCTGGTAAAAAATGAAACTTATAATCAAGGCTTAAATTAACAATGGCCCGTTGCACATCAGAATAATCTGTCTGCTGCTCTAACAATGCCAATGGGTTGCGAGGAGCAAACTGACGAGGTACACCTGTAGCAGGATCAATCCACTGAAAGTAGCCTCCCCATTGTTCTCCATTTTCATGCCCATAAAACTTATAAACTGGCTGCGTAGGATCCATTCCCACAGCTGCTCCAATGGCTCCTTCATTTGCAAAAGAATTATTTACAAAACTTCCTTTGGCATTTAAAGTTGTTTTTAAATGGTTATCAAAAAAAGTAGGATTCAGATTTAAACTCAATGAATGTCGTTCAATATTTGACGTTTTTAATACCCCATCTTGGTTATTATATCCATATGAAAAACGATATGGCATAAAATCTAAACCTCCTTGTATACTAACATTATGATCCTGACCAAAAGCAGTTTGATAAATTTCATCTTGCCAGTCTGTATTAGCCGTTCCAAGTGCTTCTATAGCAGCCGGAGTTGGATTATCAGAATCAGGGCCATATAAGCTTTCAACTAATTCACGATACTTATTTGCTCCATAAACACTTACCCTATCATTTGCTGTGCCAACTGAAAACTTACCAGAATAATTTACAGAGAATGGCTGACCTTTAGAACCCTTCTTGGTAGTAACAATGATCACACCATTAGATGCTCGTGAACCATAAATAGCAGTAGCTGAGGCATCCTTTAAAACTGTAAACGTCTCGATATCATCAGGGTTTATAGTTGCTAATGGGTTTGAAATACCGTTAATATCATCTGATGCAACCGGTACACCATCAATAACGAATAACGGCTCATTATTTGCCGATAAAGATGCACCTCCACGAATTCTAATGGTTGAGCCTGCACCTGGAGCACCTCCGGCAGAAGTAATCTGAACACCCGAAGTCTTACCAACAATTAGGTCTTGTGGTGAAGCAATTGCTCCCTGGTTAAAATCATCAGCGCTAACAGCAATTACGGAACCAGTAGCATCTTCCTTCTTGACTGAACCATACCCAATCACCACTACCTCTTCCATTCCTATCACATCTTCTTCTAATGCGATGTTAATAGTTGTGTTACTTGCCACAACTTCTTGTGATTTATAACCGATGAATGAGAAAACCAGTGTTTGCCCATTCTCTACATTTAAGGTGAATTGTCCATCAGGCATGGTAATTGTACCTGTGGTAGTCCCTTTAACTGCAACAGTAACGCCTGGCAATGGCATTCCGTCCGCAGCATCAGTAACCGTACCCGACACTGTCATTTGTTGCGCATATAAAGCCGAAAAACTAAATAGGGCAACAATAATAAACAGTAACTTAAAAAGATTTGACTGTCTTTTCATAAAAACTAGATTTTCATGTGTTGATAAAATAAATTAATTTATCATGTTTGTTAATCCCAAATCAACTGGGAAAGGCATTAACCATCAAATAAACAAATTCAAATTAACATTGTGGTTCATTACCTATATTAAACATTAGCTATCCGTTTTAAAGGATTTTTCAATTTGTGGATTAATTGAGAAGATGTACCTGTTAAACCCTTTAAACAATGCTTAATTGACCACTAAGAACTTTACAAACATATCAATTTTCCCACAGGAAGTAAACATTTGTTAACACTAGAATACAGAATTTTGCAGACTTTTTACCGCAAACGTTTGCGAGGTCGTTTGCGGTGTCGTTTGCGAGAATAAAGGCTGTTGTAAAACATGTTTTAATGGATGGTGCTTCCTTGCGCATCGCCGACATTTTTGCCCGGCTACTACCACCTATTGATGTTTTTACTATCTTTAGTTTTTACATTCTAACTATTGTTCCATTGTTGCACAAATGAAATCCCAACCGATCACAATCAAAGATATTGCCCGCATACTGGGCATTTCACCCTCGACCGTTTCAAGAGCTTTAAAGGATCATCCTGACATTAGCCCTAAAACAAAGCAATTAGTTCAAACATTTGCTGAAAAGGTGAACTACCGTCCCAATGCCTTAGCACTAAGTTTGCGAAGTAGTAAAACCAACACCATTGGTATTGTTATTCCGGAAATCGTTCACCACTTTTTTTCATCGGTTATTAGTGGTATTGAAGATGTTGCTTACGGAAGAGGTTATAACGCGATTATTTGCCAAACCAACGAAAACTACCAAAGAGAGGTCATTGACCTTCAGGCGCTTGTTGACAACCGCGTTGACGGGATATTAATTTCGATGAGTAAGAATACCCATGAATTTGCTCATTTTGAGAGATTAAGGGAGAATGGTGTTCCTGTCGTCTTTTTCGATCGGATATGCGAACAAATAAGCTCCGACAGAGTGATAGCCGACGATTTTGAAGGAGCCAGAATCGCCACCCATCACCTGGTTGAGAAAGGCTGTAAAAAGATAATGCACCTGGCTGCCCCGCAACATCTTTTAATCGGTAAAAACAGAAAAGAGGGATACATTAGTGCACTAAAGGAGAATAAATTAAACTTCGACGAACGTCTGATAATAAAATGTGATACGCGCGAAACTGTTTTCGCTAAAGCTGATGATATCATTCGACTGGCACCAGAAATTGACGGCATTTTTGCGGTGAATGACAGTACAGCTATCGCCGCCATGCAAGTTCTGCAACGAAATGGCTATACAATACCCAAAGACATTGCAGTAGCCGGTTTTGGCGATGGCCCTAATGCAAACATTGCCTACCCACCTTTAACCACCGTTGAGCAAAAAGGCTATGATATTGGTCAGGCTGCCATGCGTTTGCTAATTGGGCATATCGAAAACAAGGTTGAAGAAGAAGAATACGAAACAAAAATATTCACACCAGAACTTGTCGAACGCTCCTCTTCACAACTAGGCAGTACCTATTAATAGATCGTTTTTTGAAATTTCTTATAGCTGCATTACTTGTTGGCCAGGCCCCGGTATGCGCATATTTGTGCATTGAGTAATGCAGAGACTTACAAAAGTTGGGTCTGAATTACACAGGCGCCATCTTTGTGGCAATTATGTTGAACGTCATCACTACTGCTTTAAAAAACACGTCTTACCACAGGGTGTATTGGATCAATTTACGATCTTAGATTTTCAGCAAGGCGATAGTGGCCAGTATGTTTATGACGAAACACTAACAATCTTTCTAGAAGAGATAAATAATCCTCGATAAATATAAAAGCTATCGGTTCACATCTATTGACTTTATGGGGCCTCGATTCATCAATGATTGTCCCATTCGCAGCATGCTGGTTACGCTTAGTTTCAAGCAGCAACGCTGGGATGTGGAGATAGGTAGACGGATTTGCAATGAACTAAACAATTAACTATCAACACCTGTAACGAACCAACAAGCTATTAAACTCAAAGTAAAGTCATATTAAACTCATACTAAACTCAAATTAAATTCGATTTTTAATGAGTTTAATATAACTGAAATATGTAATTACTCTGACTTAATATTGAACTTGTATAATCTCTGTTATTAGAATAGTGTATCCATAAATTTAAGAAGATTGGGTGTTAGCAGGCATGAGCATCCTTTGAGGGAATAGTAGAAAAAGTTAACACCCCTAACCTAATTTTGTAGCTGATCCCAGTTTTTTCCTTTACAGATTGTGTAAGATTTATGCCTAGACCCAGAAATTGTGCATGGTCCGTAAAGCCTGCTTTCACATCTCCGAAAACGTTTGCATTGCATTACATTCAATATTTTTTACAAATTACCAGAACAAAAAAAGATGCACCGCAAACGTTTGCAATGTGTAACTATACTGATTTTATAGACCATACAGCTATCTTACGCAACAAGAAACAGTAGTCTTCCAATAAATAATACCATACATTTGTAGTGGATTTAATTGAATAAGATACTTACCTGTTTTTAACCTTTTATGAATGCTTATAGCTTTATAAGTATAAAAGGATATTATTGTACCACTACTAAGGCAATGAATATGATTTAGCTCTTACGTGAGAGGTATTTGGTATTCTCAATACTAAAACAAGTAATTATGAAACAATTACCAAAGTTATCTTTTTGGCAAATTTGGAACTTAAGCTTTGGCTTTCTTGGCGTACAGTTTGGCTTTGCATTGCAAAATGCCAATGCCAGTCGTATTTTAACCAGTTTAGGAGCAGATCCTCATAATCTCTCTTTCTTTTGGTTGGTAGCCCCAATTATGGGGCTGGTTGTACAACCCGTTGTGGGTGCAGCCAGTGATAAAACCTGGACGCCCTTAGGACGTCGATCACCTTATATTCTAGGCGGCGCCATTGTTTCAATGATTGCGATGTTTTTCATGCCGAATGCACCATTGGTAATTAAGGCCGGCGGTGCAGGTGTTTTGCTGTTCGGAGTAGCCATGCTGGCACTAATGGATGGGTCGTTTAATGTAACGTTTCAGCCCTTTAGAGCTTTAGTAGCCGATATGACACCCGAAGAACAGCGCAACATAGGCTATTCGGTTCAGAGTTTCTTGATCAACACGGGGGCTGTTATAGGTTCTGCCTTACCATTTATATTAACAGCCATCGGAATTGAAAATGAACCTGAAGCAGGAAACGTAGCACCCTCGGTTATATGGTCATTTTACATTGGAGGAGCCTTGCTGCTATTAAGCGTACTGGTCACCGTTTTTAAAACGAAAGAATATCCTCCTGAAGAATTTGATTCGTATAAAAATATTACCGCGGAGGATAAAGCACATAAAGAAAGCTTTTGGAAACTGTTAACAAACATGCCGGCAACAATGCGACAGTTATCGCTTGTCCAATTGTTTTCATGGTTTCCACTTTTCCTGATGTGGGTGTATTCAACAACGGCTGTTTCACAGCACTATTTCGGCGTACCTATCGATTTTAATGCCGAAACAGAAACCAACGAAACGATACTCAAAGCTTTTAACGAAGCTGGTAACTGGGTAGGCATTTGTTTTGCTGTATATAGTGCCGTTGCTGCGCTCTTTTCAACCGTAATGCCATGGTTTATAAAACTTAGCAGTCGAAAAACGGTATATGCCGGGTCACTGCTGCTGGGAGGAATCGGCTATATTTCCACCTTTTTCTTTAACGACCAATACATGCTGTTGCTGTCAATGGTTGGAATTGGAATAGCCTGGGCAGGCATTTTAGCAATGCCATACACCATCCTTTCCGGCTCACTTCCCCCAAAACGAATGGGCATCTACATGGGCCTGTTTAACCTCACTGTTGTGGTGCCCCAAATACTGAGTGGCATCGTAGGTGGTCCAATTTTAAGAACATTCTTTGGTGGTGAGGGCATCTATATTCTTGTCATGGCGGGTGTTATCATGATTTTAGGAGCCTTTATGGTCTCGTTTGTAAAATCAGAAATTAAAACTAACGAATAAAACGAATTGATGGGACAGATTAAAGCTTGTTTATTTGATTTGGACGGTGTAATTGTTGATACAGCAAAGTATCACTACATCGCGTGGAAAGAACTGGCGAATGAGTTGGGCTTTGAGTTTAGCTTAGAGGATAATGAGCGTTTGAAAGGCGTTAGTCGAATGGCCTCATTAAACATACTGCTCGAAATAGGTGGAATCACCCTAAACGAGGAAGAAAAAGTGCGCCTGGCTGAAAAAAAGAATGACAACTACCGAACATTCATTTTAAAAATGCAGCCCAACGAAATATTAGCAGGAGCGAGAGAATTCCTGGAAGAACTGAAAGCCAGGGGAATTAAGGTAGCTCTTGGGTCAGCAAGCAAGAATGCAATGACCATACTCGAGCGCCTACAACTCACCGAACTATTTGAAGCAATTATTGACGGAACCAAAGTGTCGGAAGCTAAACCTAACCCTGAAGTCTTTCTAAAAGGAGCCGCCGCTTTAAATGTTGCCCCATCCGAATGTGTGGTGTTTGAGGATGCCGAGGCAGGTGTTGAAGCAGCATTGGCGGGTCAAATGAAGTGCGTAGGCATAGGGTCTCCATCGGTGCTGGGTAAAGCCCATCTGGTGATTGATGGCTTGCACCAAATGACCTATGAAAAATTAATGGAACTAAACTAGAATTACGGTTTTAATGAAAAGTGGCGCTAGTCACCAACTTAAAATCTTAAAACCAAATTACAATGAAGGAGTATTTAAAACACGATGAGTGGTGCATTATAGAAGAGGGCTTTAACCCTGAATACCATCAATCCTCTGAGAGTATTTTTAGCTTGGGCAATGGTAAAATGGGACAAAGAGCCAATTTTGAGGAGAGCTATTCAGGCCCTTCTCTGCAAGGAAGTTACATTGCGGGTATTTATTACCCGGATAAAACACGTGTAGGTTGGTGGAAAAATGGCTACCCCGAATACTTTGCAAAAGTACTAAACAGTCCGAATTGGATTGGAATAGACGTGCAGATTGATGGTCACCACCTGGACTTATATACCTGCAAAACAGAAAACTTTAAACGCACCCTCAACATGAAAGAGGGCTATCTGTTGCGCGAGTTTACTGCCATCCTTGACGATGGCAAACAGCTTCAAGTATCGGCGAAGCGGTTTGTGAGCATGGCCGATACTGAAAATGGAGCCATCCGCTACTCGGTCACCCCAATCAACTTCAACGGAAAAATCGCATTTACGGCCTATTTAGACGGCGACGTGGTTAACGAAGATGCTAACTACGATGAGAAGTTCTGGAACATAGTTGATATGCAGGCGCATGCCGGCGAAGCTTACCTGCTAACCGAAACAAAGAAATTAGGTTTCAGGGCCGGATTCGGAATGAAGGTGCTGGCGCGTATTAATAACACTGAACTCACCTCAACACCCGAAGTACTAAAGAAAGAAGCTTGGGTAGCCAATCGCATTGAGCATGAGGTTAAAGAAGGCGAATGCTATTCTATTGACAAAATTGTAGGTGTAACCAGCTCGCTCAATTACGAAAAGGGAGCTCTTTTGGAAGCTACAAAAAATGCGACCTCATCCGCCTGGGAAAAAGGCTTCGACACCCTGCTTGAAGATCATATAAAAGTATGGGCCGAAAAATGGGTGCTCAGCGACATTCGTATCAAAGGCGATGTAGCCGCTCAACAGGGCATCCGCTTCAATATCTTTCACCTGAATCAGACCTACACGGGCGAGGACGAACGCCTCAACATAGGTCCTAAAGGATTTACCGGTGAGAAATATGGCGGTTCGACCTACTGGGACACGGAAGCCTATTGCGTACCCTTTTTCATAGCAACAGCACCCGCCCAAGTAACACGCAACCTATTAATATATAGATACAAACACTTAGATAACGCCATCAAGAATGCCGAAAAACTTGGCTTTAAAGATGGGGCGGCTCTTTACCCAATGGTAACCATGAATGGTGAGGAATGCCATAATGAGTGGGAGATTACTTTTGAGGAAATTCATCGAAACGGAGCCATTGCGTTTGCCATACACAACTATATCCGTCACACCAACGACGAAGCCTACCTTAGTGAATATGGCTTAGAAGTGCTGCTTGGCATCGCTCGTTTCTGGAGTCAGCGAGTGAGTTTCTCCGAAGAGCGTCAAAAGTATATGATACTAGGCGTTACAGGTCCTAACGAATATGAAAATAACGTCAACAACAACTGGTATACCAATAAAATGGCCGTTTGGTGCTTAAAATACACCATTGAAGCATTGGAAAAGGTAAAAGCCATGAATGAACAGCGCTACAACGAGCTGCTAAATAAAACCTCATTCCAATATAATAAAGAGGTGCCACGCTGGAAAGCTATCATCGAAAACATGCATCTCCCATATAACGAGCAGCTGCAAGTATTTATGCAGCAAGACAACTATATGGATAAAGAGCAAATACTGGCCAGCGAGCTCAATCCGGCAGAACGTCCAATCAATCAATATTGGTCGTGGGACCGCATCTTGCGCAGCTGCTATATTAAGCAGGCCGATACGCTTCAGGGCATTTATGTGTTCGAAGAAGAGTTTGATACCGAAACCATAAAACGGAATTTTGAATTCTACGAACCCCGAACCGTTCATGAATCATCACTTTCGCCTTGCGTACACTCGGTTTTGGCGGCCAAAATAGGCGATTTTGAAAAAGCTTACGAGATGTATCTGCGGACCTCACGACTGGATATTGATGACTATAACCATGAGGCGCACGAAGGACTGCACATCACCAGCATGGCGGGCACCTGGATGTCGATAGTTGAAGGGTTTGGTGGCAAACGGGTACATGATGGACAGCTCTATTTAAATCCAATAATACCCAAACAATGGAGTGAATATTCGTTCCGCATCTCTTTTATGGGTAACGACATGGAAGTAATTGTAAATGAAAAGGAAGTGAGCATTCTGTCACATTCGGCAACAGCTATTGAGCTAATGGTTTACAATGAAAAAGTAAAAGTAGATGCCGGCCAATCAATTGCCGTTAAAACCAGATGATCGAAAATTAAATCAATAACCAGGAGACTGTCCCCAAAGGATGGTCTCTTTTTTATTTTAGGACCATCGAACCAGGTATTTTCTGATAAAAAAAGTGAGCAACCGGATAACCAAAAATCAGGGACGGTTGTTATCCGAGTCACTCACTAAAACCAAAAAAATTAAACAGACCCTACTATTATTCTGATCAGCAGAATAATAATAGTTAATATCACAACTCCCAGCCACGGCTTAGAAACCCGGGAATCAGTATCTTTTGTTATATGTATTGAATTGTATTTCATGGTCATTACTATTCTTCTATACACTCTTAATCAACTTATTAAAATATTTGGACTTGCAGGTAGTAAACAATCGCGCCCGCGAAATAGCTAAGCAGTGCAATCCATGTCACCCGCCGCAGATACCACAAAAAGTTTATCTGCTCCAGGCCCATCGCTGCCACACCTGCAGCTGAACCAATAATGAGTAAACTACCTCCCGTACCAGCACAATAAGTCAGAAAGGTCCAGAAATACCCATCCTGAATAAAGTTCTGAGCCATGCCTATGGCCTCCGGTCCCTGAATAGGGTACATTCCCATTGACGCAGCTACCAAGGGCACATTATCTACAATAGAAGAAATAATACCGATAAGTATATTGATAGCATACATATTATGCACTTTATTATCCAACCACTTCGATAGCACATCTAAGTGTCCGGCTGACTGAAGTGCGGCAACCGCGCTTAATACACCCAGGAAAAATAATACGGTTGGAATATCCACTGCTTTTAAGGCTGCAGTAACTGTGAGCTTACGCCGGTCTTCAGCACTGCGCTTTTTGAGATATCTGTCGGTCATTATCCATAAAACAGATAAACCTAGCAGCATGCCCAGAAAAGGTGGCAGATGGGTTAATGTTTTGAAAACCGGAACAGATATAAGGGCCAATGTACCAACCACCAGCATAAAAACACGCTCCTGATGAGTTGTAAATTCACGTGTTTCATCGTCAGGCAACACCGGTTTTAGTGTTTGACCCTTAACAGTAAATACACTAAACAAGGCCGTTGCCACCAACATATTCACCAGGCTGGGAAGAATGAGCGATCCGACAATATGCGGGGCCGTTACCTGTCCGCCAATCCAAAGCATGATAGTCGTAACATCACCAATAGGCGACCAGGCACCACCTGCATTTGCTGAAATAACGACGACACTGGCAAATATCCAGCGGTTCTCCTGTTTGGTAAGCAACTTTCGTAAAACAGTTATTAATACAATCGTTGTGGTTAAATTATCGAGTACTGCTGACATAAAAAAAGTGAGCAGACTAATGACCCACAATAACTGCTTAATGTTAGTGCTTTCAATTTTGTTAGTAATAACTCGAAAGCCCTGATACTTATCAACAAGCTCTACAATCGTCATCGCTCCCACCAAAAAAAACAGTATGGATGAAATTTCGGAAAGGTGATGAAAAAGCTGATGGTGAGTAATAAAATAGGTAACATCCTCGAGGTGGGTCTTCGAAAAGTTGGCCCAGGCTACACTGGAGCCGTTTGATAAAATCTGCTCGCCTCCCAGCGCATAAATTGCCCAAAGAACAGTGCCTATAAATAAGGCGGTTGCCGCTTTGTTGATGTGATTAATGTGTTCAAACACAATGAATCCGTAGCCTACGACAAAGACTACTACCATTAAAAAAAACATACGATTCCTTTCTAAGAGGTTTAACCTTTAGTTATAATTGAATTAGATACTTAACGAAAGTAGCGTGAACCTGAATCAGGCAATTGCCACGGCAGGAGGAGAAGTGTCAGCCTCAAACAGAATAAAGGAGCTGAAACGGCTAAAGAAGTGATAAACCAAGTCATTAACAGGGAAACTATGAAGCACCGCGTTATGACATGATACAACGTGATGCATTGACTCACCTGCGCCATCACCTACCTCCTCAACGAAGGTGTCTCCGTAAAATAAATCGAGGATATTTGCATGTTGCTCATAATAGCATTGTGCGGTCTGGGTATCCTTTTCTGCAGACAGTTCATGCGCCCCTGCCACCTTTAAGGCGTTAAAGGTCATCAGAACCAACATAAAAGATATGTACCAGATTTGGAGCATGCAAATAAATTAAGGCCGCAAAAGTAGTATAAACATTAATTGCTACAAACATAAATCGGTTAAATCTGACAAGAGTAACAAAAACAATTCATTCACTTCAACTGACGCTTGACACCTAAAAGCCAAAAATATTTGCACAAAACACCTGAGCGTTTCTATTTTTGTTACATGCAACAACCGGATACAAAACAGGCATGCTATAAAGGCATTATTATTAGTTTGCTGCTTTTTCTGACTTTTAGTATTGACATAAAGGGACAGGAATTAGCAGACTCCATCAATATTGTCCTTCAGCACCGCATTGTTGAACAAGATACCATGCCCCATGTCAACCTAAAAGAGGTTGCTGTTATTCCACCTTATAAATTTAAAAACAAACGCGCCAAACGCCGCTATGGAAAACTGGTCAGAAACATTAAAAAAGCCCTGCCCTATGCACGAAGCGCCGGTGAGAAAGTGAATGCAATCAATGCCCATTTGGCCACCCTCACCACCGAGAAACAAAAAAAAGCCTACCTCAAAGAAGCGGAGAAAGAGCTATTCGAGGAATTTGAAGAGCCTTTAAAAAAACTCACCTTCTCACAGGGCAGGCTGCTGATTAAACTTATTAACCGCGAAACCGGAAACACCACTTATGAACTAATAAAATACTACAAAGGAGGTTTTTCAGCTTTTTTTTGGCAAGGAATAGCACGCTTATTTGGTTCCAACTTAAAAGCAGAATATCATGCTGATAGTGAAGACAAAATGATTGAACACATAATATTACTCATCGATAGCGGCATAATATAAACCCGGCAAAAATCACAAGCAATATACATTCTTTACTATCTTTAAAGCCCAATAGATAAAAATGTAATGTCACCATCATCATATCCTTCCAAACTTTTAGAGAACGCTGTAAATGAATTTGCCAAACTACCCGGCATAGGCCGAAAAACAGCGTTAAGGCTTGTGTTGCACCTGCTCAAACAAGAAAAAGAGCATGTATTTAAATTTGCAGACACCTTGCACCATATGAGGCAAGAAATAATGTATTGCTCCAGTTGCCATAATATTTCTGACAGCATCACCTGCAACATATGTGCCGACCCTAACCGCGACCACAGTACCATTTGTGTGGTTGAAAGCATACGCGATGTAATGGCCATTGAGAGCACCCAACAGTTCTCGGGTATTTATCATGTTTTAGGAGGCGTTATTTCTCCCATGGATGGCATTGGCCCCGATGACCTGACAATTGGTCCACTGGAGGAAAAAATTAAGGCAGGCAGCGTTAAAGAAGTTATTTTTGCGCTAAGCACCACTATGGAGGGCGATACAACCAACTTTTATCTTTATAAAAAGTTTGAAAAATATGCCATCTCCACAACAACCATTGCCCGCGGAGTTTCTATTGGCGATGAGCTGGAGTACACCGATGAAGTTACCCTCGGACGCTCTCTGATTAACCGTTTACCATTTGAAAAAACACTGTAAAAATGAGCACTCAGAAAACACTTAAACAAATTAGACTCATCTACTTCATTGTCGCCATATTGCTGGCATTTTTTGCCGCATTGACGTTTGTATTTATCAGCACCAATGGCCGTGTTTATACCCTGGATACCATGGCCGAGAACAACTTAAAATCGCTAATAATTGTATTGGCTCTTGCCGGCATACCAGCGAGTTACATGTTTCACAACCGAAAGGTTAAACACATCGATCCCGAGCTAAGTGCTGATAAAAAGATGCAACAGTACCGCATGTCGTATTTCATTAAAATTATGACACTTGAAGGGATTTCTCTTCTTAGCCTGCTCAGTTATTTAATCACTGGCAACTTAAATCAGCTTATGACTTTTGGATTAGTCTACCTGTTTCTGATACTTAATTATCCGAAAAAAAATAACATTTTTGAAGAACTAAATATTGACCCAAGCGAATCTTAATGACCTTAACTTATGCTAATAGCTGTTGATTTTGACGGAACCATTGTTGAACATAAATACCCTGCCATTGGTAAAGAAAAAATTTTTGCCTTTGAAACACTAAAAGCACTTCAAAGCAAAGGCCATCTGCTAATATTATGGACCATTAGAACAGGCAAAGAGTTGGAGGATGCTGTTGAGTATTGCCGAAAAAATGGTATTGAATTCTATGCTGTCAACCGCACCCACCCCGAAGAAGAGATTGATGAGCACATCAGCCGAAAAGTCAATGCCGATTTATTTATTGACGACCGCAACGTGGGTGGTTTTATGGGATGGGGAGAAATATGGCAATGGATTAACAAAGATGCGACTGACGAGGAAACTCAGAACTATCAGAAAAGGTATCTGAAAGCCCAGCGAAAAACCTTTTGCGGTTTTTTACAGGCAATCTTCTGCGGCAAATAACAATTCTATCAAAGGCACGTTCTTAAATAGTGACCGTTTAAAGTTATGTGTAAGCCCCAGATAGAATTATCCATTATTATAGTTAGTTTTCATGCGATTGATTTTCTCAAGCTAACGCTGGATGCCGTTGAACAAGCCATTAAAAAAGTGCGTGCAGAAGTTATTCTCATCGATAACTCAAACAATGAGCACCTTCGCTCAACGGTACAAACTAATTACAAGTTCGTCAGGCTTCTGCCCAACCAAGCAAACCTGGGTTTTGCCAAAGCCAATAACCTTGGCCTTAAATGCGCCAACGGACAATACGCTCTGTTGTTAAATCCCGACACCATTGTTGCTGAGGATACTTTTATTAAAGTGCTTGAATATTACAGCCAACACCCCCAAACAGGAGGCTTGGGCGTTAAAATGATCGACGGCACCGGGCATTACCTGAAAGAATCCAAACGCGGATTTCCTGATTTAAAAACCTCCTTTTTTAAACTGATTGGCGCGCATCAACTTTTCCCCAAATCTAAACTGTTTGCCAAGTACTATTGTGGATATTTAAGCCAAGACGATATTCATCTGATTGATGTGCTTTCCGGAGCTTTTCTGCTTATTCCACGAGATAATGAAGGCCAACTAACGCTTTTGAACGAGTCCTATTTTATGTATGGCGAAGACATTGATCTATCCTGCAGTTTAAAAACCAAGCATGGAACTAATGTTTACTTCCCCCTCACTTCTATCATCCACTTTAAAGGCCAAAGCACTAATGTTAATCCAGTCATAATCTGGCATTTTTACCATGCGATGTGGCTGTTTTATCAACAACACATCTTCAAACAAAAACCATTTATTACAAATGCACTTGTATGGCTGTGCATTAAAGTGATTATACACCTGCGCATTTTAAGCAGCAAAATAAGGTTATTTCAATCTTCGTCTCAAATTAAAGCCTCTTTTTCATCGGCCTGCTTGTTATCCGAAAATAAGTCACTGCACAGCGCAATAGAGCCAGCGCTTGGCTGTAAGGTTGAACGACGTGCGGCTGACAATTTTATCCCCTCTGCCACACAGCTTCTGATATTTGATTTTAAGTACATCAGCTACAAGCAGGCAATTGAAATAATTTCCAGTCATCCGGGTAAATATGCGTTTATTACACAGGACAACAAAAGTCTTATCATTTGTGCGCAGGCTAGGCAAAAGGGCCAAGTCATTCACCTCAAATAAACTACAGCTCAACGAAATAAATTAGTATTTGCAGCTTTCACTTGTCTATCAATAATGATTTTTGCAATTTTAGTGAGATTATTTTAGCCAAAGACAAATAACCTCATCATGACCAGGTACCTCATCATTACCTTAACTTTCTTTTGCTTTAGCGCAACCGAAAGCACTGCCCAAAAGCCCCGAAAAAAGGATCTTATTCCTATTGAAAACCTCATAATGGCAGAAAATTACCCACAAGCCATCAGAGAGATTCAGCAACTACAAATCAACTATCCCAACCATGCTTATTTACAGCTCATCGAAGGCATTTGCCTGTTAAATACAGACGGGCGCATTCAAGATGCTATACCGCCACTGCTCAATGCCAGTAAGCAATTGGGACTTTATTCATCAAAAAACGACCATGCCATACGTGCTAACTACCATTTAGGACAAGCTTACCACCTATCATCGCAGTTCAATAAGGCCTTGCAGCGTTTTGAGCAATTACAAAAGGCCGTACCACCCAATAGAACAGATATTCATGAACAACTCAGGCAACAAATTAGCTACTGCAAAAATGCCATTGAACTAAGCAAACATCCGGTTCATTTTCGCATTACTAATTTAGGGAAGAGCATCAACTCCCGCTACGATGAACACAGCCCGGTAGTATCAGGCGACGAAAGCCTGCTGTTGTTTACTTCTAACCGAAAAAGAGGTGACCAGAAAGGCACTGATACCGCCTTTTCCCCAGAAAACATCTACGCCAGACAATGGGCTGATTCCCAATGGGATTTCACACCAGGCACCAGTCAATTAAATACCAATCAGTACGATGCTACTTGCAGTTTAAGTGCCGATGGTCAGTCCTTAATTATTTACCGCAACGAAGGTAATGGTGACCTCTTTCTCAGCGAATTGAATAAAGACCAATGGTCATCGCCCCAAAAACTAACCAAACCTATTAACTCCAGTTACGAAGAATCTCATGCCAGTCTTTCGCTCGATGGCAACTCCATTGTTTTCACCAGCAATCGGCCCGGTGGTTACGGCGGGATGGATATTTACCTATGTCAAAAGTTACCTGATGGCAGTTGGGGACCAGCAAAGCGGTTGAGCGATGCCATTAATACACCCCTCAACGAAGAAAGTCCATTTTTGTCTTACGATGGTCAGCTACTCTATTTTGCATCGGAGGGCCATACCTCAATGGGAGGCTACGACATTTTTAAGTGCGAAAAAGATAGTAATGGAAACTGGGGCCAAGCCATTAATATTGGTTACCCGATAAATACTCCCGGCGATGATCTATTTTACTTCCCAACCACAGATGGTCAGCGGGTTTACTTTGCCTCTGAGAGAAACGAGGGTTTTGGGCGAACCGATCTCTATATCATTGAATTTCCGGAAGATGATGAGCGTTCATTGGCCGTTGTGGCCGGCTATTTATTTACCGAAGAGGGCAAGCCGGCATCCTCTGCAGTTATCACCATTAACAAAAAAGAAAATGGGCAGCTCATGGGCACCTACCGACCACAGTCAGACACCGGCAAGTACACCCTAATTTTGCCAACCGGTGTTAGCTACCAGATGACCATTGACACACCAGACGCCATTCGTCTCACCAAAGACATCGAGATTCCTTACCAAGCTAACTATACATCCCGCACAAAAGCCATTTTTCTGCATCCCATGCTTGTCAAAAAGAAATATTAACAGTAACAGAGCTTAATTCAGTCAATTTTGGATGCCAATTCATAAAATAATAGAAACCAGACCTGTATAAACACACATTTTTACCTATTTTGCACAGTCAATTGAAAACCAAACGTTAAGTACCTATAGCATGATACGATTAAATGCACTCCTTGTAACAATTCTTCTGCTTATAGCTCAGCTAAACCTGGCGCAATCAGATGAAAAAAACAACAATAAAAAATTTAACGAGGCCATAAAATTTGCCGACGACGAAGATTTTAGCAGAGCCATTAAACTCTTCTCCGAACTATTGGAGGATGAACCTGACAACATCCCAACGCTATACAATCTTGGTAACTGCTACCTCAACACTTCCGACGGCCCTGATACGGCCATTATCTATTTTCAGAAAGCCTATCACCTGCTTAAAGAAGATGAAAAAATAGGAGATTTAGGAGTGGATCTTCAGCTTTCGATCGGCAAATCACATCAGTACCTGCTTCAGCACGAAAAAGCCATTGAAACTTATCAACAACTCATTGAGCTTTTGCCCATTGAAGATGAACAATTGAAGCAGGAAGCTCAACGGGAAATAGAGATATGCCAAAATGCCATTGAGCTGATGAAAACTCCGGTAGAATTAAAGGTGAAAAACCTCGGGCCGACCGTTAACTCTAAGTACGATGATCACAGTCCCTTAATTACGGCCGATCAAAACCTGCTGCTTTTCACATCCCGCCGGGCCTCCAGCTATAGCGAACTCCTTTATGACGGACAGTATGCCGAGCGGATTTACACCTCTGATAAAGAAGAAAATAACTGGAAAAAAGCAAAATCTTTAAAAGAGCTTTTCAGACGGTCAGGCCACGAAGCCGGTGTAAGCCTCTCCCCGGAAGGTACTGAACTAATCGTGTTTCGCAATGATGTGGATGGAGCTAACCTCTACACCTGCTTCTACGATGGCGATAACTGGAGCGAGCCAGTAAAAATGGATAGCCCAATCAATTCGAAGTACGAAGAAACTCACGCCACCACTTCGGCTGATAAACAAACCATTTATGTAAGCAGTAACCGCCCGGGTGGATTGGGTGGCTTCGATATTTACAGGGTGCGCCGCTTACCCAATGGCGAATGGGGCAAAGCCGAAAACATGAAAGCATTTAATACACCATACGATGAGGGAACACCCATCCTCCACCCCAATGGTAAAGTCATGTACTTTAGCTCTGAAGGACACAATTCAATGGGGCAGTTCGATATTTTTTATTCGGTAATGGATGAAAATGGCGAATGGGGTGAAGTTATTAACATGGGCTATCCCATTAATACGCCAGACGATGACTTCTTTTTTGTTCCGACTACCATGCCAAATATTGCCTACTACGCCTCAGCCCGCTACGATGATAATTTGGGTGGATCAGACATCTATCTGATTGAATATAAGGAGCCCGAAATTAACCGACTGGTGGTAATAAAAGGCTGCGTGAATGCCACTGCCGAAGCGCCTATTGAAAATGTTGTCATCGATGTGAAGGCCAAAGACACCAACGAAACAATAGGTTTATATAAACCGCACCCCGGAACCGGAAAGTATTTACTAATTTTGGAGGCTGATAAAAGCTACACCGCCGAGTACAAAGGAGCAGGCTTTGAAAGTAAGGTGAAAAACATCGATGTAACCAGGGAAATGACTTATAAAAGTACGAGTCAGGCATTTGATATAGATGACGTGATGCTGGTGGCCATTCCTCCAGAGGAAGAACCAGACATTGCAGCTAAAGCCCAACCTGATGTATATGACACCAGTGATGGAATTCCCTACTATACGGTTCAAATCCTCACGCTTAAAAAACCGGTTGCTTCCTTTAAGGTTTTTAAAGACTTAGAGCAAGAACTGATTAAAGAGTATAAGTGTACAGATGGCAACTACCGGTATTCATACGGCACTTTTAAAGGCTACAAGGCCAGCCTCAAAGCCAAGGAAAAAGTACTGAAAACCGGTTTATGGTCAGATAGCTTTATCCGCGACATTAAGCAATATGATCAACTAATAAAAAAATAATGTAAATGGAGGAGCTGGTGTTAAGAGCACTCGAACCAGAAGATATAGATCTGCTCTATCAGTGGGAAAATAATATGGATATATGGGAGGTGAGCAATACGCTCACCCCTTTTTCTAGGCATCAACTAAAAAAGTTTATTGAGCAGGCTCAACTGGATGTTTTCCAAACCAAGCAGTTACGTCTTATTATTGAGCTTGAACCCTCGAAAACAGTTGTGGGCATGATTGACCTGTTTGATTTTGATGGGTTTCACCAGCGGGCGGGTGTGGGCATTATCATCCATCAGCAATATCGCCAGAAAGGCTATGCCTCCGAGGCCTTAAACATGTTTTGTGACTATTGTTTTAATAACCTGGGCCTTAAACAGATTTACGCAAATATTTCAACAGAAAACAGAGCCAGTATTTCACTCTTTGAAAAAGCAGGTTTCAGCCTGGTTGGGATCAAAAAGCAATGGCGAAAAACAAAAGATGGCTTTACTGATGAAGCCCTCTATCAGCTGCTGAAGTAGTTAATCAATAAACATCTCCTGCAGTGGGGATGGCATTTTGCAGCTCATAATTACCTTGTTCATCGAGTAGGCGTGCGCAATAATGCTGTAACCCATTGGTAACAATCAGATAATCGACCTTAAGCTGCGTATTGTATCGGGCTGCCTGGTTAAACACCCGCCGGGTGACCGGCACATCAGGGGCTTTGCACTCCACGATAACAACCGGCTTGCCCTTTTTGTTGTAAAGCACAATATCGGCACGCTGACTCAAACCGTTTACTTTAACAGGTATTTCAACAGCCACCAATCCGGGCGAATAATTTAAATGTTTAACCAGATAATGAATAAAATGCTGCCTCACCCACTCTTCAGGCGTTAAAACCACGTACTTTTTTCGTACCTCATCGAATACCTGTATCCTGTTTTCAGTCGACCTGGTTCGTAGCTGGGCCGGAGGTAGATTAAGTTGCTGCATGAATCCCTATTTTTTCAACAAAATAAATCAATTTCATCAGAAAAAGTTACCTTAGCGTGAAGAATAAAATTCTGCTATTCGCACTTTATTCCCATCGTGCCAGGCGACACCGCTACCGCACTTAACCTTAAAATTTTATTCTCATGAAAACTAAAAAAGAGATTGTAGATAATTGGCTGCCACGCTACACCGGCAGAAAGCTGGAAGAGTTTACGCCATATATTCTACTCACTAATTTCAATCATTACGTTGAGTTATTTTCTGAATGGTACAATGCTCCAATTGTTGGGCGCAACGGCAACATGCCTAACTGCAGCGCCAATGGCATTACCATTATTAACTTCGGTATGGGGAGTCCTAATGCTGCCACCATGATGGACTTACTAAGTGCCGTAGCCCCCAAAGCTGTCCTGTTTTTGGGGAAATGCGGCGGTCTGAAAAAGAAGAATCAACTGGGCGACCTTGTTTTACCCATTGCAGCTATCCGCAGCGACGGAACCTCTGATGATTACCTGCCGCCTGAAATTCCGGCCCTGCCAGCCTTTAGTCTTCAAAGAGCTGTATCCAGTGCTATTAGGGATAATGAGCTCGACTACTATACCGGAACCGTATTTACAACCAACAAAAGGGTATGGGAATATGATGAGCGCTTTAAAAAATACCTGGAAAAAACCCGCGCGATGGCCATTGATATGGAAACAGCGACTATTTTTACAGTCGGTTTCTATAACCATATTCCAACAGGCGCCCTGCTGCTGGTATCCGATCAACCGATGATTTCAACCGGGGTAAAAACCTCTGAAAGCGATAAGGTGGTGACCGAAACCTATGTGGAAAGACATATCCGATTAGGTGTTAAAGCCTTGTCAACCATCATGAATAATGGAAAATCGGTGAAGCACCTGAAGTTTGATAGTTAACAAAGAAGTTAAATGACTTTTGAGCAAATAATACAAGAGCTGAAACAAAAAACCTATCGTCCTATCTATTTTTTAATGGGGGATGAAGGCTATTTTATTGATCAAATAACTAACTACATTGCCAATACTGTATTGACAGATGAGGAAAAAGGCTTCAATCAAACAGTGATGTATGGCAAGGATGTGGATACGACAGAAATTATCCACGCTGCCCGTCGTTTTCCCATGATGTCGCAATACCAGGTGATTATTGTCAAAGAAGCTCAAAACATACCCAAGATTGAAGATTTGGAAGTATATGCCAACAACCCGCTCAAGTCAACAATTCTGGTAATTAACTATCGCTATAAAACACTGGATAAGCGCAAAAAATTTTATAAGAGTGTAGCTAAAAACGGGCTCCTCTTTGAGTCGAAAAAGCTATACGACAATCAAGTTCCGCAGTGGATCAGCACTTACCTCCAGTCTAAAGGAAAATCCATTGAGCCAAAAGCCTCTGCCTTATTAACCGAGTTTCTAGGCAGTGACCTATCCAAGATTGCACACGAGCTGGATAAGCTGGAGCTGGCTATTGGCGCCTCGGTGCAACAGATCAATTCAGCGCACATCGAAAAAAACATCGGTGTCAGCAAAGATTACAACAATTTTGAACTTCAAAAAGCTGTTTTAAATAAGGACATTGCCAAAGCCAATAAAATTATATTGGCTTTTGGCAAAAATCCGAAGGCCTATCCAATTCAAATGACCACCGTTACCCTTTTTGGGTACTTTCAAAAACTATTAGCCTACTATTACCTGCCCGACAAGTCAAAAAATGCCGTAGCTTCGGCTTTAAAAATCAATCCTTTTTTTGTGGCTGATTACACCACGGGTGCCCGTCATTATCCGGCACGAAAGGTTGTTCAAATAATTAGTCTTATTCGTGAATACGACATGAAATCAAAAGGCTTTGGAAGTGCCACCACCGAGTCGGGTGAACTTTTAAAAGAGCTGATTTTTAAAATCATGAACTAATCGTCCAGCACAATGTTGGCTTTATTAAAGAGTTACATATGAATATTGGAGTTATTATTATTATCGTTATCAGTTTAATCAGCATAGCGGGCTTTAGCCGGCCCGAGCTAATCTATAAATACCAGTTTAACGCCTGGCAAATAAAAAACCGTAAAGAGTATATCCGTTGGATTAGCCACGGTTTCTTTCATGCAGACTGGGTGCATTTAGCAATCAACATGTTTGTGTTGTGGTCGTTTAGCAAGGCGGTGATCTACTATTTTATGCGTAGCTTACCGGGAAACAGCAGCATTGTATTTTTGGTTTTCTTCTTTTCAGCTATAGTGGCATCAAGCACCTTTTCGTACTTCAAAGAAAAAAATAATTATAACTACAATGCCATTGGTGCTTCCGGCGCCGTTTCAGCAGTTGTATTTGCCAGTATATTATACGATCCGTTCAGGATTATCTATTTATATTTTATTCCCATTCCCGGCATTGTGCTTGGTATAGGCTACCTGGTCTATTCCAGAATTATGTCAAAACGTAACGTTGATAATATAGGCCATGACGCCCACTTTTGGGGTGCCGTTTATGGTTTTGTATTTCCGATACTATTGAATCCCTCATTGCTGGGACATTTCTTTAACGAATTATTAGCTATTTTTTAAGCATGAGTCAAAAAGCAGTTTTTATTGATAGAGATGGTGTTATTAATAACGATGAAGGCCATTACTACATTTATAAAGTCAAAGATTTTAAACTAAACAAAGGCATCATTGAAGGCTTAAAAATGCTCCAGGCTGCCGGCTATAAAATGATTGTCATTACCAATCAGGGAGGCATTGCCAAAGGAGAGTATACCGAAGATGATGTGGAAATTATCCATGGCCATTTCCTTCAGGAAATGTTCGACAATAACATTCGCATTACTGATATCTATTATTGCCCGCACCACGATAGCGTAGCGCCCTGCGAATGCCGCAAGCCAAAAGCCGGAATGATTTTTCAGGCCATTGAAGAGCATCACATCGACCCTAAACAGTCCTTTTTAATTGGCGATTCGGAACGAGACATCGCAGCAGGTGAAACAGCAGGGTTGAAACAATGCTTTAAAATTGACAAAAACACGTCGATTATTCCTGTTTGTGAAACCATCATCCAACAGTGAAATAAGCGTTCATGTACATTATTTTAAATGGCATTAAACAATTAGATACCAGGGCATCGCTGAGTATTAGCAACCGAGCATTCAGGTACGGTGATGCCCTGTTCGAGACCATTCGCTGCATGCATCAGCGGCCCGCCTGGTTCTCTGATCATTACCAGCGTCTCATCAACGGAATGAGCCTGCTGAAAATGGATATAAAAAGTCTTCCTCCGGCCCGGGTAGTAGAGGAACAAATAAGCAGTTTAATTCAAAAGAACCGTCTCTTTGGGGATGTGCGAACCCGCTTAACAGTGTTTCGAGAAGATGGCGGTTTATACACCCCCCTCAGCAACAAAATCAATTACCTGATAGAAGTGGCTCCTTTAACCACCCATCACTACGAACTAAATGCCAAGGGCCTTTTGGTTGATGTATTTGATGAAGAAAAAAAACCACTCACCAGCTTTTGTCATTATAAAACAGCCAATGCCTTATTGTTTGTTCTTGCCGGATTATTTAAAAGTCAGCAAGGAAAGGATGATGTGCTCATAATGAATGAGAAAAACCAAATTATTGAAGGGCTTGCATCGAACCTGTTCTGGATAAAAAACGAAACATTTTTCACCCCTCTGCGCTCCTCTGGTTGTGTTGATGGGGTAATGCGCAAACAAATAATCCGTTTGTTAAGAGAAAACCATTGGCCCCTGCAGGAAGTAAGCGGCACCGATTTGAACACGCTTTTATCTGCTGATGAAATATTTTTAAGCAATGCCGTTCAAGGCATACAATGGGTGGTTGGGCTAAACGACAAGCGGTACTATTGTAAATTAACGAAAGAACTTAACCATCTCCTCAATCAGAAGGTATCTAATTATATGCGGGATTTTCCGGGAAGTTAGTCCAGGCTTTAAAAACGGTTCCTAAACTTTCCATGGCCTGCTTCCAGATGTGATCCACATCCTCATCCATAATCATATCGGCATCTACATCTGCCACTATCCATGAGTTTTCATCAATCTCACCTTCCAGCTGTCCGGGTGCCCACCCCGAGTATCCGGCAAAAAACTTCACTTGAGTGTGATCGGCCAATCCGGTATTCACCAAATTTTTGATGACCTCAAAGTCACCTCCCCAATACAGCGAATCGGTAATCTGAACAGCATCGGGCACTTTATCTCCCAAGGTATGGATAAAATAAAGTGTATTGGCCGATACGGGGCCCCCAACATACAGCTCTCCTTTAAAGTTAAACAAGTCCTCAATCACCTCATCAGGATATAAATCAGATGACTTATTTAGCACAAAACCAACTGCACCATCATCACCATGCTCTGTTAAAAACACTATGGACCGGTTAAAATATGGCCCCTGTAAAAAAGGTTCAGCAATGAGTATTCGTCCTTTAGCTGGTTTAAGTCCCGGCTTCTGTCCTCTAAATATGTCAAAATCCAAACTTTTCATCTTTACAATTACTTTTTTCATTCTCCCAATGCAGCTGATCACAAATTACAACATCTTGAAAGCAGCTCTTTAAATGTACTATTTTAAATTTTAACACTCTGGTTAGATTGGGACAAATCTCAATTATAATGCGGCATATACAGCCATCCTGGTCTGGCTAACAGCTTAATTTACTAGCCTTTGACATCAATTTAATACATATATTAAGAGATTACAAGCATTTAAATGTATTTTTGCAGCCGATTAAGCTAAGTTTTTGACATCAACGTAACCCTATCTAGAGCGTGTTAATCTTATACATTAGTAAAATCAAGTAATATGCCGTTGAAGCCATTTATCAAGCAATTATTAATCAGTACCCTTTGCCTTTTATTTCCGTTAACCTCTATACAGGCAGCCGGTGAGCAAACCACGCACCTGCAATTGCCTCCCGCTGTTATGAAGCACGTATCAGCAACCATACGGATTCAGCAAGAACCAGCCGAACAAGTTATTGAACCTGTTGTAATCATTGACGGTGTTCAGCAAGTAATTCAGAGCGATGATGAAGGGTTGTATTGTGAGTACACATTCGACCAAGCCACCGAGGTTCAACTCATACAGGGGAGCCACAGTGAAAAGAGGCCTGTTAACCCGATTCCTCTTTGGTTATCCATTCTGCCCCCTTTAATTGCCATTCTGATGGCACTTATCACTAAGGAGGTATTTTCTTCGCTGTTTATCGGACTCCTTATAGGAACATCTGTAATTTATAAATATGCCGGTGTTGGGTTTTTCGCAGCCATATTCAAAGGTGCCTTTGCCATTATCGATACCTACCTGATGCATGCGCTGCTGAGTCAGGAACACCTTTCCATCATTATTTTCAGCATGCTCATTGGAGGCATGGTCACGCTCATTTCGCTCAACGGAGGCATGAAGGGTGTGGTGAATATTCTTTCGAGATATGCGAATAACCGCCGTTCCGGCCAGTTAATTACCTACCTGATGGGGCTGCTTATTTTCTTTGATGACTACGCCAATACCCTGGTAGTAGGCAACACCATGAGGCCGATAACCGATAAACTTAAAATATCGCGCGAAAAGCTGGCCTACCTGGTCGATTCCACTTCGGCGCCCATTGCTGCCATTGCTTTTATCACCACCTGGATTGGTGCTGAGCTCAGCTACATCCAGCAAGGTATTGCCGAAATTGGGCTGGAGGCTTCAGCCTATTCGGTATTTCTTGAATCGTTAAGGTACTCGTTCTACCCCTTGCTAACCTTGTTGTTTGTGCCAATGCTAATATGGCAAAAACGCGACTTTGGGCCAATGTACAAAGCCGAAAAACAAGCCAAACTTTCAGAGATTGAGATAACAGATAAGAAAAAGCGCTCGCCTCAAATTATGAAGGAACTGGAAATGGCGGATGATGTAACTCCAAGATGGTTTAACGCTGTTATCCCTGTACTCATTGTGGTGTTAGGAACTATCGCGGGCTTAATTTACACAGGCTGGAATCCGGAAGTATGGGGCAACCAAAACATAAATTTCACCAGCAAACTGTCAACAACCATTGGTGATGCCGATGTTTTTAATGCTCTGATATGGTCCTCGCTGGCAGGTGTGTTTGCCGCATTACTTTTAACGACATCACAGCGCATTCTCAATTTAAAAGAAAGTATTGACGGACTTATCAATGGCTTTAAAACTATGTTTCATGCCATATTAATAC
Source organism: Carboxylicivirga taeanensis (assembly GCF_051851475.1). Lineage (NCBI taxonomy): Bacteria > Pseudomonadati > Bacteroidota > Bacteroidia > Marinilabiliales > Marinilabiliaceae > Carboxylicivirga > Carboxylicivirga taeanensis. The sequence continues at coordinate 251,010 of NZ_JBPUSJ010000006.1, read as the reverse complement.
TTTCACTAGCCTGGTCACTGGCCCTATTAACTGAGCATTTACATACTGCAGAGTTTATTACAGGCCTTTTAACAAACATCAATATAAGTCCGCAGTTTATACCTGCCTTGACGTTTGTTTTCTCAGCCATTATCGCATTCAGCACTGGTTCGAGCTGGGGAACAATGGCGATAATTTACCCGCTGGTACTACCGGCTATTTGGAAGATAGGCCTGGAGTCAGGCATGAATACAGAAGACATACTACCACTTTTTTACAATGCCGTTTCAACGGTATTAGCCGGGGCTGTTTTGGGTGATCATTGCTCGCCAATATCCGATACCACCATTCTTAGCTCTCTGGCTTGTTCGTGTAACCACATTCACCACGTTCGCACACAAATGCCGTACGCTTTGCTCGTAGGTGGCGTGGCATTGCTGGCAGGAACCTTACCATCGGCATTTGGCTTCCCAATTATAATATCCTACCTGATTGCTGCAGGTATACTTTATGCATTTATTCGCTTTAAGGGCAGACGGGTATAGAACAAACAAAAAAGCTGTCAGTATTACACTGACAGCTTTTTTGTTTAATAGATGGCAGGAAACCGTTTAGGATCAAATTCTGCCATTAAAGCATATATTGTTTCGTATACGTCTTCGGCATTGGGATTACTGAAGTAATCACCATCGGTACCATAAGCCGGACGGTGATCTTTAGCTGTCACCGTTTTTGGTGATGCATCCAAATGGTAGAAAGCACCATGCTCTTCAACCACTTTGTGAAGCATATAAGCCGTTGCTCCACCCGGCACATCTTCGTCGAAGAATACTACCCGATTGGTTTTTTTAACTGATTCGAAGATGATTTTATTGATATCAAAAGGTAAAAGCGTCTGTACGTCAATCAGCTCCACCGACACACCAATCTCGGCCAACTGATTAACGGCATCCTGCGCTATTCGCACACACGAACCATAGGTCACCAAAGTCACATCCGTTCCCTCCTGAATGATTTCAGGAACCCCCAAAGGTATTTTAAACTCCCCAATGTTAGAGGGGCGCTTTTCGCGCAGGCGATAGCCATTTAAGGGTTCAATCACCAGGGCTGGATCATCAGCCGCCAGCAAGGTGTTATAGAAGCCTGCAGCCCTCGTCATATCCCGGGGAACACAGACATACACCCCACGGATGGAGTTAATGACCATACTTAATGGAGAGCCACTGTGCCAGATGCCTTCCAGACGGTGCCCTCGCGTACGAACAATCAGCGGTGCTTTTTGTCCATTTTTAGTCCGATAACGCGTAGTTGCCAGGTCATCACTCATGGTTTGCAATGCATACAACAAGTAATCGAAGTATTGAATTTCGGCAATGGGTCTTAGTCCACGCAGGGCCATACCGATCCCTTTCCCAAGGATGGTGGTTTCGCGAATCCCGGTGTCACGAACACGCAATTCGCCATACTTGGCCTGCATCCCTTCCAGGGTTTGATTAACACCACCTAAAAAGCCGGTATCTTCACCGAAGGTGATTACTTTGGGATTATTCGCAAAAATATAGTCGAAATTATCCCGTAAAATTTCTCGCCCGGGAACAGTTGACGCATCACCTTCAAATTCGGGGGCCACCGGTGTGACTTTCAGGGCCGAATTATCATCCTCACAATACAGCCATTTACTATAATTCTCCTGCCCTTCAGCATAGTACTTTTGCACCCACTCTTTGAGTTGTGCCTTCATGCTGTTCGGCTTTTCACACGCTGAACAATAATGACGTAAGACCTTTCGGGCGGCACTCAATATCCCTTTTCGGTTGAGTGACATACTGGACTTTAGCTCAGTCACAATTCCATCAATCTTTTCCTGCTTTATTTCATTACAAACACAGTTTTTACGGGTTATAATGTCCAGCAGCTCCTGACGTTCAGACTTAAAGGCGTCCATCAGGTCCTTATAAGCCTCTTTTTGCGCAGCCTTCACCTCAACAACAGCCTCTTCCTCTATCGCATCCAGCTCTTCAGCAGAAGCCAGCTTAATTTCAAGCATCCATTTACGCATTTGCAGCAGGCCATCGTGCTCTTTTTCCCACTCCAATCGCTCTTCTGTTTTATAGCGTTCGTGAGAACCACTGGTTGAATGGCCTACGGGCTGCGTCAATTCTTCGACATGGAACAATACCGGCACATGCTCTTCGCGGCAGCGCCGTATGCCCTCTTCATACATTTGACACAATCCGGCATAATCCCATCCTTTAGCAGTGTAAATGAGCATGCCTGTTTTATCCTTTGGTCCTTTTTCGAACCCTTTTAAAGCTTTACTGATGCTCTCCTTTGTGGTCTGCATCTTTTTAGGAACGGAGATGCCATAGCCATCGTCCCAAACAGATACCGCCATAGGAATTTGCAAAACACTGGCGGCATTTAGCGTTTCAAAAAAATGCCCTTCGGACGTACTGGCATCACCAATAGTCCCAAAGGCCACCTCGTTTCCATTTATACTAAACTGCTCGAATTGCCTGAGCTCGGGATTATTACGGTATAATTTAGAGGCCATCGCCAAACCAACCAAACGCGGCATTTGACCCGCTGTTGGTGAAATATCAGATGAAGTACACTTGATATCGGTCAAGCGTTTCCAGTTACCATTTTCATCAATCAGGCGTGTGCCAAAATGATTATTAAAGGAGCGTCCTCCGTTATCCGGATTCAGCTGAGTGTTGGTTTCTCCGTATAGCTGGGCAAAAAACTCTTTGGGTGTTATCATGCCTGCAGCTAGAATAAAGGTCTGGTCGCGGTAATAGCCCGAACGCCAGTCTCCTTTTCTAAACTGTTTGGCCATGGCAATCTGGGGGATTTCTTTGCCATCACCAAAAATTCCGAATTTTGCCTTGCCTCCAAGCACCTCTTTACGGGCCAAAAGGCTCATATTGCGACTCACGCAGGCAATTTTATAGTCGGTAATCACTTCTTTTTTAAACTCAGCAAAGCTAAGTTCACTTTCATTTACAGACATATAAATAATCTTTACTGTTTTTAGTTGCTGAACACAAATCTAGCAAGATTGTGCCATTATTTATTGGGCACCTATCAAACATATGAAGCGGCTCGTTTGTTTGCCTAATAGTAAATTTTAGTACTTTTGTACCGAATTAATAAAAGGGAAAGATTATGTGGCCGGTTTTAATACTAAGCATTGTTTTAATGGGAATTGTGTTTGTGCTGATGTCTATTCGCATTCTGCTGCAAAAAAACGGTAAATTCCCCAACTCGCATATTGGTGGCAACAAAGCGCTCAACGATAAAGGTATTTATTGTGCAACCACACAGGATAAGCTTGCACGAAAAGAAGCCTTTAAAATTAAACCGCTTAAGCTAGATGGCGAATTTGAGAGCCAGACTACCAGTTGCTAAACAATTAACAAGGAGGCTGTTCCTTAAAGAACAACCTCCTTGCTCATGCTTGTTTTATAACCCAATCTTTTTATAGCTTACCTTTTATTTATCGATAACATATTTTGAAAAGCCTTCTGTCATTTCAATAACATACTCACTGTTATCGCCATTCATTATAAAATATGCTTCCAGCTCGGGATGTGCTTCAACAATGGCCCGACTTTTTTCATAGCCCAGCACCATAAAAGCAGTGGCATAAGCATCGGCCATCATGCAATTATCTGCCAATACAGACACACCTAAAAGCTGGTGATCAACCGGATAGCCAGTAAACGGACTGATGGTATGTGCATATTTTTTCCCGTCTTTAATATAAAAGTTCCGATAATTGCCAGAGGATGCCAAGGCCACATTGGAAATACTAATGATCTCCTGTAACTGTCGGTTTTGCACCTGTGGATCATCAATGGGCTTATCAATGCCCACGCGCCAGTTAACGTGCTCCGGATTGCGGCCTTTCACCCGCATTTCTCCGCCAATTTCCACCATGTAATTCTCTACAGCCATACTTTCCAGTAAAGCTGCCACTACATCCACAGCAAATCCTTTGGCTATGGCGCTGCCATCCAGCATTATTTCGGGCTTATCCTTAACCAGTCGTGTTCCATCGAGGTGCACCATGTCCATACCTACAAAATTCCGGATGGAATCAATGGCGGCCTCTGTAACACTGTCTTTTTTTGAGAAGCCAAAGCCCCATAAATTAACCAGTGGTGCAACAGTCATATCAAAAGCTCCATTGGTGGCAGCTGTTATTTCTTTCGCAGCGTTAAACACCGTCCGAAAATACACATCTGTCTCATTCGACTCGTTTCGGTTAATTTTACTGATAACCGACTGTTCTTTATAGGTGGACATAGACCAGTCAAAGGCATTTAAGGTACTCTGAATGGTGTCGGATAAATCTTCCGAAGCTTCATAGGTTATATGGTAAATTGTGCCAAAAATAAGGCCCTCATTGCGGACATATTCTTTTTTAGGCTGGCAGGCAAACAAGCCAAGTACTAACAAGGTACCCACAAATACATTAAGCGTTTCTCGCATCATCTTCTGTTTTATTGAACAAATTTGATAAAATACCTTCTTAAATCCCAAACCAGCCCACTATTTTTCACATCTGTTAGTCCACCTGAAGATTGTACACCCCGCTCACAATTACCTGCTCGTTTGCCAGCGCGTTTTGTACCTCCACAAATCCATTATAGCTATCGCCAATAATCGCCCTTTTCTTTTCCAGAAAATACAGTTGTTCATTCTGCTTTTTCACAACGAAATAATAGCTATCACCCCCAAGTTTAACGAGCGCTTCTTCGGGCAGCCCCAGGCCGTCGTTCTGGCTGGTGATGATTTGTGCCTTAACATATGCTTTATAAACGAACTCTTGCATATCTTCCGGCGCAATCGAAGCCCGGCATTCAATGGACTTAGAGTGCTCCTGAACTCGTCTGGCAATAGCGGTGAGCTGTCCTGTATACATTTCCTGGGCCTTATTCACCACCTGAAATACAACCGGACTGCCGGTTTTAACAAAGGGCATGTCCTTTTCAAAAACTGACAGACTCAGCTGCAAACGCTTCGTATCTATTACTTCGGCAATATTCTCCTGCACTTCAATACCATCTCCAAGCACCACATTCAACTGTGTCAATTCCCCTTCGATGGGGGCTATCAAACAGTAACTGTCAACAATATTACCTGCGCCAATGGCCTCCAGATCCAGATTCAATCGTTTTAGTTGCAAGCTAAGGGCATTGTAATCGGCTACTACCAAACGGTACTCACTCTCAACCATTAAGAACTCCTTCTCACTGCCAATATTGCTTTTATAAAGCTCCTTTATTCGAGCATAATCGGCTGTAAGCTTCTTCCTTAGCGCAATAGCTCTCAGGTAGTGTTGCTGCAAATCGATTAGTTGAGATGAGGATATCAAAGCCAGCTTTTGGCCCTTTCGCACCTTTTGCCCAAGTGTTACATAAACGGCTTCCACCCGCCCCGGCAAAATCGAATTTACTTGTGCCACCCCATTGGGCTGCGCGCAGATATACCCGTTGGCACTTATACCCGACTTAAACAGCATCTGTGTGGGGGACGCAATTTTCATTGCTTCAGTTTCAAACTGCTGTCTGGTGAGTTCAATGAACTCCGATTGATTCTCTGCCTCATTATTAGTTTGTCCGCCTGAGGAAGAACACGCCAAAACGGTTAAGGTAAGACTGATGAATAAGGCTGATTTTATTATAAACTGTTTCATGATATGTCGTCTGATTGAATAAAATAACATTTTACTGAAGGTAGTTGAGTTCCAGCACCAGGTTGTTGTACTTGTAAATATTCTCATAATAATCCTGCATCAACTGTAAGGCATTCTCCACAGTCATGATGAATTCCAAAACATTCATCTCACCTAGCTCATAACTCATATGGGCTGTTTTTAGCAGTTCATGACTCAAAGTCATTCCTGTCTCTTCGTAATAGCTAATTGCTTTTTGGTATTTAAGCAGCTCCGACTGCAGGTTACGGTAACTGGTGGTTAACGAACGTCGGTAATGGGCCTGCATCTTCTGACTAATTTGAACTCCTATCTTACCCGCTTTGATTCGGGCTCGTTGTTCTCCAAAAAACAAAGGTATGGATACACCAGCGTAAACACCAGAATAATGCTCGGCTCCCGCTTGTGAGTTGGTACCATTAAAATAGCCCAGCGAAATATCGGGCAACAACTTGTGTTTCTCAACACGCAACAGCACATTTTGGTGCTGTTCCTGCTGCACCAGCTTAGCCAACTCGATGCTCTGCTCGGGATGAAAAGCCCGGAGTTCTAGTAATTGAAGAGGCTGGTGAGGCACTGTAAGCACACTGTCGGTCTGCAGTAGTTTATTAAATTGCTCCCCGGCAATGTCTAAATCATAATTCAGTTTTGTTACAATGGTTCTTATGTGCTGATGCTTAGCCAGTGCATTTAATTTTTCGACCTGACTGATGGCTCCCATAGAAAACCGCTCTTCAGCATTTGCAGAAAAATCGGCATACACACTGTCCACCTGCACCAGAAGCTCTTTTCGGTTTTGCAAATACACGATGGCATAATACACCTGCGACACCTCTTTCACCACCTGAAGCTTCTGCTTTTGGTAGTCCTTTTCAACCAACTGAGTGCGAATATTGTTCGCTTTCTTTTGTGTACCGTAAACGGTTGGAAAGCTAAAACTTTGCTCCACTCCCAGCACATTTAAGGGATGACCATTGGCGGCGATATTGTTTGCATCCCGCTCATAGTAGAGCATGGTTTTATCAATTGCAAATGCAGTGGCTGCCAGGTGCTCGCTTTCTTCAATCCGCAGCTGATAGGCGCCCAGCTGTTGGTTGTTTTCGAGGGCAATTGCCACCGCCTGCTCCAAACTAACATCGCCAGAACGATCACTTTGGGCCCATACAGAACTACCTGCCATAAAAAGGAGTGCTAACGAGACGGCCCCTTTTCTGATTATCCGAAAAGGAAACAGACTAATGCGCTTCACATTGTAGAATATTTCAAACAGCAGTGGCAAAGCCACCATGGTTAAAATTGTGGACGTAACCAATCCGCCAATAACAACCGTTGCCAGTGGGCGCTGTACTTCGGCCCCAGCACCTGTTGAAATGGCCATTGGCAAGAATCCCATAGCTGCTGCAGAAGCCGTGAGCATAACGGGGCGCAACCTATTTTTTGTTCCCAGAATAATTAATGTGCGTGTATCTTTAGTATTGCCATTGAGCTTTAACTCTTTGAGGTGCTCGATTAACACAATTCCGTTGAGGACGGCTATTCCAAACAGGGCAATAAACCCAATTCCTGCAGAAACACTAAAAGGCATATCTCTGAGCCATAGCGCCACAACACCACCAACGGTGGACAAGGGTACTGCCGTAAAAATAAGGAAGGCATCGCGCAAAGAGTTAAATGCAAAGTGCAGAAAAATAAATATTAGCGCCAAGGCTAAAGGCACTGCAAAAAGCAGTCTTCTACTGGCGTTTTTCAAGTTTTCGAACTGTCCCCCAATTTGAATATAATAGCCCGGAGGTAAGGTCACCTGTTCCTTAATCAGTCGATCGATGTCAGCCACTACTGATTTTAAATCGCGGTTGCGCACATTCACACTCACCACCACACGCCGGCTTGTATTCTCCCTCGATATTTTAGCTGGCCCCTGGCCAATGGTAATTGTAGCCAACTCTTTCAGTGGCACCTGATGCCCGTTATTCAATGGCACCAGCAAGTTCTCAATATCCGCCATCTCTTTGCGACTTTGCTCAGGCAGGCGTACCACCATGTCAAAACGTTTCTCGCCTTCGAATACAACACCTGTTGTTTCACCTCCAAAAGCCATAGTGAGGTACCGGTTAAGCGCAGCGATATCGGCACCATAATAGGCTATTTTACTACGGTTATACTCCACACTCATTTGCGGCAGACCTACTGTTTTCTCGAGGATAATATCAGCCGCCCCCGGTACTCCTTCAATAAGTTGCTTTATTTCGTTGGCTTTCGCATCCAGATAAGTTAAGTCTTCTCCAAATATTTTAACTGCTATATCTGCTCTCACCCCAGTTATTAGCTCATTGAATCGCATCTCAATAGGTTGCGTAAACTCATATTCAACACCGGGAATAACAGATAGGGCTTCCTTGAATTGCTCAGCCAGCTCTTCCTTGGAATCGGCCGAGGTCCATTCACTTTTAGGGTGTAGCTTGATAATCATGTCAATCTCCTCCATCGACATGGGATCGGTTGGTACTTCTGCGGCACCAATGCGACAGACAATCTGATTCACCTCAGGAAACTTATTCTTTAAAATCTGTTCCATGCGGGTCGTCATATCGATGGTTTTGGATAAAGACGTTCCCGTTTTTAATACCGGCTGAATAACAAAATCCCCTTCATCAAGTGTTGGAACAAACTCGCCCCCCATGCGGGCAAACAGGATACCAGTGCCAATCAAAGCCATCAGTGAGAAACCAAGTACCGCTTTCTTATGGCAGCAAGCCCACCTGATAACCGGTTCGTAAGAACGATAAGCTGCCGACATCAACAAACGGGTTAATTTATTTTTTTTAGTGGTTTCGGGTTTTAGAAACAAAGATGCAGCTACGGGCAACCATGTTAAGCCTAAAATCATCGCTCCTATGATGGCAAAGCTAAAAGACAGGGCCATGGGGCGAAACATTTTCCCTTCCACACCGGTGAGCACCAAAATAGGAATAAACACAATCAGAATAATTATTTGACCAAAAATGGCCGAATTCATCATTTTAGAAGCACCTTTAAAAGTGAGGTCATCCATTAAGGATTGCTTGTCACTGAGCGAACCTTTGGCAAAAGCACCTCTTTTTTTGGTGAGCTGAATAACTATAAACTCAACAATAATAACCGCTCCATCGATAATAATACCAAAATCCAGGGCCCCAAGACTCATCAGATTGGCATCCACACCAAATACATACATCATGGACAAGGTAAACAACAAGGATAGCGGAATCATGGAGCCAATGACCAAAGCTGAACGAATATTCCCCAGAATTAGAAAAACGATGAAAATAACGATAATACAACCAAACACCAGGTTCTCAACCACAGTAAGTGTTGTTTTACCGATTAGCTCGCTTCGCTCCAACACAGGATTGATAAAAACACCCTCGGGCAAACTCGACTGCACTTCTTCCACACGCTGTTTAACCGCCTTAATCACCTCTTTAGAGTTCGCATCTTTCAGCATCATGATTTGGCCCAACACTTTTTCGCCGCTTCCATTGGCTGTGATGGCGCCATAGCGATTGGCATGCCCGAGATTGACATCTGCCACATGGCTGATAAGCACCGGAATGCCATTACGGGTCTTAATCACAATCTGTCGAATATCATCAATGGATTTGACCAGGCCATCACCCCTGATAAAATAGCTCTGATTGTTTTTCTCGATGTATGAAGCCCCCGATATACTATTGTTGGCTTCAAGGGCGGTAAACACATCCATCAGGCTTATGTCCAGACTGGCAAGCTGAGCAGGATTAACCGCTATTTCAAACTGTTTGAGGTAGCCTCCCCAGCTATTGACCTCAACCACGCCATCGATGCCTGATAACTGCCGCGCAACAATCCAATCCTGGATGGTACGCAAATCCATTACCGAATAGCGCTCTTCGTAGCCGGGCTTTACATCCAGTACGTATTGGTAGATCTCCCCGAGTCCGGTTGTAATAGGGCCCATCTCGGGTTCGCCAAAGCCAGGAGGAATATTGGCTGATGCAGATTTTATCTTCTCTGCAATCAGCTGACGCGGCAAGAAAGTACCAATCTCATCGTTAAACACAACAGTTACAACTGACAATCCAAATTTTGAAACTGATCGTATTTCTTCGACACCGGGTAGGTTAGCCATCTCCAATTCTACAGGAGCCGTAATAAACTGCTCAATTTCCTGCGTGGAAAGGTTGGAGGAAGTTGTAATAACCTGCACCTGATTATTGGTAATATCGGGCACGGCCCCAATGGGAATATTGACAATAGAATAAATCCCTGCCCCAACAATGGTCAAGGTAAACAATATAACGATCAGTTTATGCCTGACGCTATATTCAATCATTTTACTAAGCATACTTTTCGATTTACACCTTGCGCGCTGCAATTTATTAGCAAGGTTTGTATAGCAAACAAGATTCTAAACACCTATTTAAATCTCCTACCTACAAAAACATATAGGCATTGACTCTTAGTATTTAACAGGGTGAACCTCGTAAACTGTAAACCGAATAAAAATGGAGCGTTGGACGAAAAGAGAACGTATAAACCGGATAAATACAGGAACGCTCTCTAATAGGCGGTTCTTCGGGAATAGAAGCGGTAGTAGCAGGTGCGCTCTTAACGGTTGCTGATGAATTTACAACCGCTTTCTTGTGCCGATAGTCTTCTAAATGATAGCTACCGGTATTGCTCGCAATAACGACCTCTAAAAGATACAGAAGCCCAGATTTTTCGCTCGCTTCAATCTGCTGGAAACTTACACACCGTTCATGAGAATGTGCCAGTGAAGAATGCCCCAGAATAATCAGGAGCACCAACGAGAAGAGTATTTGTCTGACCAGTTTCATCGTGTGTATAACAGTGCTCATTTCGTATTGTTTATGACTAAGCACTTCAAAAGCCAAACATAAATAATTTTAGTTAATCCTCATCTACGCGTATGACACTATCACATAAGGGGTGCAAAAGATCATACTTCCTATTTAAACAAAGCATCGCGATGCGGCGATCACTCACTTAACTCCATAAAAAAAGCCCCAGTTAAGGGGCTTCTATATTTATGATCCAAAATCATCAAAGGCAATCATCTCATCGGGTACTCCCAGATCATACAGCATTTTATTAACTGCATCGTTCATCATAGGAGGTCCACATAAGTAGTATTCGATATCCTCTGGCTCGTCATGCTTGCTTAAATACTCGTCATGAATAACCTGGTGGATAAAGCCTGTTGCACCGTCCCAGTTGTCTTCAGGAAGCGGCTCCGACAGGGCAATGGTAAACTTAAAGTTAGGGAACTCTTTTTCGATGGCGCGGAAATGATCTTCGTAGAAGATTTCCTTTTTCGAGCGAGCACCGTACCAGAAAGTTACTTTACGACCTGTTTTAACAGTGTGGAACAGGTGGAAAATATGCGAACGCATAGGTGCCATTCCGGCTCCACCACCAATAAACATCATCTCGTTATCAGTTTCCTTAATAAAGAACTCACCATAAGGTCCTGAAACAGTCACTTTATCTCCTGGCTTACGCGAGAAGATGTAAGACGAACAAATACCAGGATTCACGTTCTTAAATCCGCCAGTTACACGGTCAAAAGGTGGTGTTGCAATACGAATGTTCAACATCACAATGTTTCCTTCGGCTGGGTGGTTAGCCATTGAGTAGGCTCGGTAAGTTGGTTCCGGGTTCTTCATCTTCAGATCGAACATGCCAAACTTCTTCCATTCCTCCTGATACTCTTCACCAACTTCCATATCTTTGAAGTCCACATCTATTTTTGGAACATCAATCTGGATATATCCACCGGATTTAAAGTCAAGGTTTTCACCTTCGGGCAACTTCACCACAAACTCTTTAATAAAAGTCGCCTGGTTATCGTTGGATACAACAGTACATTCCCACTTTTTAATACCCATTACTTCCTGTGGAATCTGCATGGTAAGGTCTTCCTTAACTTTTACCTGACAAGCCAGGCGCCAGTTGTTAGCCTGCTCTTTACGGGTAAAATAACCTGTTTCTGTAGGCAATATTGACCCTGCTCCACTATCTACCTGACAGCGGCACATGGCACATGTACCACCACCACCACATGCTGATGGCAAGAAAATTTTGTTGTTCCCTAATGCCGAAAGCAAGGTTTGTCCTGGCTCTACCACCAACTCTTTTTCACCATCATTAATGTTAATGGTTACTTCACCAGATGGCATCAGCTTTTTCTTAGCGTACAATAAAATCGACACCAATGCGAGGATCACCAACAGGAAAATCGCAACACTGGTAAAGATTACTGTACTATCAATTGCTAGTAATGTCATTTCTAATACTTTTTTCTTTTTACAACTGAATTCCCATGAAACTCATAAATGCCACACCCATTAATCCGGTTACAATAAAAGTAATCCCTAAACCACGTAAAGGCGCTGGAATATCAGAATACTTAATTTTTTCGCGGATAGCAGCAATACCAACAATAGCTAATAACCAGCCAATGCCAGAACCTAAACCAAATACGGTGGCTTCGCCAAGGTTTGCATAATCGCGCTCCTGCATAAACAATGAACCTCCTAAGATGGCACAGTTTACAGCAATAAGCGGTAAGAAGATACCCAGTTGCGAGTAAAGAGTAGGTGCAAACTTCTCAACAATCATTTCTACTAACTGTACCATTGACGCGATAACAGCAATAAACATGATGAAACTTAAGAAGCTTAAATCATACGTTGCAAACGTATTTTGTAATCCCATCAGGTTATCCAACCATACCAGGGCCCCTTCGCTTAATACAAACTGATTAAGCAGGTAGTTAACCGGCACGGTGATACCTAATACAAAAGTTACGGCAATCCCTAACCCTAATGATGTATTCACAGTTTTTGATACAGCCAGGTATGAACACATACCAAAGAAGTAAGCAAATACCATGTTATCAATAAAGATAGACTTGATGAATATATTTATATAATCCATTTTTCTGCTTTTTTCTGATTATGACTCTATCAATTCTTTGTTACGTGAACGCTGTACCCAAATAATGATACCTACAACAATCAGTGCCATTGGAGGCAAGGTCATAAAACCATTATTTACATAGCCCATTTCATAAAATACTTCTGGAATGATCTGGAATGATCCAATCCCTGGCAACGACAAACCGCCGGTTCCGAAAAACTCACGGAAGAAAGCAACTACAATCAGGATAAATCCATATCCGGCTCCATTACCAATACCATCTAAAACGGCAGGCCATGGCTTATTACCCAAAGCAAAAGCCTCCAAACGTCCCATAATGATACAGTTGGTGATAATCAGACCAACAAACACCGAGAGTTGCAAACTCACTTCATAGGCATAGGCTTTCAACACTTGGTCAACAATAATTACCAAGGCTGCCACTACCACCAGCTGAACGATAATTCGAATACGTGCTGGAATAGTATTACGAAGCAGGGATATAATCAGGTTTGAAAATACCGTTACGAACATAACAGAGATGGACATCACAATGGCCGGCTCCAACTTAACTGTCACCGCCAAGGCAGAACAGATACCCAGCACCTGAATGGTAATGGGATTTTGTGCTCCCAGAGGAGTTGTAATCAGCTTTAAATTTTTGGCTGAGAACAAAGGTTCTTTTTCACTACTCATCGTCACAATTATTTTAGTTCTTTAAAAACTTTTCATATCCACTCAAACAGTCATCCAACATGGTGCCAACACCAACACTGGTAATTGTACCACCTGAGATACCATCCACTTTGTGCGGATCGCCTTCTGACTGTCCTTGCTTAACAACTGCAATTGAGGCAAACTCCCCATTATCTTTAAATAGTTGCTTGCCAACAAACTGCTTCTGGAAAGCATCGGTTGTAATTTCAGCTCCCAGACCTGGTGTTTCACCTTTATGGCCGAAGGTAGCTCCGAACACAGTATTCTTATCCTCGTTTAAAGCTACATAGCCCCAGATAGGGCCCCATAAACCTTTTCCACGAACCGGAATAACATACTTCGTTGAACCATCGTCCAACGTACACTCATAAATAGGATATGCCTGATCGGCAGCATCCTTTTTAATCTCTTTAGCTAAATCAACAGTAAATGCTTCAACTCCGCTTTGTTTTTCACCGTTGATATTTAATACATAAGCATTATCACCAATGTATTTTTCATATTTTACCTCAGCATCGGCTGCTGTACTCTCCACCTTAATGGTTTTCAGAATATCCATTTTTTTGGCCACGGCCTCATTCTTATCCTGAATAGGTTTTAACGATTGTGCTAGAAAGGCCAAAATTGCCGCTACCACAATCACCATAACAGATGCGTACAGAAAGGTATAAGTATTTCCTTGTCTATCCATTTTACTAATAATTTAGGCAGCTACTTTAGCTCTTCTTAAACGACGTTTGATATTTCCTTGTACCACATAGTGGTCGATAAGCGGTGCAAATGTGTTCATCAATAAGATGGCTAACATTACCCCTTCCGGATATGCCGGGTTAAAGACACGTACCATCACGGCCAGGAACCCAATTAAAAATCCATAAATCCATTTCCCTTTTTCGGTGCGGGTAGCCGAAACTGGGTCGGTCGCCATAAAGACAGCACCAAAAGCAAAACCACCTAAACACAAATGATGTATCGCATCCACTTGCATAAGTGCGTTGGCACCCCACAGGTTAAATAATAAGCCCATGATGTAACCACCGGCAAAAACCGATACCATGATTTTCCAGCTGCCAATACCTGTGTAAATCAAAATAGCTGCTCCAATCAGAATAGCCAGTGTTGATGTTTCACCAATCGAACCCGGAATCATCCCCAGGAAGCTTTCCATAATGGAATGGCTGGGTGCCATACCTGAAGCTGCCTGACCTAATGAAGTGGCTCCAGAAAAACCATCAACAACACCTTGTCCATCGGTTAAACCTGAGATCCATACCTTGTCGCCCGACATATTTGAAGGGTAGGCAAAGAACAGGAATGCACGAGCTATCAGTGCAGGGTTCCAGATATTCATACCAGTACCACCAAATACTTCTTTACCAATGATCACTGCAAAAATGGTTGCAATAGCCACCATCCACAATGGAATATCAACTGGCAACACCAAAGGAATAAGCATCCCCGATACCAGGAAGCCTTCCTGTACTTCGTGACCACGGATTTGAGCAAAAATAAATTCTACACCCAAACCAACCAGGTAAGATACCACAACAATTGGTAAAACTTTTAGTGCTCCATGACCCACCTGGGCCCAAAAGGAAGCCTCAACGCCCATCGCAAGGAAATGCTGATAGCCAGTATTCCAGATACCAAACAGCAGTGCCGGAACTAATGCCATCACAACAATTGCCATGGTACGCTTCAAGTCAACCGCATCGCGCACATGAACACCATTTTTGTTCGTTGTATTAGGAACAAAAAACAAGGTTTCCAGTGCATCGAAGGTTGAATGAAATTTTTCAAACTTCCCGCCTTTTTGAACGTGAGGTTTGATGTTATCTAATAAATTTCTTAACGCTTTCAATGTTATATAGTTTTATAGTTATTAGCCAGAAACAGTAGCTTTAAAATTAATAACCACCAGTCTTTCTGACTACTGACTAATTTAACTCAACTCCTTAATCATTAATTCAATACCCTTACGCAAAGTCGCTTGCAATGGCTGTTTAGAAGTACAAACAAACTCACAAAGAGCAATATCCTCTTCAACAAGTTCATAAATACCTAACTGTTCCATCTTATCGATGTCTTCAACCAAAATAGCTCTGAATAAGAACTCAGGCAGGATATCCATTGGCAACACCTTGTCGTACTGACCCGATACTACAAATGAACGAAGCCCTCCGTGCTTGTTGGCATCTAAACGATACTCTTTGTTTTTACACATCCAGCTAAAGAAGGAGTGCGACATACTGAATTTACCAAAGCCAGGCATGGCCCAACCCATAAACTCATAGTAATCGCCTTCAGGAATAACTGTTACCTGCGAATGATAAGCACCTAAGTAACCGTCTTCCTCAATTTGTGTACCAGTTAATACGTTACCACTGATGTAGCGCAGCGTCGTATCGGTTGTTGTATTGTTTTTCACTAATGTAGAGATGCTGGCGCCTAACTTCGTTCTGAAATAGCCCTTCTTTTCAATTTCACTACCGGCGAGAACCACAATGCGATTTGCATCATAAATACCCTCAGTAAATAGTTTACCGATAGCAACAATATCCTGCGGTTGAGCTACCCAAACAACTTCTCCCTTGCTAATAGGCAGGGTATGGTGAATCTGAACACCTACGTTACCGGCCGGGTGAGGACCGCTAAACGAATGGAGTGTCACACCCTTCAGGCTTTTAAATGCCTTTGAGGCTGATTCGTTCTGCACACCTACATGTACATTGCTGCAAAGCTGCTTGATAACGTTGACTCCGGCCTGTAATGCTTCCTCCTGTCCAGATAAGATAAAATCCATATCCGGTGCCAGTGGGGCACTGTCAAAAGCCGAAACAAAGAAGGCTTTGGGAGTTTCATTGGCATCTGCAATCACATCGTATGGGCGCTTACGAATAAACGGCCACAACCCAGCGGCTTGCAGTTTCTCGACAATCTGTTCTTTTGAAAGGTCTGCAGGATTAGCAGTTTCAAACTGCTCTTTCTCATCTGCTCCATCAGACTTTACGACTACTTCAAGGATTTTTCGGCGTTCGCCACGGTTTACCGCAGCCAACTCTCCACTAACAGGAGACACAAATTTTATTTCCGGACGATACTTGTCAAAAAATAAAACTGTACCCGCTTTCACCTTGTCCCCAACTTTGACAGCCATTTTTGGCACCACACCGTGAAAATCGGTGGGCTTAACGGCAAAAAATTCGGGCAAATCAGCCTGTCCAAAAACTTTCTCGGCTTTGCCGGCTAGCTGGATATCAAGACCTTTTTTGATTTTTATTACCTCTGACATGTTTGAAAAACGGTTTTTTTATTTTTACGCGCAAAAATACATAAATTTATCACTAATCCATATATATTGCGTTTGTAAAACACAGTAAACATGGAGTATTTTAATATACCTTGCCATTTGAGTGGCACAAAAAGGTTTTTCAACACTATATTACCTAAAAAAATAGTTGCACTTACAGGAGGCCTTATCATTATTTGCAGCAGTTATTTAACGGCCAAAGCACAAGAACCGGTGCAAACCGCCTCCAACATTCATACAGTGCAGTTATTTAAAAAGGGTTGGAAAATGTCGTACCCCATAATTAATTTACACCCACAGGAGCAATTACGACTTGAGTTTGATGACTTTGCTTATGACTCCAAAAATTATCAGTATCGCATTATACACTGCAATTCCAACTGGGAAGAATCGAACCTGATGCCCACCGAATACATTGATGGCTTCATGCCTAACTCGGTTGATGATTATCAGTATTCGTTTAATACCACCTTTGATTACATTCACTATACACTCGATTTCCCAAACGAAGATGTTAAACTTAAAATATCGGGGAATTACATCATTCAGATATTCGAGTTAGGTAATGAAGATACACCAGTTCTAACGCGCCCGTTTTATGTTTCCGAAGGCCAGGTAAATATTTCTCCACGGATAAAGTACACCTCAAACTCTAATTTTAGAGAATCGATGCAGGAAGTTAATTTCACCATCCAACACCCCCATTTCAGAATTAACAATCCGCGTGAAGACCTAAAAGTGGTGCTCCAACAAAATGGCCGCTTTGATAATCAAATTGATGACCTAAAACCACTGTTTATTCGCAATCAGGAACTTGACTACTCGTATAACCGGGAAAACTTATTTGATGGCGGCAACGAATACCGCTGGCTCGACATCAGAAGCACGCGCTTTGCTCCTGAACATGTTGCCAACATTTCGTTTTTTGACCCACACTACCACTTTACGCTGTTTCCCGATAAGTTTTTGAGCCAGAAACCCTACTTCTATCGCGAAGATTTTAATGGAAAATATTACATTGATGTGAAAGAAAACCGGGATCCGGTGATTGAAGCAGACTACGTATATGTCCATTTCAAACTGCCTGTTAAAGCCCCTTTCATCGATGGAGATGTGCATGTAACAGGCGGCTTAAACGATTGGCTCTTAAACACCTCCAACCGTATGGAATACAACTTCAACACCCACACCTACGAGCTAACCATGCTGCTAAAGCAAGGTTTTTACAATTACCAGTACCACTTTTTAGAGAACGGACATAAAAAGGCTGAGGTTGAACGGTTTGAAGGCAGCTTTGGTCAAAGTGAAAACGATTACATCATATTTGTTTACTACCAAAGTGTGAGCGACAATTATGAGCGCCTGATAGGGGTCAATATTTCAAATTCGCTAAAGTATTCAATCAGTAAGTAAGCTGTTATCCGGATGCTGCTTAACACTCATCCGCACAAACACGTGATGCTAATACATAAACCACTGACCGGTTGTTAATTCAGTAAATTATTATTCTGATTTTAAAGGCATTTTTGTTTGTTCACCCCGTCTAAGCTGGTGCCAAAAAATAAAAAACTCACGAAGGCATAAAAGCTCATGAGCTCTCTGTGCATCAGGCTGTAAGCCCAAACTACAAAAACCTGATAAATATTAGCTGAATTTGCACCCAAACCCTGACTTTTTTCATGTACATCGGCTTTTTAATTTCATAGATTTGTTTTACTCAGATGATTTTGGATTAAATCTTTTCGTTAAGGTCAAGCAGTTGACTGAGTGACAACCAAAAAAAATAAAATCTATGCCAAAAGGAATTTTTCAAGTACCACCGGCTGTTAATGAGCCAATTAAGAGTTACGCTCCCGGAAGCCCTGAGCGTGCTGAGTTAAAGAAGATGCTGGAGGAACTTCGCACGCAAGAAATTGACATCCCTATGTTTATTGGTGGCGAAGAAGTGAGAACAGGCGATAAAAAACGTATTCACCCGCCTCACGAAATTAAGCACACCCTAGGTTACTACCATCAAGGCGACGAAACGCATGTACACATGGCCATTGATGCGGCTTTAAAAGCCCGCAAACAATGGGCAGAATTAAGCTGGGAACACCGCGCATCCATCTTTTTAAAAGCAGCTGACTTACTTGCTGGTCCATACCGCCAGGTTTTAAACGCTGCCACCATGTTAGGCCAGTCAAAAAATGCCTTCCAGGCAGAGATTGATGCAGCTTGCGAGCTGGCTGATTTTTTCCGTTTCAACGTACAGTATATGACTGAAATATATGCTGGCCAGCCGGAATCATCACCTGGCATTTGGGACCGTGTAGAATACCGTCCACTGGAAGGATTTGTATTTGCTCTCACGCCGTTTAACTTTACCTCTATTGCCGGTAACCTGCAGACTGCTCCGGCATTAATGGGTAACGTAGCGGTATGGAAACCCTCAAAAACAGCTGTATATTCAGCTTACTTCTTAATGAAATTATTTAAAGAAGCAGGTGTGCCCGATGGCGTTATTAACCTGGTTTATGTTTCGGGCCCGGTAGCTGCTAAGGTGGTATTTGAACACCCTGATTTTGCTGGTTTCCACTTTACAGGTTCTACCGGAGTTTTCCAAAGTACCTGGAAAGCAATTGGCGATAATATCTACAAGTACAAAACCTATCCGCGCATTGTTGGTGAAACAGGTGGTAAGGATTATATAATTGCACACAAATCGTGCGATGCCAAGGCAGTAGCCACCGCATTGGTTCGTGGCGCCTTCGAGTACCAAGGTCAAAAATGTTCGGCTGCTTCGCGCGCCTATCTGCCAGCCGGCCGATGGGAAGAGATTAAAGGCTATGTTGGCGAGCAACTGAAGGACATGAAGATGGGACCACCTGAGGACTTTTCCAACTTCGTTAATGCAGTTATTGATGAAGCTTCATTCAACAAGCTAGCTGGTGCTATTGACGATGCCAACGCCAGTAACGAAGCAGAAGTGATTTTTGGAGGTAACTATGATAAGTCAATAGGTTACTTTATTGAGCCAACCATCATCCAGACAAGCAATCCAAAGTACCCAACCATGGAAGAAGAATTGTTTGGTCCGGTACTCACCATTTATGTGTACGAGGATAATAAGTTGGACGAGACCATGGATATTCTGGATAGCACATCCATCTATGCACTTACGGGAGCTATTTTCTCGCAGGACAGATACATTATCGAAAAAATGACGAAGCGACTGGTGAATACTGCCGGTAACTTCTACATCAATGATAAGCCAACAGGTGCTGTTGTTGGCCAGCAGCCATTTGGTGGTTCACGTGGCTCGGGAACCAATGATAAAGCTGGTTCGGCCATTAACCTGATGCGCTGGGTGAGTCCACGCACCATTAAGGAGAACTTTGTTCCACCTCACGACTACAAATACCCATTCTTAGCTGAATAAAACCAAGGAGGCTGTCCGAACGACAGCCTCCTTTTTTGAATCATCCTTTTTAGGTTCCCAGACTAAATATTATTGAAGCATCGTTTTCAGAAAGTGTAAAAAGCGCTTGGTATAACGGCGCCTTAACCTTGCAATTGATTTCACCAACATCAACTCATAAACTGTATCATCCGAATCAGCATCTTTAAAACGGGCATAAAAACGCGCTAACTCGGTGAGGTATTCGGGATTGGAATCAATTTGTTGCATATTGTACAAACCCTGATGATACCCCAAAGGTTTTTGAAACTTGAGCCGATTCAGGTCCACCAGTAAAAACTGATAGCGAACCTTATCCATCACATTAGCTCTTTTAACCAGCACATTTGATCCATTAAAATCAGTGTGGCAAATGCCTTGGGCATGTAATTGATTCACCATAAAATTTACAAAGTCGCGCAAAATCATGCGCTTATCATCCACCTCACGTGCCAACACATTGGCCATATCGTAGTCGAAATTTTCATAGTGGCAGATGTAGAAAGATTTAATCAAAAAGTGCCAGGCGTTGTATATTTCAACATAGGCAATGGGTGCGGGTGTGCCAACCCCCTTCTTAAGCAGGTAGTGAGCAAATTCATAGGAGCGCCTTGCTTTGGATTTTCGAAAATAGGAATACATCCAACGATTAAAAACTGTTGGTTTTCCAAATGCTTTAACGCATAAATCGTGCTCGCCCACTTTTATGCGCTTAACCTGGTTGCGATCGCATCGGATACAATCAGATTCGCGTTCAAAATGTACCGCGATATTTTTTATATAATCATGAAGACTTGCGTAGCTTTTATTCAACTTAATTTTAATCATAAGAAGCTCAGTATTTTGCTTATCGTCTGACAAACATACGATTCCACTCTAAGGGAACGCATAAAAATATGGACGAGCTATCCGGATTGATGGATGAAATCAATAAAGAATTACATGAACTATCTGCATTCGTGAAGAACGCTCAGGCAACTACCACTAAAAAAACGACTGCTCTCCTTTTGCCGATATAAAGCCATTAATTAGTTATCATATCATTCGACATTTCACCTCTTCTTTTACCAGAAAAGATTAATTTCGCCCCGCTTTACTTTTTATTAAGTGAAATAGAATTAGAGTTGAATATATATTTGTTAAGTATAAGCTAACAAACACAAGCACTTATCATTACAATATTAAGATGCTGTAATAATCAGCATCTTCAACATAACCTTTCAACAAACATCAAAAACAATTATGCATTTTCAAAAACACATCCTTAGACTTGTCGCGTGTCTAATCGCTAACTTATGCTGTCTGCAACTGACCTATTCACAAACCAATAGAAACCTGTATGAGCAAATTCCGACTGATAATCTGATTTTAATGGCTTATTTGAATACAAAAGCCATTGATGTCGAAGAATTGGCTGGTTTAGTGGGTCAAGAAGTTGGTGAATCCATTGCAGAACTGGCAAATACAACTGAAGAAGCGTGTATTTTCGTCCAGAAGAAGGAGGCATTTGATCATTATACAATCCGGCTGAAAGGACTTAAGAACTTCTCTCTAAAACAAACTGATAGTCTGTTGCAAGCCATCGACATCGAGATAAAGGAACTTACCCCTACTTATGCCTTATTGGAAAAGGATCAGTATCGAAAAGGGATTCTGCATTTTTATCCTGACTACTATGAACTCAAGATATTTTCGCAAAGCAAACCAATTGACAAAAAATTAAGACAAGAATATGAGGCCCTGTGGAAACAATTGGATTCACCTGATTTTGAGCACAACATGGTCGCTAATAAACTGGACTCGATTGCCCAGCTGGACTCAATAAATGCCGTTAATCAATTTGCATTCCTCATAGAACAGGAAAAGAAATCAACAGGCAAGAGCGACGGCCAATGGGTGAATTACAACAGTATATTTAAGGAAGGTATCGAAAATAGTGCAGCCCTACTTTATTTGGATAGCGAAGCAATAGCAGAACTTCCTTTTCACATGCTAAACCTACTAAATGACAGCTTTTATGAATATTTCGAGTCCCCAGAGTTGGGTTCTTCCATTCTGAACTACCACGAGAACATTTGGCTTAAATTAAGCCATAAAAACAACTCCTTAAACATTAGCAGTGTATTGAGCAACAAAGCAAAGAAACCAGCCATCCACCAAAAGTTAGATCGTGATCTTATAAAATACCTCCCGGCCGGCTCACAATCGATCTTCTGCTACCACTTAAAAGCGGCTAATCTGAAATATCACTTAGCCACCCATCTGCAAATTAACAGTATGAGAGAGGACGAAGCTGCTCTGAGTAAACTCGCTATCCTTGCTATGGACGATGATTGGGTTAACGCCTTGGGCAATGGCTTTATTACGATAGCTGACAGCAATGTTGGAACAAAAGAGACGCCAGATTTTAAGTTGGCGATTAAAATGCCAAATTATGAGAAGGGCCAGCTTTTATTAAGCATCTTAGAAAACGATTTTAACGCCATTCAAAAAGCAGGTAACGACCACTATATTGTGAAACATAAAAAGTTGGATTTTGATGAGCCTCTTAATCTAATAATTAAGAAAGATATATGGATTTTGGGCACAGCCCCCTTCGAAACTTTAGGTCAAACAATCGATAGGCGGCAAATTAAAAAGTACTTTCCTAAGGTGCTTCACAACAAAATGACACAACATATAATACTTAACAGAACATTGGCAAAGCTATTTAAAATGGACTTCGAAACAGTTGAATTAAACAGCTACCTGCTAAACAAACGAAAAGTCCGAACAGATGTCTTTATCACAATGAATTAGTGAATCGAACAGTGAACATCACGATTAAAAATTAATACCGGTTAGAAAAACAGGATTTAGTACACCAAAATACGGCGTATTGCTCTCTGTAGCGATAGGTCTAAGTGAATGGCAAGCTAATTAGCAGAATAGCAACTCCGGGAGAATGGATAGTATTTTATCTACCTTCTCCCGGTTTTTGTTATGCAAGGCAGAAGAAATGTGCGCACAGCTTTCAAAAATTGCTGGCTATTTCATTACCTTTACAAAAATTAAACGGTATGGAACACTCGAACTTTAAAAAATACATTAAACCGCTTATAGGCAATAAGTTCTTCCTTGCGGCCATGGTGTTTCTTGTATACATCACCGTTTTCGATCAGAATAGTTTATTTGATCGATACAGCCTGGCCAGACGAATCAATCAGCTGGAAAAACAAAAGCAACACTACATTAACGAGATTGAGCAGAATAACCGAAAAATGGAGGAACTACAGAGTAGTATCGATAATCTCGAAAAATTTGCTCGCGAAGAATACCTCATGAAGAAAAAAGAGGAAGTTATTTTTGTTGTTGAAGAAGAGTAAGCCTTATTACGAGTTTAAATAAAATCAGAATTACTACATTTTAATGAATATTTATAAGCTATTAAGTGTCATCTACTATATTGGAATGGCACTTGTTTTTTTAGGCATTTTAATGCACATCAGTGATATGGAGTCTGGTGCCTGGTGCTTCTCTGGGGGCGCTATCACTATGGTTGGCATCCGTTTATATAACCGAATTGTTGGCAAAGTTGAGAACCAACGCGTGTTCACCATTCTGCTTTATAGTGCCATTATGCTATTACCAGCTGCCTGGGCGATGCTAACTCACCGCCGCTACTGGATAATCTTTATCGCTTTAACAGCCATACTGGATACGTATGCCAGCTATCGCCGTATCAGAAAATAGTTTAGATGGAGTAGGACTGCTGCTTTTCTTGTTGACGGTATAAAGTCAAGAGCTCTTCGACTTCAAAAATATCGGCAGACTGATTGTGATGGAGTTCATAGAGATTAATAGAGGCATCAAAAACAGGCATTTTTTCAAGAAAATGAGCATGAGTATAGTTGAGATATTTAACAACCCGAAAGGCGTTAAAAACCTCATAAAAACGTTTCCTGAACACCTCAATGGACGAACAATGTGAACGCACGGGTTTTAAGGCCTGAAAAAAATCGGAATGAATGAGATAGCTTCGCATGCGTCCACTCAGCTGATGAGTAAACTCTTCAATTCCATCATCGGTCAGCTCATACAATTCATCCTTCAGCTGCAGAAACTCTTTTAAATCGATAAACGCCTGCAGGTTATAGGTATGGTATTCACCTCCAGACTGCACGAGCTCATTAACAGAAGGGCCGGTTCCAAAAGGTACTCTGGATGAGGGCCTCGACGACGGGAAAACAATGGTGGAGTTAACCTCGCCGAAATTTCCCTGTGGGATAACTTTCTGTAAAAAATAAAAATCCTCACCCGCTTGCTTGGAAGGCATGCCACCAGCTTTGATGTATGCCTCAGCAGTTACTGAAAAGCACGAACCTACGGTATGAAAAGCATACGGGAAGCCGGCATATCGCAAGGCCTGCACATAGTAGCGCAAATGCAGCTCATACTCAGCAATGGCCATGTATACATCTGAAGAGAGCGAACCCGATAAAGGATGTTCGTAATAGATATTACAACCGGAATAAGCATTTTCAGAATAGGCAGTGACTAGACTTTCAAAATAATTGGTAGACACGATACAGTCGGCATCCAAGGACACAATAATGCCCTTTGTTCTGTTATGGTGCGCAAAAGTATAGGCAGCGTAATCCATCCCTGTTTTGCGAGCATGCCCTACTCCAGCTTGCTTTTTGGGAACATCAAAATCTTTTAGGCACGTGAGTACAACACTCGAATCAGTCCCAAGTTCTATGCTTGTATAATGTTCGAACGATTCTAGCTGGCGAGAGATAATGTCAGAAGGTGCAAAATCCGGGTAATTGAATACTAATATCACCTCAACACGCGCTTTAGCGAAGCTATTGGCCGCAGCCAATAAGCTATCTATAAGCACTGGTAAAGTCTCTTCTTCGAGGTAAACCGGTACTACCACTTTTAGGTCACTGCTTATACCAGGTGGCTGATTAAGCGGATGTTTTTTGAAATATTTGGCAAAAAGCTTATCCATAAAAATCAAAAAAGGCAGAAGTCTGCTGACTCCTGCCTTCCAAATATAAATGAATTATTTATTTCTTTGACTCTGCATGACGTGCATTCAGGGCTTCTACAATTTCGTTGGTAATATCAACACCATTAGCCCCATAAAGAACATTGTCGCCAAGTGTATTACTCAAAATCACTTTGTAAGGCTTCTCTTTAGCATATTCCTCTAAATAGCTCATTAGTGTATCGCGCAACTGACGATTCAATTTATCTTGTTCCATCATCAGCTCATTGGACAAAGTTTGGTTTAACTGAGCAAGATCTTGTTCAGCCTTCGCTAATCTTTGCTGCTCTTTTTGAGCACGTTCCATACTTAAAAAGCCATTGTTTTGCACTTTTCTCTGAAACTCAACAGCATCTTGGCGAAACACCTTCGCTTTTTCGTTAAAATCGGCTCTTGAGGCCTCCTCTTTACTCATCAACTGCTCATTTACCTCTTTTGCAAAAGTGTAATTTAGAAGTAAAGAATCTGTATTTATATAGGCTACAGGAAATACATCCCCTGAAGTACTTCCCCCGTCAGCAACTGGGTTGGCTTCATTTGCCCCTGATTTGTTAAAGTGTAATACAAATAATACAATAACAGCAATTAATAAAACGCCATTCAGCACTGTTGATAATTGTTTCATACTCTCCCTAGTGAAATTTAACCAATAATTTTACGGAGAACAAATATAACTGATTACCCATCATATAAAAATATTTGCTCCTATTTTTTAATTAACACCCGCATCAAAGTGACCAAGCATGCATAATCATCAACGAAAGCCACGGGCAATAAAGGTTTATGTATAGAAACGATTAGAAAAATGAGCGTGTACGGCGACGGTATTTTGAACCAGTACCACCACTTCCCGGAGCACTACATGGAATAGCTCCTCTAATTTTATTTTTCTTAGTTGATTGATTAAAGCGAAATATTATGGATAATTCATTGGCGCCATTACTGTATCCACTAAGTTCAGAAAGTGTCCAGTCGTAACTGTATGCCAAGCGAAGGGTTCCCACATTAACGCCAAGGATAAAAATTAGACCGTCATTATTAACCAACTCATCACCCGAAGCAAAAGGAATCCCCCGATACCATAGACCAATTTCCATCGGGTTTATGTACCAGTAGGTTCCAATATCGAGCTGATTGAAGTTTTGTTGCAAACGGTAATTAAAAGCAAGCGTAATGCTTTGCTCATCGCTATTGCGCATGTTAGCCTTGTAACGGTACTTATAACCTCCATACACGGATGTTTTAAAGGGGTTATAGGATTGGAGATCGGTGACCCCAATGTTGCTCTTAACAAGGTTATGCATAGCAAAGCCAAACCAAAAATCGTCGTTGTAAACCATGGCTGAAGCAGCCGCGTCGAAATGCTTATGCTGATACTCCTCATTACCGTTTGGTGCTGAAGGCAGAACAGTTCCTCCATTACCCTGATCAGAAGGAAAGATGGCTTTCATCAATCCTAAATTACGTTCTTTATAGATAAATTCAATTCCTGGCCGAATGAAAATATCACGTGCCACTTCAAACTCATAGGCATACAAAGCACTTATATCCTGTCTGACCAATAAGCCGTCTCCGCTGTCATCACGCAAAACCATCAGACCTATACCACTGCTGTAGTCATCAAAGAAGTGATCAGCCGTGAGGGCATAAGAGCGATAGGCCTTAGCGATACCGGGCCATTGGTCGCGGTAGGTCAGGCTCATGCGCGTTCCTTGCGTCAACCCGGTAAACGAAGGACTCAAATACATGGGAGTCGCATACATCTGAGAAAAAGACACATCCTGTGCAAATGCATTAGAGGATATTAAAAGCAGTAGTATGTAAATACTTCTGATTAAATATTGATGTATCCGACCTAATGTTTGCTTATTCTTTATCATGCTCATCTATCTCACTAATAATATACTTCCCGCTTTACTAAACTCACGGCCATTGGTAAACTTACCGGAAACTTTATAAACATAGACCGCCTGTGGGGCTAATTGTCCTTTATAATTACCATCCCATCCTTCATCAACGTTGGCTGACTCAAAAATCAATTGTCCCCAACGATTGAAGATTTGGATATGGTAGCTCTCAACATCCCGGTGTTTAGGTTTGAAGATGGCATCATTTCGTTCGCCTATTGTACCTGAATTACCAGCACCTCCAGGTCGCGGTTTAAAGGCATTAGGGAACTCAACATAGCCACTTAGCAGTGCCTTAACAGCTCCTTCTTTCACCATTGAATTTTCACACCCCAGTGCATTTTGAACCGTTAAAGTCACCGTATATAGTCCTTCATTACTGTAGGTATATGACGGATTTCGTTCATTGGATGTTTGGCCATCGCCAAACTCCCACAACCAATTCACCGCATTAATTGACATATCGTAACACCTTATTTCATCCTGCGGCAGATAAACCGTCTCTGGACCTACATCAAAATCGGCAACCGGATGATCATGAACGTTTATTTCTTGTGTAAAGACCACATCATTACCATCGGGTCCACCAACAGTTAATACTGCGATATAAGTTCCTGGGTAATTATAGGTATACTTAGGACTTCTTTCTGTAGTGGTTCCGCCATCTCCAAACTCCCATCTAAAGTCTGTACCTCCCACCGAGTAATTGGTAAAATTAACTTCCAGCGGGTAACACCCCTCTTCTGTATCAACGGTGAATCCGGCTTCGGGCATCTCCTTGTATTCAATAGTTATCTCATCGTAATGTTCACAATCAGCACTATTTATAGTCCAGCGGAAAGTATTTTTTCCTACCGACAAGTTGCGCACGGTTGTATTAAAGAAGTTTGGATCATCAAACACACCATTGCCGGCAACAACCGTCCAAACACCACTTAATTGACCAGGATTTTGTGCCTGCATCGTGTATACAGGCTCATAGACCACATCGTCCTCTCCGGCATAAGGATAAGTTTTGTTACTGTTGATAACTACAACATCTTCGGTCATACAATCTCCATAGGCAATGGTCCACTTGTATATATTATCTCCAAATCCAATTTCATTCACTCGTGTATTGTACATTGATGGATCTTCAAATGTACCTTGCCCACTCACCACGGTCCATTGTCCTATGCCATCCACCGGAATATTTGCATTGAGAACAATATAATCTTCACAGGTAGAGCGATCATCACCTGCCGCTGCCTGATCGGGTGTTTTATTAAAGATAGTTACCTGATCAGAAGAGAAACACGAACCATGAGTAATGGTCCACATCAGAATATTCTCTCCAAACCCAAGGTTTCTAATGGTCGTTTTTGCATTTGAAGAATCATCAAACTCTCCTTTACCAGACACCAATGACCACTGCCCCGTTCCAAAGCCTGTTTGCGGTGTATTGGCATCCAGAACCGACCAATCTTTGCAGTCCTGAATATCAGGGCCTGCATTGGCGATATCCGCCGCATTGTTCATAATGGTTATAGAGTGACTTAAATCACACTGTCCTTGTGTAATGGTCCATTTCAGAATATTCGTGCCCGGATTTAGATTGGAAATAGTTGCCGTTGGATTGGTTGGATCATCAAAGTTCCCACTTCCCTGCTCTATCGACCATAAACCATTCCCAAATAATGGCGTTTCAGCCTTCAGACTATAATGGTTATTACAGGTTTCATCATCCTTACCAGCATAAGGTATAGAAGGCTCGTTGTTAACAATGCGTACTTCATCGGTCGACGCACATTCTCCATTACTTACTGTCCAACGGAATACATTGTCACCTTTTGATAATCCGGTCACAGCTGTTCGTGCGTTTGTTACATCAGCAATGGTAGCTGAGCCCATCAATACTTCCCAGATACCTGTACCTGGATATGGAGTAGTCGCATTCAGCGTGGTATTATCATCGCACAACTCCTGATAGTTTCCTGCATAGGCAGTACTTGGTGAGTTATTGGTCAACACCACCTCTGAATTTGTTTTGCAGCCCCTGTAATTAACTGTCCATCTTAATACGTTGTTACCTTTTGCCAGGTTAGACACTTTTGAGTTCGGATTATTGATATCTTCAAAAACTGCCTGACTGGTTCCTCCAACAACACTCCAGGTTCCAACGCCCGGGTTGGCAGGGTCAGCACTTAATTGGGTATCATCCGTACAGAGTTCATCATTTTCCCCGGCATAGGCTTCTATACGGTTATAGCTTACCATTACATCTGAATATGATTTACACTCGTTATGCGTCACCGTCCAACGGAAAATATTATCACCAAAAGCCAGGTCGGATACCGTAGGGTTGTGATCGATCATACTACTGAAAGATGCTGAACCATTAAGGATGGTCCATTCACCATCGCCACGAGCCGGGTCATTGGCCGATAACACGGTTGCATTACTCACACATAAGGATTGATTGTCACCGGCGAAGGCCGTTGAAGGGCTGTCGTTAGTAATAATTACTTTACTGGTTGAACTACAACGTCCATAACTGATTGTCCAAAGTAGCTCATTAGGACCTGGCTGCAAGCCTCTTACCGTCGTGTAAGGATCGTTCGGATCGTCAAATACGGCCGTGCCGGCACCTGCCGCCACGCCCCATGTTCCTGTACCTGGGAAAGCCGCATTGGCAGATAGCACCTTATAATCCTCACAAATCGTATCGTCATAACCCGCAAAGGCCTCAATCAAATTAAAATTGATATCCACTTCATCGGTTGAGAAACAGTCATTATTATCAATGATCCACTTAAAGCGGTTCACCCCGTTTCCTAAACCGGTCACCAGAGTATTCCGGTCCAAAGGATCCGCAATCACACCTGAACCAGCCACCAATTCCCAGTGACCAATTCCCTGTTCCGGATTATTGGCCGACAGGTATACCTGGTCTTCACAGACTTCTCTATCGTGTCCCGCAAAGGACTGGCTCGGCTTGTTATTTTGGATACTCACTGTATCTGAAAGCTTACAGTTGTTATTATCAATGGTCCATACGAGCAAGTTTTTGCCGGGAGCCAACTTCTTGGCCCAATCATTCTTCAATGGATCAGCGTCGGCATAGCCACTAGCAACACTCCACTCACCTACACCAAAAGCCGGGGTGTTTCTTAACAGCTGCACCGAATCTGTACAAGTAACCTGGTCTTCGCCCGCATCAGGTGTGGTTGGGGTATTATTGGAAATAGTCACATAAGCTTCACTGAAACAGCTATTGAGTGAAATCCGGTATTTAAGAACATTATCTCCCTGTCCTAAACTACGCACAATTGTTGTTGGAGATGTCGGATTATCAAAAGCGCCACCACCACTCACAACCGACCATTGTGCCGTTCCCCGTCCTGCTTCAGGAGCGATAGCACTTAACTCAAAGGTATCGGTATTACAAATAGGCTTGTCCAATCCGGCATAAGCCTGTGCTACCATATTATTAACAATAACGACCGTATCTTTCGATTGCGTGCTTCCGTTATAAAGCGTCCATACAAAGTGGTTTTCACCTTTATCGAGGTTGTTAACCATTGTATTGAACTTGGTTTTATCTTCAAAATTTCCTTTCCCTTCAATAACACTCCACTCACCCAAAGCATTTATAGGTTCATTTGCATTGAGCTTTATTTCACCCGTACACGTGGTATCACGCTGCCCGGCATTGGCCTGCTCTACAGCTCCATTTGTAATTGTCACATCAGATGAATAGCTACACGTTCCATTTGTTACTGTCCAGCGGAATACACTTTCCCCTTCCCGCAGATTGGTTATCAATGAGCCTGCGTTTAAAGGATCAGCTATATCGCCACCACCAGATACTAATGTCCAGTAACCAGAGCCTACTTCTGGTGCATCAGCTACCATGACTGCGTTTGAACTGGTCACTTCCTGAGAGTCTCCGGCCGATATTTCACGTTTATCACCGCTTGAGTCGATGTAGTATGGATTATTATTGGTGACAAATATACTGTCGGATGATGTACAACCCTCGTTATTAATGGTCCAGACAAACCCATTTTTGCCATAATCCAATCCTCCAATCAAAATGTTCGGGTTATTGATATCTGTTGGCTTAAAGGTACCGCCTCCCACGCCGGCAATCAGTGACCACTCGCCCATATCGCCAGGCAATGGTGTGTTTGCCATAAGAGTTACCGTTTTCCCACAGATGATGGTATCCTTTCCGGCATAAACATCTACATGCAGATTATTCACAACCAGGTCGGCAAAGGATGAGCAACCATTATGCACAATGGTCCACCTGAAAATATTTTCTCCATGTGCCAATCCGCTTACCTGAGTTACCGGATCATTCACATCCTCGAAAGTACCAGAACCTTTTATTACCGACCAGTAACCTGTTTCACCTAAGGCTACCGACGGAGTGTTACCCGATAATGTAGTTTCATAGGCACAAATTACTTGTCCGGCACCTACTGAAGCTGTTGTTGACGAGTTATTGGTGATAACAATCTCATCGAAACTATCACATCCATTCTTCGTCAATGTCCAGCGAAGTGTATTGGCTCCACGTGCTAAATCACTTATTGTGGCAGTCGGACTCGTTCCATTATCAAAAACACCTGCTCCTAATCCCGCAGGAATTGACCACTGACCTGTTACGCCTTGGCCAGGCTCAGTACCATCCAGTTGATAAGTATCACTGCATTGTGTCTCATCATCCCCTGCAGAAACAATCAATTCGTTATTTCTTAAAACAACTGTAGCTACCTCAATACATGAACTATTTTGCATGGTATAGGTAATAGTTGTTTCTCCACGTGCTATTTCTGTAACACTAATGCTGGCGGCATTTGGATCGTTACCAATATTAGCTGAACCTGAAACGACTCTCCATGTTCCTGTTTCGCCGGGCAACACCGGCGCAGTGGCAGATAGTTCAGTAAAATTCTGATGACAGACTAAATCTATCACAGTGGCAGCATTACCATCCTTGTCGAAGATAACCGGCACAGTCGGCTGGTTATTAAACACATCGACAGTGGCCTTACTTTCACAGCCATTTTTAACAATGGTCCATTCAAGGGTATTCAATCCATCGCCCAGGTTACTTATACGTGTAGTAGCTGCAGAAGGCGTTTCAATGTTTCCGCTTCCGGTAATTATGGTCCAGTAACCATGACTGGCTTCCGGATAAATAGCCGTACCCACAACTGTGACTTCACCATCACACACCGTGTTATTATCAGCGGCAGCGCTTATCACTACCTGATCATTATAGAGACGTACCTCGTCGGAAGCCGAACAGCCAGTTGTATTGTTCGTTACTGTCCACACAAAGGTATTTTCACCATGAGAAATGCCAGAGATGTGTGCGTTGTATAGATTTTCTTCGCCGGCTACAATTCGACCTGTTCCTTTTGTAACCGTCCATTGCCCTGTGTAACCTGCACCTGGGTCCACTGCATTCAGCTGGTGAGTTGATGAACAGATACCATACTCATCGGTACCCGCATTAGCAGTAGGCAATGGTGAAACAGTTACTAATAGAGGATCGGATGTTAAACCATCTCCACAAGTATTAGAAGCAGTCACTGTTATTTCTCCAACAAAATTGTTATAGGCCGATTTCACCTGAAGCACCACCTCGGTGCCGTTATGCTCACCCACAAATTCTAATCCTTCAGGAATAGACCAAGTATAGGTACTGGCATTGCTTACCGGATCAATTCGGTATCTCAAACCTGTTGCTTCTTCACAAATGTTAACTGGGCCTGAAGGCATAGTTGGTTTAGCGGGCAACAAACTGGCGGTTACTCCAATTGAAGAACTTAATCCTGTACTACAGCTATTTACTCCACTCACTGTAATGTGTCCATTGCCTGTAAAATTTGTTAGGAACTCAACAGTAATGGTGTTTGTTCCATTACCGGTAACGATGGTTCCCATGTCGGCAGGGACGGTCCACAGATATGAATCTGCGTCGGCAATTTCAGCAACGCTATAAGTAGCCGTACTTCCCTGGCACGCCACCATTTTGCCGGTGATAACACCCGCATCAGCCGGATTATTCAGTACGTTAATCGTAATACTTGTTCCCCCACTAATTGGCACACTACAGCCTTTAGAGTCGGCAACCGCAACTAATTGGTAAACGGTTGTTTCATCCGGAGAAACCGATAATGAATAGGTATTGCCCACCAACGGGGTCGCATTAAAAGTGCGGTTAACACCATTTTCACTGATGGTAACACTGTAATCGGGTGAACCTGTTGGGAAGGTAAATTCTAAGGCAGATTTTGTTCCCTGGCAAATATTTGAATTATCAGGTAGAACAGACATACTTGCCGATGGCAACTCATTAACTGCGATATCGACAGTACCGGCAACAAGGCCTGAACAGCCATTGGCATCGGTTACCGAAACCAGACTATAGGTCGAGCTAACTAACGGAGATACGGCCACAATGGTACTCCTGTCGGCTATATCATTAAGGGTTGTTGAAGTCACTCCATCGGTATAGGTAACTGACCAGGGAGCTGTCCCTTCCACCAAACGAATACGCAGCGATGTGGCTTCTTCCTCACAGATCTCACTGTCGCCTGCTAAAGTCAATTGGGCTATAGGCTGTTCATTAACCACTACAGTTGCACTGCTGCCATTATTACCAGGTCCTTTCGGACAACCTCCATCTTCAATAGCTACCACTGAATACTCCGTTGTAACGATAGGGTTGACATTAACAACGGTACTAATAGCCGTTAATGTAGCGGTGGTACCATCACTCAATGTTACCTCTAATGGGTTGGCTGCGCTCACCGGATAGTTACTAACCGTTAACTGCAAGGCTGTTGTTTGGCCCACACAAATGGTTGCATCATTATCGACATCAACCACCGCCCCTAATTGATTAATTGTGGCTGTTGTTTCTTCTGAACAGTTTTCACTAAGTACAAACGCTCCATCACCATTGCTATCGTCAATAACAGACAGCCAGTAGGCTCCAGCAGGTAGAGCATCCAATGGGTAATCGATATTCTCTTCGATGTTGTCTAACACATTGTGATAGCCTTGTGGTCCTGTAATGGTTACTTTATAGTGGTTGGAAGCACTTGGCAAGCCTCCCTCAACCCGGAAAACCATACTGCCTGTTGTCTCATTGTAACATTCAACATGTTGCGTTACATTGGCTGATATTACCAAAGGTGCTGGTTCGGTTATCGCTTCATTGCGGCTGATGGTATTTCCACCATCATCTCGAATTTCAATCCGATACATATCGGCTGCCAAATTATTCTGATTCAAAGCATCGGCATTAACCGTTTGAACAACATTATTGCCTGAATCGAATAAAGTAATGGTGTAAGGTGCTGTCCCTCCGTTAGCGGTAACTGAAATTGCCCCTGTACCATCGCCATGGCAAGGACGAATATGGTCGGTTAAAACAGTCATGGTCAATGCCATGTC
Organism: Carboxylicivirga taeanensis; assembly: GCF_051851475.1. Lineage (NCBI taxonomy): Bacteria > Pseudomonadati > Bacteroidota > Bacteroidia > Marinilabiliales > Marinilabiliaceae > Carboxylicivirga > Carboxylicivirga taeanensis. Next base: position 216,483 of record NZ_JBPUSJ010000006.1, on the reverse strand, counting down.
TGGCTCTTCTAACACAATGCCATCAATAATTACCTCACACTTATTATCATCAACCACCACTACCTGATAAGTTCCTGCCACTAAATCGCGAGGATTAACGGTATTTTGAGTGATATCAGGGATTGGATTACCATCCAAGTCAGAGCCTGACCAAGTGATCGTTTTTCCGCCGGTTCCACCACTAACAGTAATGAATATTTGGCCATCATTGCCTCCTTTCACACTCACATCAACCACATTATCCAATGTGGCAGATAAAGCAGTTGCAGGCTCCTTGATTTCAATCTCCAACATTTCAGAACTGCAACCATTGGCATCTTTCATCGTTACCGAATAGTTTCCGGCAGCCAAGCCTGTTTGAGTAGCACTGTTCTGAATGACATTGGATGAAGCCGGACCCACCCAAACATAGTCGTAATATGGATCACCGGCACCGTTAATAAATGGGGTTCCACCACTGGCTTCCACATTAATTTCGCCACTTGCCTGCCCTTTACACAGGACGTCCACGAGCTTATCCACACTTAGCGACAGGGCCACTGGTTGAGCCACCGTAAAAGTTTCCTGCATTGTACAGCCTGTATCGTCATCAGTAACAGTCACCACATAGCTACCAGCGCTCAAACCTGTTTGGTTTCGTTGTCCCTGAATAAGACCAGTACCCGAACCGGTCCAGCTATAGCTGTAGTTACCAGCTAAACCTCCGCTCACCTGCACAAGAGTGATGCTTCCGTCGCTACCGCCATTACAATTTACAGGCGATGTATTACTTACTATTTCAATATTTGAATCAATACCTACTTCAATATCAAAGGATTTCACACAAGCACCACCAACACGCGAATCCGTTACTTCCACGGTGTAAGTTCCAGCTGACAGTCCGCTTTGGTTCTGAGCATTAACCGCTAGTTTTGCTCCACTGCCGTTGACGGTTGTCCATTCAAACGAATAGGGAGGTGTGCCGCCACTCACGATCAGATCAATCTGGCCATTTTCTGTGCCTGCACAACCTTGATTTTTCACTGTAGGCTCAATACTTAGCGGTTTCGTCAGGTGAATTATTTTCTCAACAAAACAGCCCGTTCTGTTTTCCAATGGATCGGCATCCCATACTTTAAGCATATAGGTTCCACTTATCAAACCACTTAGATCCTGCTGATCTTTATCGCTGGCATTAACAACTCCTCCGTTGCTGGCACTCCAATGATAAGCATAGTTAAGGCTTCCACCTGTAGGAGTCACATCAATAGCACCGTTGGCACCATCACAATCGGCGTCAGTTAGATTATAAGTAAAATCAATCGGTTCAAGTTCTTCCACTTCAAAATCAAATGGATCGGACACACAGCCTTTCGTATCTTCTACCACCACTGAATAGGTACCTCCCGATAATCCGCTTTGATTCTGATTGGCAGGCACTAAGCCAGCACCATCCACTGTTGTCCAGGTATAGTTATAAACACCTGACCCACCTGTTACGTTAATAGCAATATGTCCGTTGTCATCACCGTTACAGATAATATCACCCACTGTTCCGGTCACCTCAATCGCATCCGGAGCTTTTAATTCATATGACCACGTATACGTACAGTCACTTCCGTCAGTTTCGGAATTATCAGTTACCGTTAATTCGTAGGTCGCTGCATCCAATCCACTAATATCTGGCTGCTCACTATACGGAACTCCATCTTTTGTCCACTGATAGGAGAAATTACCTGAGCCACCAGTTATGCTAATAGCAATGGCTCCGTTTACATTGCCATTACAATTTAGTTCGGTGATACTTGGAGTTATCACAAGCTCTTCAGGTATATCTATAGATTGGGTCACGCCACAGTTATTATCTGCAACAGTCACCTGGTAGATACCGCCTTTAGTTAAACCTGTGATACTTTGACCTTTATAAATCTCGTTACCAGGACCTCGCCAAGTATAAGTAAAATCGCTAGGGTCGTCGGTATTACCACCCGCTGGGTTAACAACATTAATTCCCCGTTCATATGGGTCGCAGCTTTCTACAACAAGCTCTAGATCAAAGGTTATGGGAGTTGGTTCCTCGATTAACCAGGTCTTATTTACCCGGCAACCATTGGTGTTATCCACCACCTCTAGTAAATAAGAGCCTGGCTGCAGATTTTCCTGCGCATCAATTCGCGTGTTGTCTACTGAAGCAGGTCCGGACCAATTAAAACTATAATCAACAGTACCGCTGATATTTACAGCTGATATTTTACCATCATTGGCTCCATAACAGGTGACTGGAACCGCAACACCTGTAATATCAAGTACAACAGCAGCTCCAACAACAAATGATTTGGATACTGAACAGCCTCTTTCATTATCAGTTACATTTAAAATATAGGTTCCGGCCGCTAAATTTTCCTGATTAAGAGATGTATGATCCGATACAGGATCTCCATTCACTTCATCCCATTTCCAATCATAATCGTCAGCACCACTAATCGAAATATTGCGTATCGCTCCCACATTACTCGTGGTTGAAGCACACGTATTATCAATAACTAGCCCATCCACAGTGAGTAACTCAAGGGTAATCGTCTTTTCAAGCTGTGTACAAGCCGATTGGGTGGATGCCAGCCTATCGACTACCTTAATAACATATGTTCCTGAGTTCAAATCTGTATCATATGTTACAGTTCCTTCGGCGTATACATCGCGGACAGTTTGTCCGGTTACGGTAATTTCATAATGAGGATTACCAGAAGCATCCTTATTACCACCGCTTATATCAAATTCAATGACGCCACTTCCTTCTGTATCGCAAGCAATAGTTGTTGCCACATTATCAACAGTCAGCACCAATGGTTCGGGTGCATTAATTGTAACCTCCTCAATCACAGGATTTGTTGCACAACCGTTTGCATCAGTTAACCTTAACTGGTACATCCCTTCTGTCAGGTTCTCAACCCTGAACAATCCATCGTTAGAAACCAGGTCGGTTACGTTATCACCCGTATAATCCAGACGATACACACCGCTTCCTCCGGTCACGGCCAACTCAATTGTTCCGGTGGCAGCTGTTGAACAAGTTGAAATATCTATCGGATTTATATTTACATAATCCACCTCTAGTGGTTCTGTAATCTGAATATCAGCCGACGTAACTGAACAAGGATAGTTTACTGCATTAACTGCACTAACCACTACCCTGTAAACTCCTTTACCAATTCCTGTCAGTGAAGCATTGGCAGTTGATGTTCCGGTTGACACCCAGTTACTTCCATCAAATACTTCCCAGTTATAAACAAACTGTCTATCGGTAGGTCCTCCTACAATGTTTACTTCAATCAATCCATCGGTTTCATCAAAGCAACTGACATTTTGTTGGTGACTTACCACAACAGTCATCTCCCCTTCAATAAGAATCGACTTCGTCAGACTACACAAGCCACGCGCATCTGTCACTGTCACCGTATACAGGCCACCCTTAGTAACATTAATTTCCTCTGTATCAAAAGGCAATAAGTTTCCATTCGGTCCTACCCACTGATAGGTATAGTTGGCTTTGTTACCATTGCCACCGCTTAAGCCATCCACATAAATTCGCTGATTAAACGGTGAACAACTTATATTATTCAGCAAGTTGAAATGTAGATTTTCAGGTTGCTGAATTTCAAATGTTTCTGTCGCTGAACAGCCGGTACCGGGTTCCTCAATTACTAACTGATAGTAACCAGCTCCCAAATTCGTTTGCTCAGTTAAATTCTCATTCCCCGCAGCAACACCTGTCCAAGTGTAAACAGGAGATACTCCAGCGTTATGAACAATATTTGTTATAGAGCCATTTGCTTCATTATAGCAATCAACATCTTTTAGCTCCCAATTAGTAATTTCTACCTGACGCTGATAATCAACCAGATACTCCACTGGAGGTAAAGTACATTTACGTACATTATCCGTAATAGACAACACATACTTTCCGGCTGCTAAATTGTATTGATTAATAGAACCAGGCGAAGTTACGGTTGAACCATCAGGATAGGTCCATGTCCAAGAATAGTCGCCTGAACCACTGACACTTAACTCAATAGAGCCATCATTAACGCCCCCCGGACATGTTTGATGGATAATTGATTCTGAGACTTCCACATGCGATAAGGTGACCATCGTTTCAAAAGCCGGATCTGAACAGCCACTTGTTGGATCAACCGTGGCCAGATTGTCCCACACTTTGATGGTATAAGTTCCTGGTTCTAGATCAGGTAAACTATAAGAGTGCATTGGAATGGCGAGAACATCAATCTGCGTACCCAAGTTAAATCCATTGTCTCCTGTGATGACCAAATCGTATACATTATGATTACTAATTGAATCTTGCACACCACCGGTAATATCAAATGAAATAACCCCATCGGCCATTCCGAAACAGGAAATGCTTCCATCGACATTTGTAACACTCACAGGTTCGGGACCTGAAATTGTAAACTCTCTTAAAATTGGTGCGCATGCGTTGGCATCCACCACAGTAACCGAATAATTATCGCTGGCTGGCAGATCAGTAAATGTAAACGATGAAACTGATAAGGTTTGAGATTTACTGATCGTTCCATTGGTTACGGTTACCGTATAAGGAGCTGTTCCGCCAGTCACCGATACAGTCACCTGACCGGCTTCGTGAGTCGAACAAGTTGTGATATTTTTAACAACCGGATCAGAGAGAGTAAGTGGTGCCGGTTCGGTGATGATCATGTCTTTCAAAATGGTAGTGCAACCATCGGTAGAAGTAACAGTGACCTTCCACTTACCAGCATCTACGCTATTAACCGATCCTATTGATGGTGTCGAACCCGTATCAATTGACGGAGCACCTGTGGTTACATTCTGCCAAACATAATTAAAGGCGTGTCCGGGCTCTCTTCCAGTCACGTTGACTGCCAGGTAACCATTATCAGCACCATTGCACAGCAAGTCCTTATGCTGCGTAAGTTCCTCAACAACAGTAATCTTTGGCTCACGCAAAGTTATTATGTCAGATTGAATACAACCGGAAGCGATATTCTCTACAGTGACAATGTAATCACCGGCATAAGTTAATCCACTCTCGCTGAAAGAATTGCCTGAAGTAACATCCGGAGTAGAGATGGCAGGCGCACCGGCTGGTACTACCCAGGTAACACGGTAATTATCTGTTTCAGAGATGGTAACATCAATTTGTGCTTCACAATTATCGTAACTTTCAATTCCTTTAACGGTAAATTCGTCTGGCTCGTCAATAGAAATTAATTTTGTAACCCTTCCTCCATTAGCATCACGAACGGTTACTGAGTAATCACCGTCTGTCGCATCAATTTCATGATAGTTCGCCGACGTACTTGAAATTGTCTGAACCGGATCAGCATTTCGCTGATACTCGATCGAGTAATCTGGAGTACCACCGGTGATGGAAATGATCAATTTACCATTTTCACCAAAACAGGCTGCATCCTCTTTTGACAGATTAAAAACTAAAGGTACCGTTGTATCACCAATCACAAAATCAACCCGGTGATCACATCCGGCCACACTCGTTGTTATGATAACATAATAACTACCCGGGTCTAAATTAGAGATAGATGTTACCTCAGTGGCAATTGAAGTGTTCGAGCTGTTGAACCACTCGTACGAATAATTTGCAGGATCACTGCCACCACTTACTGGTGAAAGTGCCGCGCTACCGTTTCCAACAATGGCCGGATCGCTAGCAGCATTGGTGATCGTGTTTGGCGTTGTTGATACGCTTGCACTCCATGCCGATGGCTCGGTGACTGTTTCTTCAAAAGTATAAGTACACCCATTATCATCGGTGACAACAACCTGGTAGGTTCCGCCGGCAATTCGTTTGCCAGTAAGTGCCTGACTCAGATCTTCACTTGTGCCAAAATTTTCGTTGGTAACTTTATTGCGCCACTGGTACTTATAGCCAGTATCCCAACCACCATCAACAGCAATGTCAATTTCGGCCGTTCCGCCAACACACTCAATATCCGTTTTACTAGTGAGTGAAACAGAAAGTGGAGCAGTAGGATTGTTGATGATTGCATAATCAGATTGATGCACTTCGCAAAGTGTTCCTTTGTTGCGCACCCAAATATCGTAAGTACCTGATGACAAATTACTAAACACCGGTGAATCCTGATAAACCGGATGATCATCGGCATCTAGAAAAATGGCATATTCGAAAGAACCACCAACCTGACCTCCACTTACATTGGCAGTGAAAGAACCATTGGCCTCACCAAAACAAATTACATCAGAAATTGCCGTGGCCGGATTTACAATAATTGCCGGGTAATCATTAATAACAACATCATTAAACTCTGCTGTACAGCCTTTTACATTATCTCTAACTTGAAAATTGTAAGTATCCGCACTTAAGTAATCAAATACCGGTGACGATTGCCAGTTAACCCCATCGATAGAGTAAACATAATTAACGTTGGCAGGATTCGCTGAAAGCTCAACCTTACCATCTACATTACTATCGCAGCTTGCATCCGTTACCACGCCTGATAAATTGATGACTGGTGACTTCTCAATGGTAAACACCTCATTAACAGAACAGTTATTATCATCGAAGATGGTAATAGTGTGTGCCCCATTGGCAATATCGTGTATTTCTAAATTTGCAGGAACCGCTTGTATAGCTCCAGCACCATCCAACTGATAACGGTAAGGAGCCGTTCCTCCTGTAATACTGAGTGTTACAAACCCGTCAGCTTCACCTGCACAGGTTTCACCGGTTGAACTTACAGTAACATCCAAGGCATTGGATGGTCCTACAATGGTAACTTCAAAACCAGCGGTACAATGTGGATGCTCGCTGTCACGTACCAAAACAGTATGAGTGCCAGTTGCCAGAACTCCTGTCTCATAGGTAGCTGTACTTGTAGGTAAAGTCCAGTTAGTTCCACCATCATAGGAGAACTGATATTGACCCGAACCACCGGCAGCCGTAACATTTGCTTTTGCTGAATTCGTTCCAAAGCACTGATTGTCAGTCAGGTTATTTAGAATCAAACTAAGATCCGCCTCTTTTTCGACCTCAACAATGATGGTAGCGCTACAGCCATTCGCATCTGTTACATTAACCGTATAATTTCCTTCAGGTAATTGGCTCGCAGCTAACAGGTCGGCACTCAAGTTGGCAACAGTTGCCGGCCATTCTACCAAATAGCCACTTGGGTAAGCACTTAAGTCTGTAAACTTAGTTCCACCAGTAATTGACAGGATGGCCGAACCATCACACGCTTCAGGTGTGGTTGAACAGTCACATCCATTCCTACTCAGCTGTGTATAAGTTACATCCAATGGTGCCGCTGCAGAGTTGATGGTAATGCTTACCTCGCGTCCGGCAGGTAATGCACAGGCGGCTGCCGACTGATCGCTTATACGGAACTGGTAGTCACCAGGTACCAAATTGATAAAATGATCGGGAGTGGTGTTCGGATTCAAAGTCCACGCTCCACCATTCAGACTGTATTCGAAAATATAGTTTCCACTTCCGCCAGAAGCAGTTAATTTAACCTCACCATCGTTAGCACCGAAACAACTTACATGCTTAACGGCATCAACGCCATCCAACTGAAGCAGCAAGTCATAGACCTCAACATTCACATTACCAGTCATTGGCGCCTCACAGTCACCCAGTCGGGCCCATACAGAGTAAGTCCCTACCTTTGTAACACGATCGGCAAAATTGATTGGGCCACCACCTGCCGGTCCAACTAATGATTGAACGGTCGTGCCACCCAAACGCAATTCGTAGGTCACGCCTTCTGTAGAGCCATCGATACCAATAAAGACACCACGCGTTGCTACCTCATCGTCAACACAATAAGCTCCACCTCCGGTAACCTGGTAAACATCTACTGGTCCTTCAACAATCGTAAATTTTTTCTCACTATAGTTGGTACAACCCGCTGCATTGGTATACTCGTACAATAAAGTGTAAGTACCTGGTGTTAATAAGCGGGTATCAAAAGATGCTTCACCATCCAATGATCCGGAGTTGACCACACCCGTGTTTTTATCCGGATCGGCCGAAGCATCAGGCATTGGATCGTTAGGATTTTGAGTCGGGAATCGTCCTTCTCCTCCATTAGGCAGAAGTCCATACAAGTAAACAATTCCTGTTCCCTGACAAAGAACTGCACCATTATTAATGCCATTAAAGTTGGCACCGTCGGACTGCAGAATTTCAATATTTTCGGTATGCTGATAGACGCAACCGTTTCCTGGATGCTCATAAATATAGGTAACATCATAATTACCAGGACCAACCTCCGGATTCAACCATCCCCTACCATCATTGGCGTTTATCCCTTCCTCAGCGTTTTCATTGGCAACTAAAGATGCGCCTGATGGATTAAGAGAACTGGTAAAATTACCGGTTAATGAGGCCGTACCATCAACAAGCCCTTCAATGATCACTCCCGGCTCATTATCGCAATAGATCAATGACGGGTCCACCTGAATATCCAGAACAGGCGATGTTACAACCTCCACCTCCATCGAATCAGAAGAGCGGCACCCCAAACTATCGGTCGTAAACGTGATGGTGTGAGTACCTGGGCCTGCTATATCCGGATTAAAATAGTAGACATTGTTTTGTTCGGTTACTCCATTGCCGGTAAACACGCCTGGGTTACTTGTTACTTTAGTTAGTTTAACGGGGCCTTGCTGTTCACAATACTTACCTGTTCCATCAATAGAAAATCCGGGATAAGGTGCTTTTTTAATCTCCACCGGGTAGGTTTGCGAGGTTAAACAGCCTGTTCCATTATTGTAACGATAGGTAATTTGATAAATACCGGGCATGCGGGTGGCCGGATCAAACCAGGTATCATTGCCATTGTCTATTGGCGAATGTACTGTTCCACCGGGGGCAACAATTGAAAAGTCACCACCTTCAGGTATGGCGGATAATGTTTGCACGGGATCGCCCTGGCAAAACGTCTGACCATCCAACTCAAATTCCAAGGTGGCACCTACGGTCGTTGAATAGGTTCTTCGGCCGGTACAACCGTTATCATCGGTATATTCATAGGTTATATCGAACGCTCCGCCTCCTGCTTTATTTGGAAAGAAGGTGGCCGTTCCATCGTTATTATCCTCAAAAGCCGGATCGGTACCTGTAGCGGCCCAGGCCGGACTGATAGTGAAAATGCCTTCGTTGGGCACATTACCTGTTAAGGTGACTTCCTCCATCGGCTTATCACCGCAATAAAAAGGTGCTAAGCCCGAAAAATTAACAATGTTATTAAGGTTCGGATTAACACTTATGGTAACAGACCTAGTAGCCTCACAGCCGTTTGAACTTGCGTAAGTATACGAAATGGTGTAATCTCTGGAGCCATCAATAGCTATGGCGGCAGCAGTGTTAAAGGAGGCTGTACCATCGCCATTATCAACAAAATATAAGGCATCGCGGGGTTCACAATCAAATGTTCCCGGCACGCCACCACCACTTCCATCTGGTGATGCACTTATTGGCAAAATACCAGCATCCGCACAGTATTCATCTCCATCCGTAATTCCATCAATCGTAATGGCTGGAATTGGGTTAACGGAGAAAATACGAGAAGCACTATTGGTACAACCAGTGGTAACATCGGTATAAGTATAAATAACCGTTTGATTGCCTAAAGGTTGTGCAGCAGGATCAAATACTGCTGCTCCAATATTATAACTTCCACCTGCCGCAGGAATGCTTGATAAGGTCACTGCTGCATCATTCTGGCAAAATACGTATTGGGGTGCTGTAAATGACACTGCCGGCAATGAATTAACAGTGATATTTTTGGCAGCCGACCCTACGCAGCCCTTATCGGAGGTTACGGTTACATCATAGGTGTGAATGGGCTGTATGCTTGGTGTAACATCAATATTATCGAGTCCGGGGCCTTTTGCACCAGTACTCCAGTCATAATCAACAATATTAATTCCCACAGGCGCAACGGATGTCGCCAAATTAATTGAACTACCCAAACATACTCGATCAGGACCTACCAAAGTTACGGCCGGTTTGGGGTTGACCGTTATCTGGGCTGAACCATTATTTTCGGTATTTACACAACCATTTCGGTCTTCAACCGATTTTATTGTAAAAGTTTTTGTTGCCTGTAGATTAGGGGTTCGCCAGGTATCATCAAATGTATTGGCCACAAAAGCGTAATCATTGGTTCCATCGGAAATAATAACGTTCCATGGTCCCTGATCAATTGGCGTAATGTTAAGGGTAATATCAAACTGGTCTGGCGAACCAAAGCACTTTTCAAAAACAGTTCCATCAGCTATACTGGCCACAGGTGCATTGGAAAGGGTCACTGTCATATTCCCCATCACCTTTTGGCAGCCCGAATTATCATGCGTTGCCTCCACGTAATAGGTGGTCACTCCAATCGTACTCACATTCCCCAAAAAAAGCTGTTTCCCGGTGGCATTTCCAGCTACAGGGCCCAAAACGTGGGTTGAACCACTATAAACATTGTAGGTTACCTGTTCTTCGCTATTGGATAAATACAGATCAACACCTGTACTGGAGCAACCGGAGACATTGGTACTCCCATTGATATCTTGCAACTGAAAGGTTTGGGGAATATCTGCAGTTGAATAAGATATCGAAGAGACACCTCTTACATCAGCGATACATCCTTTTTCGTCAGAAACAGTAGTAATGGTGTAAGTTTTATCGCTCATTAGCCCCGTTTCGATAACCAGGGGAAGATTTTCTACGGGGCTGGCTAATGTATTGGTGTATTTTATGGCAGAAGCTTCATCTTCAATACTGACATCATAATCGCCAAAACCTCCGGTGATGGATAGTATAGCATTGGCATCATAAGGTTTGGTACAAGGAGCCGGATTGACAGCATAGAAATCGATGACAGTTGGCGCACCTGCACTACCATCTAACTCTTTAATTTTTATATTATATATTTTCTCGTTAACATGCCATTCAATAAGTTGTCCGGCACTATTTGAGTTGGTGCCATAAATAATGGCATTCTCATTATTTCCTTCCAGCACTAAGCCATTACTGGCGGTTAAAAACCCTCCTGTAAGGTCACCTGCCGGTATCATAGTGCCATTCCCGGTAGAGGCCTCTTTTAATACCTGAGAAGCCAATACGGCACCACCGGTACATTCATTGTTGAACCAGTAATTCTGACCACTTGCATTAAAACTCGATACTGCTAACAAAACAAGGATTAACATCAATGATGAAATCCTACCGTCAAATCGATAACTGATTAATCCATGGCTACGTAAGCCCATATCCCCATTTATTAAATTCTACTCTCCTTGTAATCCTAAGAAAACATTACGCAAAATATTCATTTTTGTTTGCCTTGTGTCTGACTTTTTGTTCAAAATGTTTTAATGATCTGGCAATAAAGGCACTTATTTTACTTAATCAATTTAAATGTATTTCCGGGCAGGCATTTTATCAAGCCACCAAACTCAAGGGACAGCATAGTAGCACTCACTTTGCTAACGGGCAGCCCACTTTTAACACATAGCTCATTAGCTGTCAACTCCTTACTCTCCAGCAATATATCATAAAGCGCCTTCTCTTCGGCCGAACTAAAGGTGTGAAAAAGAGAGCTCTGCACTACCTCCTGCTTACTATGGCTCTCCCACCCCAAGGCATATTCTAAATCATCGACGTTTTCGATTAATGCTGCAATATTATTTTTTATTAAATAGTTTCCTCCCCGCGCCAACTCGTCGTTAACTCTTCCCGGAAAAGCCAACACATCCCGATTATACGATTGCGCAATGCGCGCTGTAATGATAGCACCACCTTTAATGCCTGACTCGACCATTACCAATGCATCCACCAAACCAGCCACTATGCGGTTTCGACGCACAAAATTGGGACGATCTGGTTTGGTTTCTGACATAAATTCGGTTAGTAAGCCACCGTCCTCCAGCATTTGCTTCGCCACATTTCGGTGCAATGCCGGGTAAATACGGTCCAGACCATGTGCTAATACTCCAAAAGTAGGCAGTTGGTACTTAAGCGCTGCTTTATGTGCACAAACATCTACTCCATAAGCCAGCCCACTAACGACTATTGTTTCAGGATATCGCTGCGCCAAGGCTTCAATCAGGCTCTCACAATTAATTCGTGCATCGTCTGAGGCCATTCGCGTCCCCACAATGCCAATCACCTTTTTGCCTTCCAGGCTACTATTTCCCTTTCCATAAAGCACAATGGGCGCATCATCGCAATAGGATAAGCGCCTGGGATAATCATCCTGGGTAAAATAAAAAACCTTGATATTGTGTTTGTGTATAAAATCGAGCTCTTTGTCGGCACGTGCTAACACCTCGCTGGATTTGATGGCTTTTGCAAGGCTATATCCAATACCCGGCACAGCGGTTAATGCTCTTAAACTTTGGGAGAAAACGGCTTGCTCATCGCCGATGTAGGCCACGAGGTTGCGGGCTAGTTTGGGTCCTATGCCCTTTATCAGACTAATGCCAAGTTGATATTTTAAGCGTTCTGACAAATGGAGGTTTGATTATTAACTACTAAAGTAGAAAATAATTCCATTAAACCAAGTCAACAGTGCAATTATTAGCTGGAAATGTGGCTAGTAGTAATGCGAAGGGATGCGAAAAGTAATGCCTGTTGTAACCAGGCCCATGTTGCCTTCTCCAACTTCCAAGAGCATACAAAAATTATCATTTACGAAGTACCTGACCCCTATCAATGGTCTCACAGAAAAGCTAAAATCACTGGAGTTATTACTCTCATACTTTTGAAGTTCAGCATTCCATACATCTGTTTCTTTTGCCCCTTCCCAGTTCATTAAAACACTGAGTCCGGCGTAAAAATCCCAATCCCCCAGAAAGATATTGTAGTTGCTCCATTTTTCAATCCAACCAGCAAAATGAAGATTAGCAACACCTCCGAAAGCGAATTCAGAATACCGGTGCACATTAGATGAAAGCGTATCATTCACATATTTATCGCGGCTGATGCCCAGCAAAGCACCTGCACTTAGGTAGTCGGTTACGCCTTTCTCAACCGAAAGCGAGATAGGTGGTACTTTTTGGATACTGTAACCGTTCCAGTCATTTTTATTGCTGTAATCGGCAAAAGATATTTTTGGACTGATGTACCAGTCGTTATTTTTAAACTGTCCGTAAACACACTCTCCAACAGCCACAATAAGTAAAGTCAAAGCTACCCGCTTCAACAGGTTGCTTAACTGGCTATGTTTTTGACACAGTTGCTGCATAATCTTTTAACTCCTGAATTTGTTTTTTACTGCAGGCACTCAAGCCAACTGTTGGAAACATGGCTATCCGTCCCTTAATTCGCCCGCAAATTAACAAACCAGCGCCGAAACTACCTAATCCGCCTCTGACTTTAACATACTTGATACGCTCTACAGGAATAACAATACGCTTATACTCACGCCAAAATGGAAATAAGTTGTAATACTTTACGTCCAGTTTTTGTGGGGTGGCTTCTGCCTCAACATAACAAAACCCGCTCAGGTAGTACATGGCAATAATAAAAATTAGAAACAGCCAAATGGCCATTTCCACAAACTTATCGCTTGTTTCAATCCATAAATAATTCAAGCCGATTGGCAAAATGGCCAGCATAACGATGATACGCAATACTGTACTGTACTTCTTCGCTCTTGTCCGATTATTAAACTTTAAAGTCATATTTAAAATATTGTGATAGCAGAAAGGGTAGTGATTTTACAAATCGTTACAAATTAACTTTGAAATATTATAATTCATCACTCTTTCCCATAAAGAAAATTAAAAATACAAATTGGATTGCTAAAAATAACTATTTTTGCAGGCATCATTGCAAAATCAGACAGGTGATTTGTACTTGACTGTTGCAAAACCATAATTAGCTTGTTTCATTCGATATCATTTTATCATGTATCCGTTACTGTCCAAAGAATCTAATGTGTTTATTGTTGAAGACCTTACAAAGGATATTGAACATTTCATCAATAATTTTCAACACGATAAAGTTTTTCTACTGTCTGATGAAACAGCCTTTAAACTGTGTTACCCCAAAATAAAGGACGCCATTGGTTTATCGCCCGACAGAACGGTGATTATTCCATCGGGCGATAACAATAAGGGCATTGACTCATTGTCAAAAGTATGGCATTTATTGAGTCACGGGGGTGCCGACCGAAAATCACTGCTTATCACCCTCGGCGGGGGCATGCCATGCGACCTGGGCGGATTTGCAGCTTCTACTTTTAAACGGGGCATTCAGTTCATCAATATCCCCACCACCTTACTGGCACAAGTAGACGCATCGATTGGTGGAAAAACAGGAATTAACTTTGAAGGGTTTAAGAACGAAGTGGGCGTTTTCAACCAGGCCACAGCGGTGTTGATTGAAACCAGTTTTCTGGATACACTGGACAGTGAAAACATTATTTCGGGCTTTGCTGAAATGCTGAAACATGCCTTTATCTATTCAACTGAGAAGTGGGAGCAGCTAAAGGCCTATGACATCAATCAACCCGACTATGAATTACTAAAGGAACTGGTTGCCGATTCGATTCGCATCAAGGATCATTTTGTGCAAAACGATCCGCTGGAAAACCATATCCGCAAGGCCCTGAACTTTGGCCATACCTTCGGGCATGCTTTCGAAAGCTTGGCCATGCACGAAAACAGACCTGTGCTGCACGGCTATGCAGTCGCATTTGGCATGATCTGTGAATTATACCTTTCGCACATTCGATTGGGCTTTCCAATGCCGCTGGTAATGGAAATTGCCAATCACCTTGAGGCCATCTATGGTCATTTTGAGTTCGACGAAAGCCATTTAGAAGAGCTTTACCAGTTGATGACCCACGATAAAAAGAACGAATCGAACCAGATTAATTTTACACTCCTGGAAGCCATTGGTAAAATTCAGATTAACTGCCAGGCCACCAAGGAAGAAGTGTTTGATGCCCTTCACTTTTATTCAAACATCAACTAAAGACATTTTTTACGCCATTGACCAATTTCAGAATTTTTATTTACCATGCAATATCAACTCACTACAACCAACATATCAGAAAAGAGTATTCAAGTACAACTCCCATCGTCAAAAAGCATCAGCAACCGCCTGTTGCTTCTGAACGCGTTAAGCTATAGTCCTTACGAAATTAAAAACCTTTCGGACAGTGATGATACCAAAGCGATGCTGGGCGTATTGAACTCCAATTCCACTACTTTTGATGTTGGAGCAGCCGGTACTTCAATGCGTTTTCTAACGGCTTTCTTATCAAAGATTGTTGGAGAATGGATACTTACCGGTTCGGAGCGCATGAAACAGCGCCCTATTAAAACATTGGTGGATGCCTTGAACCACCTGGGAGCTAAAATAGAATATGTTGAGAAGGAAGGCTATCCACCCTTACGTATTTTTGGCAGCAACCTGGAAGGCGGTGAGCTGGAACTACCCGGTAATGTGAGCAGTCAGTATATATCAGCGCTGCTTATGATAGCACCCACCATTGAAAATGGCCTCAAACTAACGCTGACTGGCGAAATCATTTCGCGTCCTTACCTGGAGATGACATTGGCACTTATGAAGGAGTTTGGTGTTACGTCTCATTGGAAAGGCAATGTTATAACAGTGCCTGAAGCACCCTATCAGCCCAAAGTGGTAACTGCGGAATCGGACTGGAGTGCCGCCAGCTATTGGTATGAAATAGTTGCCTTTAACCCGGGTGTTGAAGTCATACTCAAAGGACTCAAAAAGATAAGCCTCCAAGGTGATTCGAAAGTCAAAAATATGTTTGAGAAGCTAGGGGTCACCACTAAGTTTTCTAAAAATGGAACTACCCTTACTAATACCGGCAAAACACCAGGACGTTTTAACTACAATTTCATTAACGAACCCGACTTAGCGCAAACATTGGCTGTTACCTGCTGTTTAATGGATATTCCCTTCCATTTTACCGGTTTACAAACACTAAAAATTAAAGAAACGGACCGCATCAGTGCGCTGATTAACGAACTACAAAAACTAGGCTTCCAACTGACCAGCAACAATACTGATGATTTAAAATGGGATGGTGAGCGCACAGAAATAGCACTAGAATCACCCATAGCCATTGACACGTATAAGGATCACCGCATGGCAATGGCATTTGCCCCGGCAGCCCTTAAATACGCAAACCTGGTGATTAACGACCCAATGGTGGTAACCAAGTCGTACCCACATTACTGGGAAGACATTGCCATGGCAGGCATCGGCTTTAAAACCATAGAAGGATAAGCGCTAACGATAGCTCTTACAACTATACAGGCCGACACATTGAGCAATAATCGTGATATGTAGTTTGTATTGAAAAAATATATCAGGGAAGGCTTAGTTTAAGACCATGTTTTAAATCAAGCCTTCCCTATTTTTTGTTTAGTTGGTCACAACCAAATTCTCACTCAATGATTCAGCGGTTTTTACCAGACGAATCATTTCAGCTTTAAACCCCTCCTCATCGTTCCCTCGGGCTGCTTTTGCCATGGCCCGAATGGTATCGTAACTGATGTCTCCTTTGTATTCAGAGTCGCTTAGTAACATGCCAAAACCGGCCACAGCTGCTGCAAAACGAAAATCATCGCTGGCTATTTCAAATTTTTTGACCTCATCACTAAGCGGTTGCTCCATCAACTGGCTTCTGGTTTCATTGGGCTGCTTATAGCGTAACTTAAGAGTTAACCACTCATCGGAAACCAAGCTTTCCACTTCCTTTTTCTTCTGATATTTCAACTTATCAACAGCCTTTATCCACTTATTTGCATCTTTTGCTCCTACCGGAATAATTTCATACAAAGCCGTAACAGTATGACCTGCCCCAATTTCGCCGGCATCTTTCTTATCGTCATTAAAGTCCTCATCATTCAACAGCCTGTTTTCATAACCAATTAACCGATAGCCTAACACTTTAGCCGGATTAAATTCAATCTGAAACTTTACATCTTTGGCAATGGTAAACAAGGTGCCACCAAACTCGCTGACCAATGTTTTTTGTGCCTCCTGCAAGTTATCAATATAGGCATAGTTACCATTTCCCTTATCCGCTATTATCTCCATACGGTCATCTTTATAGTTGCCCATCCCAAAGCCCAAAACGGTCATAAATATGCCACTATCTCGCTCTTTCTCCACCAATTCTTCCATAGCTGCGTTAGAGCTGACACCGACATTAAAATCCCCGTCGGTGGCCAGAATAATGCGGTTATTGGCGTGCTCCTGGTAATTTTCCCTGGCTAGTTTATAGGCCCGCTTAAGCCCGGCACCACCAGCGGTTGAACCTCCAGCCTTCAGTTGATCAAAAGCAGCAAGTATCTTCTTCTTGTCCCTACCCGATGTGGGTTCGAGCACCACTCCAGCCGCTCCTGCATACACCACAATTGCCACATGATCTTCAGGTCGCAACTCATTAACCAATAAGCGGAAAGAAGACTTGAGTAATGGCAACTTATTTGGACTATTCATTGAACCCGAAACATCAATTAAGAAAACCAGGTTAGATGGCGGTAAATTATGCTTCTCAATCGCGCGCCCTTTCAGACCTATTTTAAGCAGATGGTGCTCTGCGTTCCAGGGACAAACAGCTAGTTCTGAATGAACTGCAAAAGGTTCTTCATTAACAGGAGCTGCATACGCGTAATCAAAATAGTTAATCATCTCTTCAATCCGAACCGCGTCATGCGGCGGCAATTGCCCGTTGTTTAGAAATCGGCGTACATTGGCGTAGGCCGCCCGATCCACATCCACCGAAAAAGTGGATAAAGGCTGCTGAGTAACCTGCTTATACCCATTTTCATTAATCGAGGCATAATTTTCGGTATTGAACTCAGCATCATAATTATTCATCGAAAAAAAGGCCTGCTGCGTTTGCATGGCGTTTTCTCGCTTACCAATCCTCCCGACACCTCTAATTTTTACCCCACTAACCGCCCTGCTTATTACATTTTTTT
Organism: Carboxylicivirga taeanensis; assembly: GCF_051851475.1. Lineage (NCBI taxonomy): Bacteria > Pseudomonadati > Bacteroidota > Bacteroidia > Marinilabiliales > Marinilabiliaceae > Carboxylicivirga > Carboxylicivirga taeanensis. Next base: position 198,501 of record NZ_JBPUSJ010000006.1, on the reverse strand, counting down.
TCTGTGTGCCATATCCTACAACTACGACCTCATCAACTGTGCTCGCTTCTTCTTTAAGAACAACATTAATCAGAGTTTTGTCCTCAACTGGAATATCCTGCGGCACCATGCCGATAAAGTTAAAACGCAAAATATCGCCATCAACATTTACCCGAATAGCGTATTTGCCAGCTAAATCTGTTGTGGTACCCTGCGAAGTGACTTTACTCACTACCGAAACTCCTGGAAGGGGGCTTCCACTTTCGTCGGTAACCAAACCTGTGACCATACGTGTTTGCGACACCATTGCCATGCTTGCGGCAAACATAAATACAAGTGTTAATAAAATGTTCCTTTTCATAATATTTAGGCTTTTACATGTAATCAGTCCTCAACCATTAAAATAGCGTCGCTGCATTGAGTAACTACTTGTGAATATTTGAAATAGTAAAATTCAAGCACCGCACTTAAACAGTTGAACCCTCATTGGTTTTACATTAATCGTTTGCCATTAGGATGCAGCTTTAATAACGATTCCATAAAAGTTGTTGATATTTTTTCTACTTTTAAAAACACCGGAGTACTGTATGACTATTAAGTGGTTTAAAAACAAGGAGAAAAGCGACGAGGAGCTATTGAGCGATTTTCAACAGTCTGGCGACATTGATTCGCTGGGTTTACTGTTTGAGCGCTACATGCACCTGGTCTATGGTGTGTGCCTGAAATACCTTAAAAACAGAGAGGATGCCCAGGATGCCGTTATTGAGATTTACGAAAAGCTGGGAAAAGAACTACTTAGTAAAGATGTTACTAACTTTAAACCCTGGCTGTATGTGGTGACCAAAAACCACTGCCTCATGCACTTAAGGAGTCAGCAAACAAAACTGCGCAAACAGAAAGATTTTGAAAAAAGTGAGCTGACATTTATGGAATCAGATGTATTTATGCATCCTAATGGTAGCGACTGGGAGCCCGAGGAAATGGATCAACGTCTGCAGGCGTGTTTGAATAAACTCAGGGCGCATCAACGAGCCTGTATCGAACTGTTTTATTTCGAGGAGTTGTGTTACCAGCAAATAAGTGATAATTTGAAGATTGACATTAAAAAAGTTAAGAGCTATATACAAAATGGGAAACGCAACTTAAAATTATGTATTGAATCATACAATGAGTAAGCAAAAGAAACATATCAAATTAAACGATGCCGATGCTTTTCGCAGATACATGGATAGTGAAATGCAACCGGAGGAAGCCCATCGGTTTGAGCGTCATCTGCTGAATGATTCTTTTGAAAGTGAAGCAATGGAAGGTTTATCGAGCATTGGTACTAACGCAGCCTTTCAGGATCTGGCATCAGTTAAAACAAAAATTGGCAAACAGCAAGCACCCAGCCGCTTGCGTATATTCAGCTACGTTGCAGCCTCGGTTGCTGTGGTAATTGGTATCATCTCTATGCTCATGCTCACTCAGGCGCCACAATTACCAGCAGTTTCTGATAATATGGCAGCAAAAAAACAGCAAGAGCAACCTCAGACAAAATCTGCTCTTCAACCCAATAACAGGAAACAATTAGCTCCTGAACCAACCAGTTCAACAACCAACAAGACAACAACTACTGCCAAGCAATCTTCCAAACCTGACGAAACAAAGGCTACTCGTCAGGCCGCAGGAAAACAAATAACTGCTCCAATTAAAGCTTACACCGATTTTGAGTTAGCCACCACTGAGCAGATAAACATTGAAGCCCCCCAACAGGCCTCCCAACCCTCACGGCTGGAAGAAGAAGTTATGACAGTTGATTACGGAACTCTTGAAGGGGTGAGTCTGCAGGCAACAAGCACTAGCAATGCTGATAAGCAACTGGACCTTGAAAGGCGGTTAATGGAGGACAAGCACAAGCCCCTATCGCCCCTTAGCGAAACAAGTAAACAAAGGTATTGGACCACTGCCGCCTCTTCATCTATTGGCCAGGACCCGAACAATCCACAAGGTGACTCCAGTAAAACCAACCAACTGATTTCGCACGCCTTCTTGCCGCAAGAAACAGAATTTCAGTACAAAGACACATTTCATAGCACCCCAACAAAAGAGGAATTCGCTCTGAGTGAAGTTGTAACCATCTCTTCATCAGACGAAAGCCTGCAGCTTATTGAGCAAACAAACAGGGCTGTGCCGGAAGGAGGGATGGAGAAATACATTGCAGAAATAGAACAGCAACTGCGCTACCCCGCTAATGGATCGGGTAAAAGCGAGCGGATTGTTGCATTAGTCACCATAAGCCATAAAGGCCACATCAAACATATCGAAATAAAGCGAAGCCCCGGGGAAGCCTATTCGATAGAAGCAGTGAGAGCTATTCGCAACGGAGCACAATGGCAACCTGCTACCGACAAAGGGTTTCCGGTTGAAGATACTATTAAACTAAAATTGCAGTTCCACCCTAAATAAGGGACTATATATTTTCCAATACAGAAATTGCCAACTACCTTTGCCTTAATCAAATTAACCGAACATGCTCACCAAATTTTTCTCAACAATTATTGCACTTGCAGCTTTACTCCTATTAACAAACTGCGATCCTGTAACCTATATTACCAAACAGCATTACTTCTCTGAAAAATATCTGGTTGAGGAACTACATACGCCTTCTTATCCGTTTTTGAGCGATAAGAAAAATGCCAACCCGATCAGCATTGCCTTTCCTAAACATGGCGAGTACACCCTTTACCTATCCGAAAACCAGTGCAACGGAGCATATGAAGCAAACACCGATGGCAAATTAACGTTTACACGCAGTAATTGCAGCGCATCATGTTGCGAAACAGAATGGGATCTCTACCTACTCACCCTCATAAAAAAAACTACTCGGTTTGAAGGTGGAGAGGACGAACCGCTTATCCTTTTTATTGATGACCAGAATTTCATAACATTAAAAGAGCTTCATTCTCACTAAAATTATCTGTGCACTGAAGGGCACCTCAAATTTAATTTTTGGCAGCCAGGGGCCGATTACCTTTTTAATTCCATTTACTTATTCTACTTACAGCCAATTACCTGGCCAACCTCTTTAAAAATAATAGACTTTGATTGGCGATAATGCATAAGTGTGGCGGCTACAGCAGGTGTCATATTACTGACACTATCTTGAAAATCATAAAAACTTAAGAAGATGAAAAAAGCAGTATTAATATTTACACTGATGGCTATTGTTGGAATTGTGGAGGCGCAGGATCGGATTGCCCTTGGTTTAAAAGCTGGTTTTAACTCAACCAAAATAAAACTAAGTGACATACCTGACGGAGAAACAATCAAAAACGAAGCGAACAGTGGTTTTTTGTTTGGTGCCTATGGGCGACTTCGATTAATTGGAAATGTTAGTTTTCAGCCTGAGATGTATTATGCCAAAAAGCAGAGTGAAATAAGTTCCACAGTGGGTGCTTTTAATGTTACCTACCACACTTGGGATATTCCTCTATTGGTTAACGCGCGTCTGTTAGATTTAAAAATTGCCAGTATTTATGGCTTAGCTGGACCGGTCGCTTCTTTTAATGCTAAATCGACAACTGATTTTCCCGACTTTAAAGGTGTTGACAATACCAACTGGACATTTCAGGCAGGTATTGGTGCCGAGATTTGGCGATTAACAGCTGATGTGCGCTACGAATGGGGCGTGAAAGATATTTCGAAAGCCCAGTTTGGACAAAAAACAGATGTTCTAACATTTGCTATCGGCTATAAGCTTTTTGGAATCTAAGCAAATAAGCAATCATTTATAAAACCAAAGCGGCTATCCATAACAGATAGCCGCTTTATTTATGTCACTATCTAAAGTGTATGCCGAAGCTCCATTCACAAGGATCCAAGCCTGCAGCCTCAATAAAGAAAACTTTGCAATAAGAGCGGCGACCATAACGACCTGCCTAATCATGAAAAACAAAGGGGTATCGCACTCGAACAATGCATACCCCTTTATTACAATGCTAATACTATAGGTTTAAACAATAATATCTTTTAAGTCCCTTTTGGGTACATGATGTACCTGCTGCACATCGCGCCAGTATTTAATATTTCCCTCCTGCACCTGTTCAATATGCACCTCTTCTTTGGGTTTACCAATGGCAATTATATGCACAATTTTCAGGTTATCCGACAAACGCAAGACACGCTGTAGCTGCAGACGATTTAGTGAGCCTATAATACAACCACCTAGGCCCTTTTCAACAGCACCTAACAGAATACTCTGTGTTGCAATACCATCGTCACAAAAATAATTGGAAGAGATATCTGTATCGTTAAGCACCACAATGTAGGCTGCCGGCTGTTCACCTTTCTCCGGACCAGGCCAATCTTTAAAATATCCCGCCCACGATAAGTGAGGGAAAATTTTATCATTAAGATCCGATGAATTTGATATGAAATATTTTAGGGGTTGTGCATTACGCGCAGAGGGCGACAAACGTGCCAGATCAACCAGTTCCCGCAACGTATCGAGTTCAACTGGTTCGTTCTGATAAAAACGCCTGTAACTGCGGTTTTTAAGAATCAAATCTTTAAGCATAAAGTTGTTTTTTAGTTATTGTTTTTGGGTAATAAAAAGCGAGACTTAATATACAAAAAATGTCATCAAGTCTCGCTTAAAATATTATAATTTGTTTCGACTTAGTACCTGGCCGAAATTACATCCCAATCCAATAGGCTAAAGAATTCTTCAATATACTTCGGACGAAGGTTTTGCTTATCAAGATAGTAGGCATGCTCCCAAACATCGCAGGTTAAAATGGGTGTAAGTCCATCACGTAAAGGATTACCAGCGTTGCTTTCTTTAACAATGGCCAAAGAGCCATCTTCTTTTTTAACTAACCAAGCCCAGCCCGAACCAAATAATGTAGCTGCTGCTGCTGAAAACTCTTCTTTAAATTTATCGAATGAACCAAATGAGGCATTAATTGCCTCTGCTAAGGCACCAACAGGCTGCCCGCCACCATTAGGTTTGAACGACATAAAATAAAATGTGTGGTTCCAAACCTGAGCCCCATTGTTGAAAATACCACCTTCCGACTTCTTAACAATCGTTTCTAAATCGGCATTTTCAAACTCAGTTCCTTTCACCAGGTTATTCAAATTATTTACGTAAGCCTGATGGTGTTTTCCGTAATGGAATTCCATGGTTTGTTTTGAAATAACTGGCTCAAGCGCATCCAGCGCGTACGGTAATTTTGGTAATTCAAAGTTCATATCTGTTCGTTTTAAATATTTGTCTTGTGGTTAAACAAACATACAATTTTTATGTTTTCAAAAACCCTAAAAAAATAAAAAGGGAACTCACGTTTGAATTCCCTTTTTTCCCAGACAAAATGAACAAACTAAACTTTAAAACGTCTCGTTACTTCGTCCCAATTGATAACGTTCCAGAACGCACCAATATAATCAGGACGTCTATTTTGATAGTGTAAGTAATAAGCATGCTCCCAAACATCCAATCCTAAAATGGGTGTTCCTTTTACATCGGCAATATCCATTAAGGGATTATCCTGGTTAGCCGATGACGTAACCACTAACGAGCCATCAGCCTGTTTTACCAACCAGGCCCAACCCGAACCAAAGCGGGTGGCGGCAGCTTTGTTAAAAGCCTCTTTGAAGGCATCAAATGACCCAAAGTCCTTTGTAATGGCATCTGCCAGTTCACCGGTAGGCTCTCCTCCGCCATTAGGCGACATAACGGTCCAAAACAGGTTGTGATTGTAAAAACCACCTCCATTGTTACGCACCGCTACCGAGTGTTTCGACACATCGGCCAGGATGTCTTCAATAGTTTTGCCTTCAAGCTCGGTTCCTGCCACTGCAGCATTTAAATTATTTGTATATCCTGCATGGTGTTTGGTATGGTGTATCTCCATTGTACGTGCATCAATGTGCGGTTCCAATGCATCATAAGCGTACTCTAGTTTTGGTAATTCAAAAGCCATATTATTTTAATTATTAGGTTTAAAATTAGAACAACAATTCAAAACTAAATATTATTTGGAATTAGTCCAAATAAATTAAAGATAATTTTGTCTTTTATTTTATTTTTTTTTCAAAGCAGCCTCTTTTACACACCATTAGCACCAATTCGGTCAGTTTTATAAATAAACTTATCTTCGTGAGCCAATATCACACATCCATGAATAAAGAAATACTTAAACTTGCCATACCGAATATACTAACCAACCTAACTGTGCCACTCTTAGGTATGGTCGACATGCACCTGATGGGTTATCAGGATTCATCTGTTTTTATGGGGGCTGTTGCGTTAGGTGGTGTCATTTTCAACTTTGTTTATTGGGGCTTTGCATTTTTGCGCATGAGCTTAAGTGGCATGGCGGCACAGGCTTTTGGAAGAAACAACACCCACGAAATGGCCATGATGCTATTCCGTGGCTTATTTTTAGCCTTGTCAGCAGGTATCGTTTTAGTGGTTCTCCAAAACGGAGTGGTTGGTATCAGTCTGAAAATATTAGAAGGCAGCCAGGAGGTGAAACAACTGGCCAGCGACTATTTTTATGTACGCATTTGGGCAGCCCCTTTGGCTATATCGCTTATGGTGATCAACGGATGGTTCCTGGGAATGCAGAATGCCATTTACCCCATGCTGATATCCATAACTATCAATGTGGTTAATATTGGCTCCTCCTTTTTCTTTGTGAAAGTCTTGGATATGAAAGTTGAAGGTGTAGCCATGGGGTCGGTAGTTGCCAACATAGCTGGGTTCATTTTGGCCATTATTTTGTTTTTCAAAAAATACAGTTACATCCTCAAGGAGTTTAGGCTAAACGATATTATTGATAAAAAAGGGTTATTGGGATTCTTAAATATTAGTGGCGATATCTTTTTAAGAACTTTATGCATCATAATCACTTTTACCTTTTTCACTTCTAAATCAGCAGGCAGTGGTGATACAATACTGGCAGCCAATAGTGCGCTTCTTCAGTTTTTATTTCTGTTTTCCTATTTTTTAGATGGTTTTGCCTATGCCGCCGAAGCCCTGGTTGGAAAATTTACCGGCAGAAAAGCCATCAAAGAAGTGAAACGTTCTGTGCATTACCTTTTTGGCTGGGGAATTGGCTTTGCCCTCCTTTTTGTCGTGCTCTACTCAGCTGGCGGACAGTATTTATTGCTGCTGTTTACCAACCAGCAGGAGGTTATTTCTACAGCCAAGGAGTACTTACCCTGGCTAATCATCTTACCACTTACAGGCTTTGCATCCTATATTTGGGATGGCATCTACATTGGAGCCACTGCATCAAAACTGATGCGCAACACCATGTTACTGGCCACCACCATGTTTTTCATACTATTTATCTTACTGAAAAATTCGCTTGGCAACCATGCGCTATGGCTGGCCATGAATGTATTTATGCTGAGTCGCGGCCTATTCCAAACCTTATTCTATAAGCACCTTCGCATTTTCAAGCAATAACCTCAGTGTACTATAACCAACAATGGCACTTCAACCCGTGTTGAAATGCCACCATTCCTACTCACCAAACTGGTTTTATCCTTTAATAAACAACGACTTAATTATGTGGGTGGCCATTTTTGGGTTTTCCTTTAAACGACGTGTACTATATCCGAACCAATCTTTTCCATACGGCACGTAAATACGCATCTTATAGCCTTTGTTAAGAATTTCTTTTCTCAATTCGGGCGTTACACCATAAAGCATTTGAAACTCAAACTGTTCATTCGGAATGTTATTTTCGGTAATGATCTTAATTGCTCCTTCAACCAGTTTTCTGTCGTGGGTTGCAATGCCTACATACACCTTGTTTTTCAACAGGTATTCCAAATCCTCAAGGTAGCAAGCATTTACCTCATCATAATCCTTGTAAGCAATCTCTTTAGGCTCCACATATATCCCCTTGCAAAGTCTATAATTGGTTGGCTGTTCTTCGGAATGAATATCCATCAAAGCCTTCAAATCATCCAAAGTTCGCTTCAGATAAGCTTGAAATACCAAACCTACATGCGCAGGAAACTCGGCCTTGAGCTGACGAAACATTTCAATTTCCAAATCAACACATTTAGAGTCTTCCATATCGATGCGCACAAAATTATTGCTGGCAGCTGCCCGCGCAACTATCTCCCTCACATATTGGTAACAAACCTCCTTATCGATAAGCAAGCCAAAACTGGTTGGTTTCAAGGAGTAATTTCCTTTGATATTTTCTGACTCAAAGCGCTCTATAATCGTTAAATATTCTTCTTTGTTATTCTTGGCCTGATCAAGGTTGGTGATAAACTCACCCAACAGATCAACTGTTACCAGCATACCGTTATCATTCAACTGCCGGCAAGCCAAAATGGCTTCATCGATCGTTTCTCCTGCTATGTATTTCCTAGAAAAAACCCACACAAATTTTTTCGGGAAATAAGGCAATGTTCTTGCAATTAATTTATTCATCATTGTAGATTTCCTTTTAGTTAATTTTTAAAAAAATTGCCTTCTATCGGAACAAACAGGCAATACCTGCGTAATACCGACAACAAGTCAATAGCAATTTTTTTCCCGGGGAGTAATTCTAGAATTCAGTTTCGTAAATGTTGGAACACTTTGCAATATAAAAAATGACTAAACTCACATTTTGAGGTATCGCTTAAAAAAACACGATGAAAAACGGGACAAAAAAAATATAAAATGTAATCTGCAAGTAGCAAAATATACACCTGTTTATTAAGGAAATAACAGGACAACCTCTTAAAAATGCTTATGGACGGTAAAATAAAAGCAGTTTTAATGGTGTTGTTGGTACTCATGAGCACAGAGGGCTATTCGCAATCCTGCAATATCACCTCTAAAGCCAACGATATAGTACCCGACAAATTATGCGCCCCGGTATCAGTTAGCTGGAATGTCATCTACCGTGGTGTGGACGACGGCGGCACCAATGTGCAAATGCGTTACGACTGGGACGATGGCTCTCCTATAGAAATAATTAACGCCACGCTGGTGAACGCCACAACAGGCGAATGGACCTCAAACAACACGCATGTCTATCCGATTGGGGGGAATAGGTGTAACTACCATCCCAGAGTAACCCTGATGGTAAATGGGGTGGAATGCACCAGTTCTGTTCAGGAACAGAATGTTACCGTGTGGGATACAGACGACATGAACGGCGGGGAACTCAACATTAACCCTATTGAGTATCAGATATGTGTTGGAAGTGGCGGAACGGCCCATTTTACAGACAATAGTCACTGGAACTGCACCCCTCCCGATGAGGAGGACGACCCCAACGAAAAGAAAAGGTGGGTACAATGGATTTACGGCACCAACTCAGGCGATGCAAATTTCATCGATGACGCCTTGGTTGATGGCACCCTACGAACCTATCCCTATGAAGGAGCCGTTGAAGAAACCACGCAGCCTATCTGGAGTCCAGAATCTCCATGGCGGGATGCCCTACCCATAACCGTTAATAACACGCGTGCAGTAGGCGATGAATTTGAAGTAGAATTGCGTAACTGGAATGTCTGTAACCCTTACCCTACTAGTCCGCCGGTTATCACACGAGCCCGCATTATCATAGTAGATGATCCGGATGCAACAATTACTCAACCAGCACCTTTATGTGCCAATGCAGATCCTATTTTTCTCACGGCAGCAACGGCAGGTGGCATCTGGACGGGCCCTGGCATTATTGACCCTTCAACAGGTGAGTTCGACCCGTCGGTAGCCGGTGAGGGTAACCATACCATTGAATATTCAGTAATGAGTGCAGCCGGATGTATTGGAACAGACAATGTTGTGGTTCAGGTAGAGCCAACCCCTTCTGCAACCATTAGCCCAGGCTCTCCTACCAGCGCCTGCCCTGGAGTCATTATCAATCTGGACGCCTCTCCTACTGGCGGAACTACACCGTATACCCACAATTGGAGTGGTGACGTTGGCTACCTAAGTAACTCAACCAGCCCCACCCCCACCTTTCAGGCCGACATTGAAGGTATCTTTAATCTAACCTACAGAGTAACATCGCCTAATGGATGTTATGATGAAGATTACATTCAAATTATTACGGATACAACAAGCATCCAGTTCACAAGTAAGAATTTTGAGGTGTGCAGCGACATTAGCACAGTCATCAACCCTCAGCCAACAGGCGGTTCCGGTGAGTTTGTCAGTCACCAATGGACCGGGCCTGCAACCAACCTTCTGTCCGCAACAGATATTCAAAACCCAGTTTTTACCGGACTGGCAACCGGCAGTTACAACTACACCTATACAGTAACAGATAGTAACGGATGTTCAGATTTCACAACAGTTACTGTTATTGTTCATCAACAGCCTGCGGCTAATGCAGGAACAGATGCCATGGCATGCGGTCTGGAGATTCAACCTCAGGCTGTTCCATCCATCGGCACTGGTAACTGGACATTCGTTTCAGGACCGGGAAATGTAACCATCTCAGGTGCCGGCGTTCCTAATCCTGATATAACTGCGGATACCTATGGTGATTACACATTTCTGTGGACCGAAACAAATAACATGTGCGTATCCGGTGATGAAGTGCTTTTATCCTTTAATAAGATACCAACGCCAAGCGCTATGCAAGATACAGACACCTGTGGTCTGGTTTACGTGCTCAAGGCTACACCTGATGTTGGTACCGGTGAATGGAGCCTTGTCAGCGGTATTGGAACAGCTGCAATTGGCGTTCCTTCTAATTCGCAAACAAGCGTTATTGTGTCAGAACCTGGCAACTACACATTCAGATGGACTGAAAACAACCATGGCTGTATCGGCTACGATGATGTTACTATTTCATTTTATCCGACTCCATCGGCACTTGTCGCACCGTTTGATAATGAACAGTGCAGTCCGGCCACCGTGCACTTTGAGAATGTATCGACCGATGCCGATACCTATTTATGGGATTTTGGCGATGGCTCCATTTCTGCCAGTGAAAACCCTTTCCATAGTTTCTCAAATGGCACATTTGATATTGTCGATTATGAGATAAACTTAATTGCCAACAACAGCTACGGATGTGTCGATACCAGCACCTACAGCATCAGGGTTAAGCCCAATGCCGTGGCTGCATTTTCAACTGATAACACTCCCGGGTGCAGCCCACGTGAACTAGAATTGACGAACCTTTCGGAAGGAGCCAGTTCCTACGAATGGCATTTTGGCGATGGCTCACCCGCAGAGAGCGTTGATAACCCTACTCATACTTTCGTTAACAACGAACAGTATGTTCAATCCTATCAGGTGCAGTTAATTGTTAATAACAATTACGCATGCCGCGACACTGCAGAAACATACATCACTGTCTACCCTACTTTCAGTTACGATATTACGGCCACTCCTTTAGAAGGATGCCACCCCTTAAAAGTTGACTTAGCAGCCAATCCGGGTGCTTACTCTTACAAATGGGATTTTGGCAACGGCAACTTAACAGACGGTTCCAACTCAATGACACACACTTTTGAGAACACTACCACCACCCCAAAAGCAGTGGATGTCCAATTATTTACCAGCTCCGCTTTTGGCTGTCTGGATACTTCCAGTGTTACTGTTACTATTCATCCATCGCCAGCATGCAGTTTCAATATTTCGGATAACGAAGGCTGCTCACCAATACTGATTGATTTTGAAAATACTTCTGCCAATACCAGCTCTAGTCACTGGTTTTTTGGAGATGGCGATAGCAGCACGACCAGCAACACAACTGTTGCTCATACTTATTCAAACAAGGGCAGCTCAGCACTTTACCTGCAGCCCAAGCTTATTGTTGAGAATAGCTACGGATGCAAAGATTCCAGCCAACTGGCATTAAGGGTATTTCCTGAAGTGAATGCCTCGATAGCTGAAGGAGGCGAAGGCTGCTCACCACATACAGAAAGCTTAGCCAACTTCTCCTCGGGTGCCAGCAGCTTTTTCTGGGATTTTGACGATGGCACTACCTCAAATAGTTTTAACGGTCATCATACATTTGAAAACAATTCAATCGAAGATCGACTGTACCATATTGCTATGGTGGCTTCATCGACTTATGGATGCAGCGATACAGCTTACACCTCGGTAACAGCTTATAGAAAGCCAAATCCTGAGTTTTCCATTACGCCCCAGGAACTTCAAATGCCACTTTCCACTATAGAGATTAATAACACCACCAAAGGTAACGACCAAAACTACAGCTGGAACTTTGGGGATGGCAGTACTTCACAGTTACAACAACCAGGAAGTCACACCTATCAAGCATCAGGCGAATACGACATATGGCTGAATGTTAACACAGTTAACTGCAGCGATTCGGCATTTAAAACGGTGTTAATACACCCAACCCTTCCCCTGTTAGATTATGGACCAAACAGCCAGGGATGCCCGCCGCACACTGTACAATTTTATAACCATTCCATTGATGCACATACCTACTTCTGGGATTTTGGCGATGGCAATGTATCTGCAAGCAAAGAACCTGTGCACACTTATTACACACCCGGCACCTACACCGTCAGCTTAATGATTGAAGGCCCAGGTGGTATGGTTGAAGGCAAAGATGTGCAGGTACAAATTTATGACAAACCGTTTGCAAATTTTGAGATCCGACCAACAGTTGTAAAACTGCCCGAAACCGTCTCATTTATTAACAAATCGGAGGGAGCCCTCAACTATCACTGGGACTTCGGCGATGGCAATACTTCGAACGAACACTCCATCCAGTATGCTTATACGCAAGCAGGTAGTTATGACGTGTCTCTGTTGGCTATTAATGAAAATGGCTGCCGCGATTCATTAACTATCCGAAATGCGGTTACCATTAAGGAAGCTGGCAAAATTGATTTTCCAAATTCATTTACGCCAAACCCGAATGGTCCTAATGGTGGAGCTTACGTAGCTGGCTCACCTGACAATTTTGTGTTTTATCCTTTTGTAAAGGAGGGAATTGTAGAGTACGAACTCAAAATATTCTCGCGCTGGGGAGAAATTATTTTTGAAAGCAATGATATCAGCATTGGCTGGGATGGCTATTACAGGGGTAAAATATGTGCAGGCGGCGTATATATCTGGAAAGTTTACTGCAGATATTCCAACGGCTATTCAGAAACAAAAACCGGAGACGTAACACTGTTTAGATAATGAGAAAACTGATAGTCATACTACTCGCTGCCGCTGCAATGGTTACAAACAGTCTTGCTCAGGATTATCATTTCTCGCAGTTTTATGCTAATCCTTTATATTTGAGCCCATCACTGGCTGGTGCAACTGATGGTGCACGGCTGGCAATTAACTATCGCAACCAATGGCCGGAGATATCCAAAGCCTTTTCCACCTATTCGGTTTCGTTTGATAATTTCTTTCCCAAATTTAACAGCGGTATTGGCTTTTATCTGCTGCAAGATAAAGCTGGAAGTGTGGGTCTGACAAGCACTCATGCAGCTTTTCAGTACTCCTATAACCTAATGATTTCCAAAAAATGGCAAGTCATACCGGCCGTTCAATTTGCCTACGGTAATAAGTCGGTTGATTTCAGTAAAATCGTTTTTCCAGATCAGCCGCCTGGCAGCATGGGGGCCACCGGCTCGTATGATCGCCTGAGTAATGAGCAAATTCATTACATCGATATGGCTGCATCTCTATTTGCATACAGTGAAAAATATTGGGCGGGTCTAACAATCGATCACCTTTCGAAGCCTAACTACTCCTTTTTGAATGAAGAGTCGAGGTATGACCTGAAATATGTGGTATTTGGTGGCATGAACATCTGGAGCCAAAAAAGAAGACGGACAGGTCAACAAAAAGCTTTCTCGTCCAGCTTCAGGTACCAGCATCAGGGGCAGTATAACCAATTGGACATTGGTGTATATTGGCACAACTTCCCGATAGAGTTAGGATTTTGGTATCGGGGATTACCCGTTTTTAACAACTCAGGTAGCACGGCACTTAATCAGGATGCCCTTATTGCACTTGTTGCCTACAATTGGGGACCAATACGGGTGGGCTATAGCTACGATATAACCATTTCCAGCTTAGGATGGTCCACTGCCGGAGCCCACGAATTATCCCTTATCTTTGAATTCAACCAAAATGGGGCTTTACGCCTGGGTGGTAAGCGTCCGGCTGTGCCATGCAGCGAAACGGCTAACCCACTTAGCAGCAAAGGCGGCAAGTACACTCGTAAAAAACGACGATTTTTTTGATTGCTGTTTGCTAAGAATAGAGAGTGCTAATTACTATTAATACAAGCAAGTGCACAAACAAAAAAAGGGGCACTCCTGCCCCTCTCTAAATATGTAATTAAGTAATCCAGTTATTAAAAAATATCAATCAATCGTTTTGGCTGCGCCTTAGCCTCTTCTTTTTTAGGCAACCAAATATTTAAGACCCCATTTTCGTACTTTGCGGATATTTTGGACTCTTTCACTTTATCCTTTGGTAAAGTAAATGAACGCTTAAAGCTACCGTACCTGAACTCATAATGCGAATAGTTCTTAGTTTCTTGCTTATCCTCTTTTACAGCCTCAATTGTTAATACATTATTGTCAAGTTCTACGTTAAAGTCCTTTTTGTTAAACCCTGGTGCAGCCACTTCAATGGCGAAAGCATCCTCATTTTCCTGTATATTTACCTTAGGCGTTTCAAAACGATAACCGCCATTAATATATTCAGCGTCCTTTAATAGTTCGTTACCAAAGAAATGGTTTAATAAACCTGTTTGAGGGTGCGCGTTGTTAAATCTTACTAGTCTCATAATTTTTACCTCCTATTATTTATGTTTTTATTGTTTTCTGTTTGGCGGATCTATTTCAATCATGGTGCCATATAGTTTAAACGGACACTCAGTCATAAACCAAACAGTATACAGTGCCATATTGTCTGCTTTTAAAAATAATAAATGTCAACATGTCACATATATCTATATACGGATCATCTTTATTTAAACTAGAAATAACAGAGAGGTAACTCCTATCGGTCGCTAAAAGGGGATCTTTGAATTGTTATGAGAGTTATTTTCCTCCCAACAATTCCTGTGTGTATAGAGGTTGCCTGGTGCAACCTCTTTTTCATTTAACAAAAAAAGCGGATAGACATGTCGCCTACCCGCTATGCAGAAAATAGTAATACCTTAGTAGTCCCAGCTAAAGCCAACATTAATGCCCAGCCAGTTTTGCTTATCAAGTTCCGATGTTTTAAACGATGTACTATAATCCAGACTAATTGCGAGACTTGCCCGGTAATTAATCGGAATAAGCACTCCGGCCTTTGGGGCTAGTGCCCATGACCATCCCTTGTAACTTGTTGAAAAAAGCCCATTGTCAATGCGCTGTTCCATATAAAATGTACCGGCAGCCAATCCAATAAAAGGTCGTACAACGGCATCATCATTTGCAAAATAATATTTACCCGTTGCCTGAATAGGAATTGCATTCAGGTATCTGTACTGATTGCTGGTAATAGCACCATCTTTAATTAAATAGGTGCCCCTATCTTTAGCTTCATAAAAAGTATTCCAGCCAACCAAAAGCCCAACACCAATGCTTGGATGTACAAACTGTTCAAACTCGATATTAGCCCCTCTGAAACTTGCAGGGTTAATATAGTCCTTAGTGTCTCCCATCGGTAATGCCATACCATAAAAAGCATTCGTTTTTGTTTGTGCACTTACCTCTAGACTAATGGCTGCGAGCACAACTATAATTAAAAACTTAATTAGTTTCATCTTTTCTATATTTAATAGGGTGAGGTAAATATTAGTTAAAAGGCACCTGATTAAACAGCTCATCGATGCCACGTTCTATGCGCTGCAACGTGTAGTCTTGACTACCTTGTATAAGCCCGTCCAGTGCACCAGAATATACCAAAGGCGCTGTTTGCTCATCATGATTTCGTTGCTCAAAGTCGGCCATCTCAATAATAACTGAACCTGTTTTGTAACTGTAGTATACCGGATACCAGGGATAGTAACCTCCCCAGCCCCATCCGGGGTAACCAGGGTACCAACCACCCCACCAACCCCCACCAGGAATCCAGGCCGCTCCTGAATTATTCTGCTCCAAAATAAAGATGGCAATGGCCAGAGAAGTATCCTGAACCGCCTCATTCATGCCCAAACCATCAAGCTTTTGGTGCATCTGGTCCAGAATATCATCATCATGCACTCGATTCGGATTATCCACTATTTCTCCGTTCTTCACATATACAATCTCCTCAGGCAGCGCATAGGTTTTTCCGCTAAGTGCATCCCAGGCATAGCTCTTATCATACTTAGAGATGGATGTATCGAGTTCGTCAACATATTCAGCCCCTCCCGGATAACAGCCAAAGACCATTAGCGCATAGGCAATGACCAAAAAATAATTCATTTGTGTTTTCATCTGATTATAGCTTTTAAAGGTTGGATAAGCACTAGCCACTTGCTGCGAATAACCCTCTTGTTTTTTAGTAGATCACAGCTTTAATTACTGCACATTTTATGTTTACAAAAGTAAATATATCACAATTTTTAGTTTATTTTTATGGAGCACAAACCAATAACATAAAAAAACTATGAAAAAGCAACTACTTGCCATCTGTATTTTTTTAATGGCACTATCAGGCATTAAGGCTCAAAACTCAGATCAGGAAATTGATTTAATTAGCTCCATACTTAAATCGGAAATAAAAGTGTTTTTTGCACAAAACATGAAGCTTTCGACCACAGATACCGAAACATTTTGGAGAATATATGATGAGTTTGAGCAAGCTTTGAAACCTTTGAGTCATCAACGCATTAACCTCTTAAAAGAAATTATTAAGAAGGAAGGCGCATTGTCAGATACTGAAGTAGATGAAAAAATTGCCTTACTCTATAAAACACAGAAATCACGATTGGCTCTGCGCATAAAATATTACAAGAAGATAAAAAAAGAGTTAGGCATTAGCGTTGCTGCTCAATTTTACCAGATTGATAGCTATATTTTTACTCAAGTGGCGGCTTCGATAAATGAAAGCATCCCCATGTTTGGTCCCCAAAAAAAATAGTGTTAATGACTTCTCCAGAGACCAATTTATTTTGTTCTTTGGAGAAATTACAAGGCCCCTTGATCAATCATTGCTTCGGCAACCCGCTGAAAGGCTGCTACATTAGCCCCACGCAAATAGTTAACCTGACTATTGTCTTTAGTTCCATGCTGACGACATAAACTATAGGTTCTCTCCATGATATCCTGAAGCCGTTTCTCAATTTCCTGATCGGTCCAGGACATTTTCATATTGTTCTGTGCCAGCTCCAAGGCCGAAATAGCAACACCTCCAACATTGGTTGCTTTACTGGGCACATAAACCAATGGCTGGTCGGACAGTGCCTGAATAGCTTCTTCGGTGCACGACTGGTCAGCTGCCTCAATTAAGTAGCGGCATTTATTTTTCAGAAGCAGACTGGCTTCCTCAATACCTATCTCATTTTGTATTGCACAAGGAATGGCAATATCACATTCCACCTCCCAGGGTTTCTTTCCTTCTACATACATAGTACCTGGAAACTCAATGGAATACGGCCTTACCAAATCTTCTGATGTTGCTCGTAGCTCAATTAAATACTCCAGCTTAACGGTATCAATTCCTGCCGGGTCATAGACATAACCATCTGGGCCAGAAATAGTGACCACCTTAGCCCCCAGAGCATTTGCTTTTTTAATAACACCATGGGCCATATTTCCAAACCCCGACACGGCAATGGTTTTTCCGCCTAACGAATCGTTATGGCGCTTTAACAACGAACGCAACAAATAAACAACGCCATATCCATTAGATTCGGCCTTTAACCCGGTCCCTCCCCAATCAGGCGATTTCCCGACAAAAGTTCCATTGTGCCGGTGACTCAACTTCTTATACATACCAAACAAATAGCCGATTTCACGAGCTCCCACCCCAATATCGCCTCCTGTAATATCGATATCAGACCCAATTACATCCCACAGCTGTAACATATAACTCTGGCAAAAACGCATGACTTCAGCTTCTGACTTTCCTTTCGGATCGAAGTCAGCTCCGCCCATCGCGCCTCCTAAAGGCAAGGAGGAAAGGCTATTTTTGAACACCTGCTCAAACGCCAGCATTTTAACAGTACCCAAAGATAAGGACGGATGAAAGCGCAACCCGCCGCTGTAGGGTCCTAACACATTGCTGTACTGAACGCGATATCCCCGATTAACAAATACCTTTCCACTATCGCTTAGCCACGGCACCTTAAAAAGCAGCACCCTATCAGGCTCTGTCAAACGCTCCAAAACGGCGGCATTGTTCAATCTATAATCATCTTTGATTCGATCTTCAACAGAGGCAAGAAGCAACCTGACGCTCTGAACAAACTCAGGTTCGTTGGGATTATTAAGTTCCAGGCGATAAAGAAATCTGTCGATACTCATAGCGCATATATTTTATTGAAGATTAAAATCAGGTGCAATATCTCCCTGCTCTTCAGCAGATGATGATGGCGGCAAAACCACACCGATACCTCTTTGTCCGTCAATTTTTATCTGGCAAGGGGCAGCCAGGCGCACATGCCTCACAAACTCATCTTCGTACAGTGCCGGGAGTCCATCCAGATAGGCGGTATCAATAAAGCCATCACCTATGGATGGTGTCACTGTAAAATACCCTACACGCAAACTGGTTAAGTTCTGAAAGAAGTGAGTGCCCTGCGAGGGATCAACCCTATAATTCTCCAAACCCGTTTCAACAATGAGGCGTGCTGCGGATATCTGAGTCCATTTCACCGGCACCCCCAACCAGGAGTCTTGCGAACCCCACCTGCCCGGTCCAATCAGGATATATGATTTTTGCCCTGAATGAAAAGGAGCGTTTAGTTTTTCGATAATTGGCACCAATTTGGTGTTATTCGAGGGGTGAAAGTTATCTTGCCTGATGTAAATCACATCTCTGATATCGTCAATAATACCATTGCCCAAAGCCGATGTTGAATGCACCAATGTATCCTTTGGCTCAATTTCTTCCAGCTTTTCAGTAATGGATTCTTTAGAGTCAACAATAGGCCTTATCTGCAGAAGGTAAAAAACAGGCGGATGTCCGGAGGGCACCTGTAAATCAACTGCAAACTCCACCTCAACGGGCTGATTCATTTCTTTTTGCCCAATCTCCATTACTTTCTGAATAATAGGCGCCAAGGGAAAAGCATCATATTTTAGTACATTTGCAAAAGTAACCAAGCGAAGTCCACTCGCCATTAGTCCATCGCGAACCATGTGATTATTATAGTCGTATACCGATCCCAACCACCGCAAGGTTCCGTGCTCTTCTGCTGTTTTTAAATCCATCTTCACAATATTGACCGAATCATTCACCGAGGCATGAAAACTCGATGATTTCAGATCCAGAGCAAAAAATTGTTTCTGCGTTTCCCGAACGGCCATATCGGGACTGGATAGCTGTAATATTTTCTGCGGGTACTTTGGTGAAAAACGCAGTGAAGCACTACCCTCTACAATGTGTTTGCCCAGTCCCATCGCTACATTCACCGTTCCATCCTCTGCCTTCTCCGGCTCTATTGGGTAAAAATTAACCGAACGTCCAACCCCCGAAAAGGTCGGATAAAAGACATCATCATGCTTTTGCCCCACTACTTCCTGAAGAACAATGCCCATACGCTCTTCATCAATCACATTCATCGTTGCTTCCATGTAGCGTTTACTTGAGCTGTAAAAAGCCGAAGCATAAACACATTTTATAGCGTTACATAACTGCTCCAGCACCACATTCTCCTCGCCCGTATTGGCAATCATATAGGTAGAGTAGATACCTGCAAAAGGCTGATAATGGCTATCTTCCAAAACACTGGATGAACGAACAGCAATGGGTTTATTAACCGTTGATATAAACTTATATAAATCGCCATGAATGCGTTCGGGCAGATGGCCTCTGACAAAAGCGTCGAGAATTTCCTCATCACTGGCATCAGACAATGCAACCGGATAGAGTTCATTCACCTCCATAAACTCATCAAACACATCGGTGCTAAGCACCACGGTGCGGGGAATGGTGATGATCACATTTTTAAAAGCATGAAAAGCGTCGTATTTTTTAATTAGCAGGTTAAGAAAGGCTAATCCTCTTGCTTTTCCGCCAATGGTTCCATCGCCAATACGCGTAAAAGTCAGGTACTCATCAAACCGCTCCCGATAGAATTTAGCTATCACACCGCGTGATTTACTGTATCGGAAATTGGCAATGGTATCAAACAAAAAGCGCTTGGTGGCATCCAAATTGGCAAAATCCTCTACTTTAAGGTGCTTTATCACTTCGGCTATTGAAAAAAGGGCCCGGGCATTTAACCACTTTGAAACATGGTCGCGCTGAAAATGGTACAATAATGATTCATCAGGAATCTGAAACAGTTTCTCCTGCAACTCCTTAAGGGAGCTGACGCGCCCCACCTCCTGACCGGTGGTTGGATTAATAAACACAAAGTCGCCAAAGGCCAGATACTTGTTGATGAAGCTTTTCAATCGCCGCAGTAATGACGACGAATGCTTATACAAAAAACCAACTTTGAGCTCTTTAGCAGCACTCTCCAGACTCCTGTTGGATGACTGCAGCAAAAGAGGCATGTACTTATTACGCTGCTTAACATACCTGGCCAGTTTAACACCTGCTTCGGTATCCTTCACCCCATCCTTTGAGTACGAGACATCTGAAATAATGCCCAGTAGATTATCCTCGTACTTGTCATATATGGCTATTGCTTCTTCGTAAGTGCGGGCCAGCATAATTTTAGGACGGCCGCGCATGCGCATCATCTTCTGATGCTCATTCAGCCCTTCATCCATGAACTTTTTGGCCTGTGTTAAAATAATCCGATAAATTAGCGGCAGATAGCTCGAATAAAAGCGCACCGAATCTTCGACCAAAAGAATAGCCTGCACCCCAACCTCTTCCACATCATGAGCCACATTCATCTCATCCTCGATGAGTTTGATAATGGCCAGCATAATATCTGCATTGCCCAACCAACAGAATATATAATCAATAGCACTCGTATCTTCACGCCGCATGCGCACGGATACTTCTCTGGAAAAGGGTGTAAGGACTACAATGGGTATTTTCGCGTAGGATTCTTTAACCCTCTTGGCCATTGAAAATGGATCCATCCCTCCAATACTAAGCATGGTGATAACCAAATCAATCTGCTCATCACCCAGCACCTGCAGCGCCTCTTCGGATGTTTCAACATGAATAAATTGAGGTGGATAACGCAAGTTAAGTGATACGTACTCATTAAAAATTTGCTCATCGATGCGCCCGTCCTCATCGAGCATAAAGGCATCGTACCCACTACAAATAAGCAATACCTTACGAATGCGTTTTTGCATAAGGTGCCCAAAAGGAGTTTCTGAAAAATAAGTACTGTGTTGTAAGTTGAGAGGATTTGTCATTCAATCGCTAATTAACAAGTTTCTGTTACAAGGTAACAATTGCTTTTCTTTTTTTACCATCCATTCGCACAACCAATGGGTTTGAAAACCGAATATGCCTGAAATACTTTGTTCGTTCTATTTCGGAGGCCTCTTGCAAAGCCTCCCACTTGATAAAGGATGCCTGCTCGCTTTTTACAATTGAACAGTAACCTACTTGCATGGTGGTTACATTATGAAAAAAATGTGACCCTCCAGAAGCTTCCAGGGGAAAGTCGTCCAGGTCTGTTTCAACAATCATTTTTGCATTAGATATTTGTGTCCACGAAACCGGTATGCCAATCCACGGATCACGCGTTCCCCAGCGCCCGGGTCCAATCAAAATATAATGCCGTTTTTCCTGCTTCATTTTGGCATTCAAACTTTCGATTTCACTGCTCATCTCTCTGGTTTTCGCCTTATCAAAAGCGGCGCTATCTACATAAATAATGTCGGTAAGAGTTTTATTCTCTCCATTACCCATACTTTGCGCCGATTGCAGGATAATATCATCCTCATTAATAGTGTCCATATTGATACTGTAGTTTTGGGCCCCACCCAGCAGCGGTTTAATCTGCAGCAGATAAAAAGTGGCCCGCCCTTTTTCATCTTTCGTGAGATCGACAGCAAACTCAATCTCAACCGGAGCTCCCATTGCTTCTTTCACCACATCCAAAACTACTTCGAGCGCTTTAGATAAAGGGATGTAATTATACTTGAGAATATCGGCAAAATCCAAAATACGTGGCCCTTGTGCATCCAGTCCGGGCTGAATAGTGTTATTATCAGGATTATAAACCGAGGCCAGATGGGCAATGGTTCCATGCATTTCGGCCTCATACACATCTAGTCGCACCATTCCGGCCGTTTCACCTTCGAGCAGGTTAAGCTGCTTCTTGCGAAGATCAACTGCATAAAACTCGGTTTGTGAGTTCTTAAATAAATCTTTGGGCGAGCAGTTATCCAGGTTAGGATAAACCGGACAAAATCGCAAAGCTTTTTCTCCATCCACCACATACTTACCAAAGCCCAGGGCCATCACCGCAAAACCATCTTCCGGGTTCATGTGCCCAAAAGCATAATAGTTATACGACTGAGCTACGCCACTAATGTGCGGATAAAACACATCTCCTTGAGTTTGTCCAACGGCTTCCTGTATGACAACGGCCATCTTTTCTTCCTCAACTTTAAAATCAACGGCTTCGGTAAATGCTCTGGCGGTATCACTAAATACCGATGCAAAAACCAACCTGATGGCATTACAAAGCTCCTTAAGCCGCTCCTGCGGGTTATCCGCATTATTGGGCAATAGATACGTCTCAAATACGCCTGAAAAGGGCTGTTTCTGGCTATCTTCCAATAAACCTGAAGAACGGACAGCCAGTGGGCCTTTAAAGATGGTTAGCAGGCGCTTTAATCGTTGAACCAAAGACATGGATAACTCACCCTTTAAAAACAGTTTTTTGATCTGGTGATAGCTCAGGTTACGAAAAATCAAATCGCGAAAATTATTCCGCTCCATAAACAGCTCGAACTCATCGGTTCCTACCACCGTGGTTCGTGGTGTACGAATAGTGATGCCCGGTACATAAGTGGCAAAATCGAAGTTGAACAGCAAGGTGTTAATAAACGACAATCCACGCCCCTTACCTCCCAATGAACCACCAGATAAACTCACTATATTGGCGTCCCCCACCGTATCGACCTCATCAAAATCTATTACCTTACCTTGATTTTTTTCTTCCCGATGGCGGGTTATCATATCTAAAAGATAGGAGCGTATTTCCTCAGCATCTTCAAAGTCGGTGATTCGGTACGGCGCAATCTTGCGGGCTATTTTTATCTCACCACGGGCCATCAACCACAAAGAGAAATGATTTTTTCGTGCATGATAAACAATGGATTCAACCGGCACCTTGCGCATTGTGCGCTCAAACTCTTTTAGATTGCGCGCCACTGCAATGGTACGTCCATTAGCATCCTTATAGGCAAAATTGCCAAAACCCAGGTAGTGACTTATAAATGTTTTAATATCCTGAATTAAGCTATCGGAGTATTTATTGATAAAAACAGTTTTGAGTTCATAGGCATCCTGCGAGTATTCAATTTTCGATGATTGCAGAATAACCGGCAAATCTTTAATGTGTGTTTTGGCGTAATTAACCAGTTCGAAGCCGGCATTCAAATTCATTTGTCCGTTCTTTGAAAACTCAACATCCGATATGAGGCACAACAGGTAATCGCGGTATTTCTCAAACAGCTCCAACGCCTCCTCGTATGTTCGTGCCAACAGTATTTTCGGACGGGCTTTCAGCCGGAGCACTGCATAGAGCTCATCCTCCTTAACATCATCAATTAATCGCTTGGTTTGCTCCAACACACTGGCATACAATAAAGGAAGATACTTGGAGTAATAGCGCACAGAATCTTCAACCAGCAAAATAACACGGGCCAAACCTATTTCCGTATCGTTCTCCACGTTGACCTTATCCTCCAAATGAAAAACCATGGATGAAAACACTTTCGGATCACCATTCCAGACAAAAAGCTCGTCTAACACTCCTAACTCAAGTTGCCTTGCCTGAAAATAAGGAATATCTCCATCATTATTGAGCAGCATAAAAATGGGGATGTAAGGATATTCTTTTTTGACCAGCTTGCTCAAAGCCATGGGCGATTGCTTTTCAACCCCTACCATAACAATAATTAAATCAAAATGCTTCTCATTGAGCTTGGCCATCGCCTCTTCATAAGTAGTAACCCCAGTGACTCGGGGCAAAAGGGACAGATGAAGCTGGTAAAATCCACCCATTACCTGCTCGGTAAAACGCCCCTCATTTTCAATAGCATAGGCATCATAGAGTGTTGATACCAACAAAATTTCCTTAACTCTGAAAGGCATTAAGTCGTGATAAATATCGCGAGCAGCATTATTCCGGTGCATAAAGTTTTGGAGCAAATGCTTACTGGTTCCCAGCGTCTCTGGTTTTACATCCGAATCAGGAACAAATATTTCCCGGCTCATCGGACGACTCACTTTTTCCATCAGGTTGCGAGCTTCCATTCCATTGAGGTAACCAACTAGCAGGTGGCAGATGTTAAGAATGAGGTCATTCTCCTCATTTAAAAACAATTCTTCCTGTGTCTTGGCCAGCTCTTTTAGATAGTATATTTCAACGGTACCTTTCTTCCCGCTAATGGTTTCGAACGAATGCCGCAGTAACCACGGCGTCACCACAAAACCATCGCTTAAAAACTCTTCCCCCTCATAGGTGATGCGGGCCACCGAATAGTTGGGATGCTGCATCCCCACGGGAATTACATCAACAATATGCCCAAGCGTATAGGCAACAGGCATCTGCAAGGAGATAATTCGTGCTGTTTCGTTAATCGTCTGCAATTCTTTAACCCGCTCCTGCCGCTCTGTTCGTTCTTTGGCAGCGAGCCGACCATTTAAGAAATCACTGAGTAGCCGGGAGAGGTTAATAAGCAAATCACGTTCTTCCGGCAAAAACGGATCGCCATTTAATGATGGAAACTCCTTGGTATAAAAAACATCGATGGAGCCTGACTGCCCGTCCATTGTTTGAATCCGTTGCGTTTGCACCCAATCAGTTTCAACGAAATACTCACTGGTGTACTCTTTAGACCCATAGGTAATGCGGGAGACGGTAAACTCTGGGTATTGCCAGCCCAACGGAATAATAAATGCCACTTGCTGCAACACATCATCTACCGATTTACCTTCGTTAATGATGCGGGTTGTGCGATTAATAGTGGACAGTTCCTTCAGGCGCTCTAAAGACTCTGAGTGGTGACGCTCGGCCACAATCCGGTTAATATATCCTGCCAGCATGCGGGCCACCTGATGAAGCAATACTCGTTCGTCGCGCGAAAAAACCCCTTCGTCTTTAGGTGGATGCTCATCGGCATAAAAGACATCAATAACACCCTTTTCGCCATCAATAGTTGAAAAACGCTCAGTTAAACCATTTAAGGACTCAACAAAGCCATCTGTCGTATAATCGATATTCTTAAAGGAGATGCGCACGCAGATATCCTGATAGCTGAAACCATCTTTAAGTACTTCAACTACCTCCTCAATGGTTTCATCAACAGGGTTCTCTTGCTGAATTACCTGTAGAATCATATTTAATACCACAAGCACTCTTTGCGACTCGGCCCCTGGCAGCATCATATGCTGAGTAATTGATGGCATAACTATCACATATTGATTGCCATTAAGTTACATAAAAAGCTTTAGAACTGCCTACTGAAAAGTACTTCTACAGGTCGAATTATCATCTTACGTTAATACCAATGAATAAGAGCACATAATAATCGCAAATTGAAAATATATTCCTTAACTTTTTTTATTAAAAATCGCTATAACCAAATCCTGATTTATTGAAAGAAAGTGTGCTAAAGGGAATAGCAGGAAACCATAAAACACTCGAGTTTGATATTAATAACCCTTTAAATGCAACGACTATGTCACACCTTTCATCATTAAACACCTCGGCATTTATGGCTGAGTTAATCGCCAGAAACCCGGCCGAACCAGAGTTCCATCAGGCTGTTCATGAAGTTGTCGAATCACTTGACTACTTTCTAAACGAAAACCCAAAATACAAGCATGCTCAAATTCTGGAACGCATGGTTGAACCAGAACGGGTCATTATGTTTAGAGTTCCATGGGTAAATGATAAAGGCGAAATGCGCGTTAATAGAGGCTACCGAATTGAGATGAACAGTGCTATAGGTCCTTATAAAGGAGGATTGCGTTTTCATCCAACTGTGAATTTAGGCATCCTTAAATTTCTGGCATTCGAGCAGGTTTTCAAAAACAGTCTAACCACCTTACCCATGGGAGGTGGTAAAGGCGGTAGCGATTTTGATCCTAAGGGGAAATCAGACAATGAAGTAATGCGATTTTGCCAGAGCTTCATGACGGAACTCTATCGCCATATTGGGGCAAATACAGATATACCTGCAGGGGACATTGGGGTAGGCGGACGAGAAATAGGCTTTTTATACGGACAGTATAAACGCATAGTGAACGAATTTACAGGCGTACTAACAGGAAAAGGGTTAAACTGGGGGGGCAGCCTCATTCGTCCTGAGGCCACAGGCTATGGCAATGTATACTTTGCTCAGGAAATGCTGAACACCAGAGGAGAAAGCTTTCAAGGGAAAAGAGTACTTGTATCAGGAGCAGGCAATGTTGCACAGTATACGGTTGAAAAAGTTAATGAATTGGGCGGAAAAGTGGTTACCTTGTCCGATTCCAATGGATACATATATGACCCGGATGGCATCTCTCCCGACAAATTGAAATTTGTGATGTACCTTAAAAACAACAAGCGGGGACGCATAAAAGAATATGCAGATAAATATGGCGTTAAGTACACCGAAGGAGAGCGCCCGTGGCATGAAAAAGCAGACATTGCTTTACCCAGTGCCACCCAGAATGAGATTAACGAAACTGAGTCTATCAATCTCATAGCCAATGGCTGCATTTGCGTGTCTGAAGGTGCCAATATGCCATCTACCCCCGAAGCAATAGAAGTTTTTATAGAAAAGGGCATTCTGTTTGGGCCAGGCAAAGCGGCCAATGCCGGTGGTGTTGCTGTTTCAGGCCTAGAAATGGCTCAGAATAGTATGCGCCTAAACTGGACCCGCGACGAAGTTGATAAGCGCCTCCATCTTATTATGCACAGTATTCATCAAACCTGTCGTCAATACGGCACGAAAGATAGTGGATTCATTAACTATGTTGATGGCGCGAATATTGGTGGTTTTGTAAAGGTTGCTGATGCCATGCTGGCTCAGGGAGCCGTATAAGTTAAACATTAAAGCAATATCGATGGATATCCTGTAAGCGTTAAATCGAACGCCAATCCTGACATTATTTTGAGGAGTTGCTCGAAATAAAAAGGGGAAGCCAATTTGACTCCCCCTTTTTACTATATCGATAAGTGATTATCTTTCTTTCACCATTTCGGCTGCTGAGTAGTTAATCTTCAACGCGGCAGCCTTACGTAAAGCCTGCTTAATATCAGTAATAATACCCATTGGACACTCCTTATCAGCTTTAATAGACACGGTCATTTTAGGCTGATCACTCTCACGCATTGCATCGCGCGATTGTGCAATATAACTTTGAATATCCGGTACAGACGCAAACTGGTCGTTCAACTGAACACGTGGTTCACTTCCGTATAAAGCCTGGAACTTTTTAGCAGGAACACCTACGTAGATAAAAGTAACCAACTCTTTTTTCTCCAATTTCGCTAACTCAGTTGCTTGAGCCGGTGCAATTTGCACCTTCAAATCAACCTCTTTCATAGTAGTAGACACCATGAAGAAGAAAAGCAACATGAAAACGATATCTGGTAATGAGGCCGTGTTAATAGCTTGCTGGCCTCCGCTCTTCTTTTTTCTGAACTTTGCCATACTAGTTACCCCCTATGTTTTTAGGTTCAGCCTCGGAAATCTTTTGAGGAAATACATCACGAACAGCACTTTGCTCTTCCTTTTCTAACTCCTCATAAATTTTACCAAATTTCCTTTTAGCTAGATCGTCTCTTAATTCATTATAGGCTCTTTGAAGTTCGTTTTGAACCATCAAATAAGTCTGATATTCAGTATCACGGTCGTTCTGCAGAGAAATTACTCCTTTAGTGACCTCTTGAACACCTAAAAGTTCTACCTCAATCTCCTTTTTCTCAGGAAGATTTTCATCATCCATTGGGTTTAAGATAAACTCTTTAGTTGCTTCTGTCAGGTCTCTTATCTCCATTGGCTTACCTTCTACCAATAATTGGTTCTGACTGTTGATAAGCACTGTGAATACGTTTCGCTCTTTAATAGGCGGCGTATCCTCAGGTTCTTCTTCTACGGGTGGTGGAAGAAGACGTGCTAAACCGGTGTCAGTATCCATGGTAGTGGTTACCAGGAAGAAGATAAGTAACAAGAAAGCAATATCTGCCATTGACCCTGCATTAACTTCTTGTACTTCTCTTTTTGCCATAGACAATTAATTTTATGATCCTTTTTCAGGATCGGGCCATTATTTAAACAGACGTGATAATTCTGTATACAGAATAGCTACAAGCACTATTCCGAACAGCAAATAAGTTCCATAAAGCATAGTACCAGCCATGGTTAACATGCTAGGAACGTTATCGGCACCTTGATAACCTATCAGTTGAAGAGGCGTATCGTCAGACAAGCCATATGCCACTAATGTAATAACTCCTAAAATAGCTATTGAAACTAATGAACGAACAGCATTTCTAGGATTCATCACCAAGTGGAATACTTCAAATAATAGTGATACACCAGCTGTAACATAAATTAATAGCTTTGCCCAGTTAAGGAAAGTCTCTGTATAGACTGGTGTGTCATGTGCTACACCATCTGCTTCTGTTAACCATTCGCCAAAATAGAACATTCCGGCAAATACCAAGGTTATTGCTAACAGCAGGTATAGTACAATATTTAAAATTTTCGAAAGCTTAGTCATAATGACAATTATTTTTTCATGTTATATTTTACCAAAATATCCAGTAGAGAGATTGAAGCATCTTCCATAGTATTTACAATACCATCAATTTTAGAAACGATGTAGTTGTAGAATACTTGAAGGATGATAGCTACGATCAAACCAGATACTGTGGTAATCAACGCTACTTTAATACCACCTGCTACAGCTGTTGCAGAGATAGTACCCATTGCCTGAATGCTATCGAAAGCATCGATCATACCGATTACTGTACCCATGAAACCAAGCATAGGCGCTAGTGAAATAAATAATGAAATCCAGGTAAGACCTTTTTCCAAAAGACCCATTTGAACTGAACCGTATGAAATAACTGATTTCTCAACTACTTCGATACCTTCGTCGAAACGGTCAAGTCCTTGGTAGAAAATAGATGCTACCGGACCTCTTGTGTTACGACACACTTCTTTAGCTGCTTCAACACCGCCGTCATTCAAGGCGTTCTCGATGTTCTGCAACAACTTCTTAGTGTTTGTAGAAGCTAAGTTCAGGTAAATAATTCTTTCGATACAGATTGCTAGACCGAAAATCAAAGCTAAAAGTACAAAGCTCATAAACATTGCACCACCTTCGATAAACTTGGCTTTAATCTGCTTGTGAATACCTTTTGGAGCCTCAGCAACATCTTCTGAAACTGCGGCAGGTTCTTCACTTGGAGCTGTTTGTTCAGCCACCTGTTCTGTAGCTTCGCCAGCTACATTTTCTTCTTCCTGAGCATAAACGGTATTGGCACCGGCACTCAGCATTCCAATTACTGCTAAAAACGCAAATAGCTTTTTCATAGTCTGCTAAAAATTTTGATTTGTATTAGTATTGTTAATACTCAAAATAGTTTAATGTCGTCCCCTTTTCCCTCCTTAACTGTAAGTTACAAAAAGGTTCAAACCCTTTAATTTTTCAGGGTTGCAAATTACAAAAAAAAAGTCAATTACAAACTCTGAACTGTTAATTTTCGTTATTGTCTACACTTTGTTTTACTCACGGAAATGAATTGATAAAACGCAATGTACCAGAGATCTCATTCTAAACTGTAACCTTCTATCTACTAAGCATCAATGCGACACCCGAATAATTGTTACAGCAGAATAACAAAGTGCATTCTAAATATGAATTTCGCCCTGAAGTGATTTCCCCAGCTCTACCTTCACCTGTTCTGTTGACGAACAATTGGCCAAAAGATACATCAACTTAGTTATTGCTGCTTCTGTCGTCATATCGTATCCGCTCACTACCCCAAGCTCGAGAAGGTGAACACCGGTTTCGTAACGCCACATTTCAACACTACCAGCCAAACATTGCGTCACATTTAAAATTATTATATTTCGATCGAGGGCCTCTTTCACCGCATCAAGAAACCATTGGGCAGTAGGGGCATTACCAGAACCATAAGTTTCCAGTACGACAGCCTTAATATTAGGAGCATTTAATATGGCTTTTACAACATCTCTATTTATCCCTGGAAAAATTCGCAACAAGGCCACATTGGTATCCATCTTTTTTGACACCCGAAAGGTGCCATTTAGGGTGGTGTACCTGATGTAAGGATAATTATACTTCAAGTGAATGCCTGCTTCTGCCAGGGGCGGATAATTATCGGAGCGAAAGGCATTAAAATGCTCTGCATTGTATTTGGTAGTGCGATTTCCTCTGAACAACTTATCCTTAAAATAAATACACACTTCGGGCACCAAAGCCTGCCTGTTTTTTTGTGCAGCTGCAATTTCCAAGGCGGTAATCAGGTTTTCTTTTCCATCGGTGCGGATAGTTCCAAGTGGCAACTGGCTTCCGGTAAGAACCACTGGTTTCTTAAGGTTTTGCAGCATAAAACTTAAAGCACTGGCTGTGTAGGCCATTGTATCGGTTCCATGCAATATAACAAACCCATCAAACAAGCTGTAGTTTTCCTCAATGATCTCGACCAGTTTAATCCACACATCAGGATGCATATCTGATGAATCAATAAGCGGCTCAAAAGAGAGACTTTTCACCTGGAAATCAAACCGTCTTAACTCAGGCACCTGTTTAGATATACTTTCAAAATCAAATGGCACCAACGAGTTGGTCTCCGGATCGATAACCATTCCAATCGTACCACCGGTATAAATAATTAATATCTTTCTCTCTTCCATAACCATTAAATTTTAATCTAAATATGGAACAACTGCTTGGCATTGGCAGTTGTTTGTTGCACCACTTGGGAAACCTCCATGTCAAAAACTGAAGCAATAGTTGCAGCCACTTTGTCTAAATAGGCTGGCTCATTTCTTCGTCCACGCATTGGAACCGGTGCAAGGTAAGGTGCATCGGTTTCTAACACCAGCCTCTCCAATGGCAAAACCTTAATGACGTCTCTCAGGTTAGTATTCTTAAATGTTACAACCCCATTAATCCCTACCATAAATCGTTCGTAAGCCAGAATGCGTTTCGCTTCCTCATGACCTCCACCAAAACTATGAAAAACTCCGGTCAGTTGCTCATCTGCCTGCGCATCGAGCACCTCAAAAACTTCAGGAAAAGCATCTCGGCAATGAATAACAATGGGCACCTGTTTTTCCTTGGCCCATTTTATTTGTTGCTCAAAAGCCTCCATTTGCTCTTTACGAAATGTTTTATCCCAGTATAAATCGATTCCTATTTCGCCAATAGCGATATAAGTTCGCTGATCGATGTAGTTCCGTGCAAGCGCTAAAGCCTCCTGGTAATTCTCATCAATGGCGGTAGGATGAATCCCCATCATTGCATAGCAGTAATTGCCGTAGGTCGCTTCTAGCTGATGCATAGCTTCAATCGTTTCAACATCTACGTTGGGCAACAAAATACTTTCAACCCCCTTGGCTTTGGCTCTTTTTACCACCTCTTCTCTATCCGAATCAAACTCAGGAAGGTAAATATGAGAATGCGTATCAATCACTTTTATTCATTTTGGTAAGCCACAAAAATACCAATGTTTATGGAGTTTCAAGCACTCCTGCGACTATTTACAGCCTCTTTCACTTACAAGAAGGCCGCCCCGGGGAGGAGACGGCCTGTATTTGTTGCATCAAGAAATATTTAAACAACACCCTGAGCGATCATGGCATCGGCTACTTTCACGAAACCACCAACGTTAGCTCCTTTGATGTAATTCACTTTGCCGTTTGGCTCAGTACCATACTTTATACATGCTGCATGTATGTCAGTCATGATTTGATCCAAACGCTCGTCCACTTCTTTCTCTGTCCAGTTTAAGCGCATGCTGTTCTGTGTCATTTCCAAACCAGAAACAGCTACACCACCAGCATTTACAGCTTTACCAGGAGCGAATGTGATTTTTTCAGATGCCAGGAACGCTGCCTCAGCAGTACATCCCATGTTCGAAGCTTCAGCAATCAACTGACAACCGTTAGCAATTAGAGTTTTAGCATCCTCCTCGTTAAGCTCATTCTGGATAGCACAAGGAATAGCAATGTCAACTTTCTGCTCCCAAGGCTTTTTACCTGCAAAGAACTGGGCACCGAATTTTTCGGCATAAGGCGCTACGATATCCTGGTTTGAAGCACGCAACTCAAGCATGTATTCAATTTTCTCACCTGTTACACCCTCTGAATCATAAATATATCCATCAGGACCAGAAATAGTTACCACTTTAGCACCATATTCCACGGCTTTTGACACGGCGCCCCAGGCTACGTTACCAAAACCTGAAACAGCAACGGTTTTACCCTTCATCATTTCTCCTTTGGCAGCTAGCATTTCGCGCACAAAATAGATGGCTCCGAAACCAGTTGCTTCCGGACGAATTAAACTGCCACCGTATTCGCGTCCTTTACCAGTTAATACACCAGTAAATTCGTTACGCAGTTTTTTATATTGGCCAAACATATAACCAATCTCACGACCACCAACACCTATATCACCAGCTGGCACATCGGTATTTGGCCCAATATGACGGAACAATTCGCTCATAAAGGCCTGGCAGAAACGCATAATTTCATTATCAGATTTTCCTTTTGGATTGAAATCCGATCCGCCTTTACCGCCACCCATAGGCAGGGTTGTCAAGCTGTTCTTGAAAGTTTGCTCAAAACCTAAGAATTTCAAACCACTCAAGGTTACACTTGGGTGGAAACGGATACCGCCTTTATAAGGTCCAATTGCTGAGTTGAACTCAACCCGGTAACCTCTGTTTACCTGAACCTCACCACTATCATCAACCCAAGGTACGCGGAACATGATCACCCTTTCAGGCTCTGTCATGCGCTCCAATATCTTAGCTTTTTTGTAGTGGGGATTTTCCTGGTAGAAATCCCAAACTGTTTCTACTACTTCTTGCACTGCTTGCAAAAATTCGTCTTCGCCAGGGTTCTTAACCCTAACGCTATCCATGAATTCCTTCATCTTAGCGTCCATATTGAAAAGGTATTAAATGTTGGATCTTGTTAATTGTAATTATTATGGTTCAAAAATAGATATTTTTAGATAACCTCATTATAATTTGTAAGGAAATTTCATTTTTAACACTTCTAATACTAAACCCTGATTAGCTGAATTTTACACTTTATGCAAACATGTTATTTAGCACTTTATGATAAAAATCACCTATTAAAGAACCCCCTAACGCTCAAAAACTGTAAGCAAGTGTCTTTTGTCATGTTTTTGACACATCAGTTATCGCCTTATTTTTGAAGCAAAATAAGCACTTACTATTTACGCTATTGCCCCCTTAAAAAACTGAGACTTTGAAAATAAACCGACCTTGCATTACTTAAGTGCCTCGAACAATACTTGAGCCGGATGCCCGGCTTCGACGCCTGTCCCATCTTTTATCTGGTGTCGACAAGACGTTCCGGCAGCAACAATCAGCGCATCGTCCTTGTGCTTTCTCACATCGGGGAACAACACGAGCTCTCCTATTTGCATTGACAAATCATAATGTTCCTTTTCAAATCCAAACGAACCTGCCATTCCACAACAACCAGATTTAATTTCCTCTGCTTTGTAGTTAACCGGTATCTCCAAAACCCGTTTTATCAAACTGGTGTCAGATAAAGATTTTTGATAGCAATGGGCATGGTATCGGATACTTTTGGACTCTTGTGTAAACAGGTGCCGATCAATCTTCCCCTGTTCCAACTGCTTTGCTAAAAACTCTTCCAGGGTATAGGTATTATCAGCTAACTTTTTTGCGTCATTTCTCAAGGACACATCCACCAAATCGATGTACTCATCGCGAATGGTCAAAACAGCTGATGGCTCCATACCGACCAACAGCTCCTCCTCATTTACAAGCACTGAAAGTTCCTTAACATTTTGATTAGCCAATTTAACAGCCTTCTTTAATAATCCTTTCGAGATATATGTGCGCCCACTCACCCGGGCCGGCAATACTTTTACCTCATAGCCCAAACGCTCCAATAAAAGAACAGTCGCTATTCCAACGTGAACATCGTTATAGTTGGTGAACTCATCGCTAAACAGATACACCGCCCCCTGCTCACCGGAAGTACTTTTGCGCTGACGATTCCACTTATCAAAGCTCACCTTTGACAACTTCGGCAACTGACGTTTTGATGAAATACCAATGTATTTTTCGTTGAGCTGCTTTAACCAATCAAAACCTATACATTTATTATATAGCGAAGAGAAAAAAGGCATCAAGAGTCTATTAACAACCGGTAAACCCGCGATGAGCCTCGAACGTAAGGGAACACCAAACTGACCATGGTAACTATGCAAAAACTCAGCCTTCAACTTTGTCATATCTACATTGCTCGGGCACTCTGTTTTACAGGCCTTACAGGATAAACACAGGTCTAAGACACTTTTCACCTCATCATAACCTAGTTTGGTGGCCGGAATTTCGCCGGCGAAAAACTCCCGGAGCATATTGGCTCTCGCCCTCGTTGTTTGCACCTCACTGCGCGATCCCATATAGCTCGGACACATCGTACCTCCAATCAAATGACTTTTTCGGCAATCGCCTGAACCAGTACATTTCTCGGCAGCTCGCATCATGCCCAATGTAGATGACCAGTCAAACATCACTTCTTTCTCAACATCCCGCCTGGCATGTTTATACCTTAAAGAGGTATTCATCGAAGGGGTATCGACAATTTTTTGAGCATTGAAAATAAAGTTTGGATCAAAAATCCGCTTCACCTGTTTGAACAATTGGTAATTGTGCTCGCCAACCATGATAGGAATAAACTGCCCCCGCAATCGGCCATCTCCATGCTCACCACTCAAAGAACCTTTGTATTTCTTGACAATAACCGCCGTTTCTAATGCAATTTGATGGAATAAATCAACGTCTTCCTGCTGCTTCATGTTTAAAACAGGCCGAAGGTGCAGCTCCCCGGTTCCGATATGTGCGTAGTAAACACATTCTTTACCAAACTTGCGCAGCATACTTTTGATTTCGGCAATAAAAGCTGGTAAATCAGCCGGGCGGACAGCTGTATCCTCAATCACCGGTACCGGACGTTCATCACCAGGCATATTTGCCAATACACCCAAGCCAGCTTTTCTTAAATTCCACACCTTTTTTATATCAGGCCCATACACGACCGGAAATGCATAGCCATACCCTTTCTCTTTCAGGGCCTCAATCATGTCGTTTGCTGAACCATCCACCTCATGTTTTGTATCACGAGCAAATTCAACCAAAAGCAAGGCCTCAGGATCTCCGTTCACAAAAAAGCGATTCTTATTTTGAAGAACATTTTCCTTGGTCAGATCCATAATCGCTTTATCCATTAACTCAACCGCCCCAGGCTGGCAAGCAAGGGCTACTAAGTTAGCTTCCAAGGCCTCTTCTAACGAGTGAAGGTGCACACAAACCAAGCCCTTTTCTTTAGGTGGCAAATCAACAAGCTGCAGCTTTATTTCGGTGGTAAACATGAGCGTTCCCTCCGAACCTGCCAATAGTTTGCACATATTAAAGGTTCCCCCATCTTCCTTAAAGGGATAGTCATACACTAAGTAATCAAGCGCGTACCCTGTATTTCGACGGTTAATTTCAGCATGCGGAAACTCCTTCCTTATAGCTTTTCTATTTTCTTTATCCGTTAATAAATCGCGAATACCGGCATATATCTCCCCTTCAAAGGATTCTTTGCGACATTTCTGCTCAAACTCCCATTTTTGTATTGCCTTGAAGGTAGCCTCTTCCCCATTACTTAGGTAACCTTTTATTTCGAGGGTATGATCGCGTGTACTACCATATAATAAAGAGTGCGCCCCACACGAATTATTACCAACCATTCCTCCAATCATACACCTGTTTGATGTTGAAGTTTCCGGACCAAAGAACAGTCCGTAAGACTCGAGGTGCTGATTCAGCTCATCCAACACAACGCCGGGCTCCACACGCACCCACTTATCCTTTGCATTAACCTCCAGAATTTTATTCAGATAACGTCCTGCATCAACCACTAGTCCGCCTCCAACAACCTGACCTGCCAGCGATGTTCCGGCTGCCCTTGGAATTAACGAAATCCCATGCCTGGCTGCAAAAAGAACGATCTCTTTTATATCAAGAGCATCTTTGGGTGTTACCACCCCCAACGGCTTCTCACAGTAAGCTGAGGCATCGGTACTGTATATCACCCTCGACACCTCATCCAACTCAAGTCGCCCCTTTATTTTATTTCTTAACTCCTCAAACGAATACTGCTCTTCATTCATAATCAATAAGTTTACAACCAAGCATTAATACCCTTTGCGACTCACACAAACAAAATCATAACATATCTGTTTGGTGAATAACACAAGATTATAACGCAGATGACTAGATCAAATTTACAAACACGCAACGATATAGAAAAACTGGTACGCACCTTTTATGGAAAAGTGCGAAAAGATGAGCTATTGAGGCCATTTTTTAATCAGATGATTAAGACGGAGGAAGAGTGGGAAAAACACTACCTTCTTTTAATAGCCTTCTGGGAATTAAACCTATTGGATATTAAAGGGTTTAATGGCAATCCGGCTAAAGCACACCATGGCGTTGATAAAGCCTTCAACCAATCCATTACAACCAACCATTTCGACCGATGGGTGCAGCTTTGGTGCGAAACCATTGATGCACATTTCGAGGGAGCAATAGCAGATAAAGCAAAGCTAAGAGCCAAAAATATGGCTAAAGGCATGTACAAAAAGATTCTGGAACAGCGACCTGGCGGTTTTATTCTTCCGGGCAACGCCTCCGGCTTGCAACTGGGCTAAAATTTTATTTAAAGTATTTTAAGTACTTATTTAACCGCCATTAATCGGTTTTCGTTGACTGGAAACCGTTTTGAATCCCTACAATTAAACCAGCTCTAATTACCCTGAAATTAAAGTATTGACTTATATCATAAAGGGCTAATTTCGGCAAAGCAAATTTTTATTTAATCTTAATAATTACTTATTTTTGTGCCTCCAATAACCAAAGTATCCACTTAAGATTGAATTGACGATAGACAATGAACTTATAGTATGCTTCATTGTTAGATTGACGAACATGAGTTAAAGTTAAATATGGCTGAAGATCAAGATAAAATATTAGAAGAAGTAACCGGTGGTGAATACAAGTATGGCTTTTATACCGACATCGAAATGGAGGAGTTTCCTAAGGGCCTGAACGAAGATACCATCCGTATGATTTCGGCAAGAAAAAATGAGCCGGAATTTATGCTGGAATTTCGCTTAAAGGCTTTTCGTCATTGGCAAACAATGAAGCAACCCAACTGGGCGCACCTGAATATTCCACCAATTGACTTTCAGGACATGATCTACTACGCCGTTCCAAAGAAAAAACCGGAGCTGGAAAGTATGGATGAAGTAGATCCGGAATTAAAAGCTACTTTCGATAAGCTGGGTATTCCGCTTGATGAGCAAAAAGTACTGGCTGGCGTAGCTGTTGATGCGGTTATTGATAGCATCTCAGTTAAAACTACTTTTAAAGAAACACTGGCCGAGAAAGGCATCATCTTTTGCTCCATCAGTGAAGCCATTCAGGAATATCCCGACCTGATTAAAAAGTACCTGGGATCGGTAGTGCCGCATCAGGATAACTTTTTTGGGGCCCTTAATGCGGCTGTGTTCAGTGATGGATCATTTGTTTATATACCTAAAGGTGTGCGTTGTCCAATGGAGCTGTCCACCTACTTCCGCATCAATGCGATGAACACCGGACAGTTCGAACGAACACTAATTATAGCTGACGACGACAGCTATGTAAGTTACCTCGAAGGCTGTACCGCTCCCATGCGGGATGAGAACCAGCTGCACGCTGCCATAGTGGAGATTGTGGCCATGGAACGGGCTGAGGTAAAATACTCAACGGTTCAAAACTGGTACCCTGGCGATAAGGAAGGAAAAGGTGGTATTTACAACTTCGTAACCAAGCGCGGCATCTGTAAAGGCGACTATTCAAAAATATCGTGGACACAGGTTGAAACAGGTTCAGCAATTACCTGGAAATACCCCAGCTGTATCCTACAGGGAGACCATTCGGTGGGAGAATTTTACAGCGTTGCCGTCACCAACAACTATCAGCAGGCCGATACAGGTACAAAAATGATTCACCTTGGTAAAAATACCCGAAGCCTGATTGTTTCAAAAGGTGTTTCGGCAGGTAAAAGTCAAAACAGCTACCGGGGACTGGTAAAAGTGTCAAAAAAAGCAGAAAATGCCCGTAACTTTAGTCAATGCGACTCTCTTTTACTGGGTGATAAATGTGGTGCACACACCTTCCCGTATCTGGAAATCGCCAACAACACGGCCAAAGTGGAGCACGAAGCCACCACCTCAAAAATTGGTGAAGATCAGATTTTCTACTGCAACCAACGTGGCTTAAGCACCGAAGATGCGGTTGGACTCATCGTTAACGGGTACGTTAAAGAGGTCATCAACCAGCTTCCGATGGAATTTGCTGTTGAAGCACAAAAATTATTGCAAATTAGCCTCGAAGGCAGTGTGGGATAAACCCGCCAAACAATTAACACATTTAGAAACAATATTTAGCAACAACAT
The DNA here is from genome assembly GCF_051851475.1 of Carboxylicivirga taeanensis. NCBI lineage: Bacteria > Pseudomonadati > Bacteroidota > Bacteroidia > Marinilabiliales > Marinilabiliaceae > Carboxylicivirga > Carboxylicivirga taeanensis. Next base: position 159,527 of record NZ_JBPUSJ010000006.1, on the reverse strand, counting down.
ATGTTAGTCATTAAAGATTTACACGCCAAAATAGATGACAAGGAAATATTAAGAGGCATTAACCTCGAAGTTAAACCTGGTGAGGTACATGCCATTATGGGGCCTAATGGCTCGGGTAAAAGTACTCTTTCATCGGTATTGGCCGGTAACGAAAAATTCGAAGTCAACGAGGGTAGCGTTACCTTTAATGATAAAGATTTACTAGACCTGGCACCAGAAGATCGGGCCCGTGAAGGTCTATTCCTCAGCTTCCAGTACCCCATTGAAATACCGGGGGTAAGCATGGTGAACTTCATGCGCACAGCGCTCAACGAACACCGCAAGTACAGAAATGAGGAGCCCTGTTCGGCCAGCGAATTCCTTAAGCTGATGCGCGAAAAGAAAAAACTGGTTGAAATCGACTCCAACCTGACTAACCGTTCGGTAAACGAAGGTTTTTCTGGTGGTGAGAAAAAGAAAAATGAAATTTTTCAGATGGCCATGCTGGAACCCAAATTAGCCATTCTTGACGAAACAGACTCGGGTTTGGATATTGATGCCCTGAGGGTGGTAGCCAACGGTGTTAATAAATTAAAATCGCCTGAAACATCAACCATTGTTATTACGCACTATCAACGACTGCTCGATTACATTGTGCCAGACTATGTGCACGTGCTCTACAGAGGACGAATAGTTAAATCAGCTGGAAAAGAGTTAGCGCTAGAGCTGGAAGAAAAAGGCTACGATTGGATAAAAAAAGAGTTTGAGGATTAAGGTTTAGTGCTTAACAGTAAAAAACAGGCGCATAGTTCTGTTAAAAACAAATTACAAATAGCACCCTTTGCACCTGATGCTCAACACTAAAAACACAGATTATGAATAAAACTTGCCGAATAGTCAATCTGCAAGAAGAATATAGCCAGATATACAAAGAGAATCTTGCTCTTTTGGAAGAAGGTGCTCCCGAAAAAATGAATGCACTCAGAACGCCAGCCTTCACATCTTTTGAGAAGAACGGCATTCCTTCCAACAAAGTAGAAGCCTACAAGTACACAAATCTGCAACCTTTCTTCAAAGGCACTTTTGATATTGCTTTTACCCGAGATGCAGCACTTAACGGCTCTACAGACAAGTTTCAGTGCGATGTTCCCAATCTGGATACCCACAACGTATTCCTCATTAATGGTTGGTTCGCACAACTTGAAGCGCCCAATCAACTTCCCGAAGGAGTAATTGTTGGAAGTATCCGCGACAAAGCAATTGAGCACCCTGAGCTGTTTGAGAAGTATTACGGATATAGCCTGTCGGATGATGAAGATGCCATGGCTGCAATGAACACAGCCTTTGCTCAGGATGGTGCTTTTATCTATGTGCCCAAAAATGTGGTTGTAGATAAACCCATACAGCTCGTCAACATTATGGCGGGAGACAATGATCGCCTGGTATTTCAGCGTAACCTGATAATTGTGGACGACAACGCCCAGCTAAAGGTAATGCTGTGCGATCACACCATTTCGCCACAAAAATTTGTGGTGAATAACCTCACAGAGGTCTATGCCAATGAAAACAGTGTGTTCGATATTTACAACATACAAAATCAACACAACCTTACAACGCAGGTTTCAGGCATGTATGTGCACCAGAAAAGACACTCCAACATACTGACCAATAACCTGACGCTACATTCGGGGGTTACACGAAATAATATTCGTGTTACTATGGATGATGAAAATTGCGAAAGTCATGTATATGGTTTATACCTCAGCGATAAAAACCAGCATGTAGATAACTACTCATTCATAGACCATGCTCATCCGCATTGCGAAAGCTTTGAGCTTTTCAAAGGGGTGATGGATGATTCGGCTTCGGCAGCGTTTACAGGTCGCGTTTTGGTGCGCCCCGATGCGCAACAAACCAACGCTTACCAAAGCAACAACAACCTGCTGTTAACACAAAATGCAAAAATCAACAGCAAGCCTCAGTTGGAAATTTATGCCGATGATGTAAAATGTAGCCACGGGGCCACGGTTGGGCAACTGGATGACGATGCCATGTTCTACCTGCGCTCAAGAGGAATCAACGAGCACGAAGGCCGCATCCTCCTGATGTTTGCTTTTGCCTACGAGGTGATTGAGAAAATAAGGGTAGAGCCCCTCAAAGAGAACATTCGCAACCTGGTAGAAAAACGTTTCAGAGGCGAATTTGATAAATGCGATTCCTGTGTGGTATGTGGCCATCAGGGCGCAAGCGTCAGTTGTCTGTAAAATTATTGAATAGGATAGAACAGGAAATGGGTCAAAGCTCATTTCCTGTTTTTTAGTTAAAGGAAATAATGGATATTAACATTGAACAAATCAGAGCCGATTTCCCAATTTTAAAGGAAATCGTATACGGAAAACCCCTGGTATACCTCGACAATGCAGCCACTACGCACAAGCCTCAACAGGTTATTGATGCTGTTTCAGAAGTATACCTGAAATACAATAGTAATATCCACCGCGGTGTGCATCATTTAAGCAATGTATGCACGGAAGCGCATGAAAATGCACGTGTTAAAGTTCAACAGTTTATTAATGCCAAACACACGCACGAAGTTATTTTTACAAGAGGCACCACCGAATCCATTAACCTGCTGGCAGCTTCCTTTGGCGACACGTTTCTGCAGCCTGGCGATGAAATATTGGTTTCACAGCTAGAACACCACTCCAATATTGTGCCGTGGCAATTGCTTGAAAAACGAAAAGGCATCGTACTGAAGTACATCCCCATCAACCAGGCCGGCGAACTGATTCTGGATAACATTGATGAGCTGATTAACAACAAAACAAAACTGGTAGCCATTGCTCACATATCCAATGCGCTGGGCACGGTTAACCCAATAAAAACAATCATCGATTTAGCTCACAGCAAAAACATACCAGTGATGATTGACGGTGCACAGGCGGTTCAGCACGTTCAGGTAGATGTTCAGGCACTCAACTGTGATTTTTATGTATTCAGTGGTCATAAGTTATATGCACCAACCGGAATTGGCGTTCTGTATGGTAAAGAAGAGTGGCTGAACCAGATGGAGCCTTATCATGGTGGAGGTGAAATGATCAAAACTGTATCTTTTGAAGGAACCACGTTTAATGAGCTCCCCTTTAAGTTCGAAGCCGGCACACCCCACTACAGCGGTTCTGTAGGATTAGGCGCTGCCATTGATTACGTAAACACCATTGGAATCAATACAATAGCACAATATGAGCAGGAGTTATTGAGTTATGCCAGTCAACGACTTGCAAGTATTCCAAACATCCGTTTTTTTGGAACAGCGGCCGAAAAAGCCAGTGTCATCTCCTTTCTCATTGGCAGTGTGCATCCTTTTGACATTGGTACCATGCTCGATAAAATGGGCATCGCAGTGCGCACCGGGCACCATTGTGCACAACCATTGATGCAATACTACCAAATACCGGGTACAATACGGGCTTCGTTTGCCCTATACAACACCAAAGCAGAGATAGATAAATTGGCAGATGCAACCGAACGTGTGGCTCAGCTTTTTGGTTGATTCGGTTTTAATTATCAATTTTACCACACAAATAATTACAACGAACAAACAATGACAATAAACGAAATACAAGAGGAAATCATCGAAGAATTTGCTGCCTTTGATGAGTGGATGGACAAATACTCATACCTGATTGAAATTGGCAACGATTTAGAAGGATTTAAAGATGAGTGGCGACTGGAGCAAAACCTCATTGAAGGCTGTCAGTCAAAAGTGTGGGTGCATGCTGAGCTGCAGGATGATAAGATCATCTATTCGGCAGATAGCGATGCCATTATCACGAAAGGGATTATAGCACTGCTTATTCGCGTTCTGTCTGGCCGCACACCCGATGAAATTCTGAATGCTGACCTCACATTTGTGGAACAAATTGGACTGAAAGACCACTTGTCGCCAACACGCTCCAATGGTTTGCTGGCCATGATGAAACAAATGCGCTTGTATGCTGTTGCTTTTAAAGCAAAGCTTGGTTAATCAGGAGAAGATCAAGTAAGTCGGTAATCAATAAAAATGAGCACCACACAGGTAGCTAACGGCTAAAATTAAAATTATGGGAAACGAGTTTTTACAGCTGGAAGGAGAAATTATCAAGGTCATCAAAACCATTTTTGACCCCGAGATTCCGGTTAACATCTATGATTTAGGATTAATATACGAGATTGATGTCAATGAGGAAGGTAAAGCACGCGTCGTGATGACCTTAACCTCACCAAACTGTCCAGTAGCCGAATCGCTTCCTGAAGAAGTGCATGAGAAAGTGGCTGCCATTGATGGCATATCGAGCGTTGACTTGAATCTCACCTTCGATCCGCCCTGGACCAAAGACATGTTGTCTGAGGAAGCCCTATTAGAGCTTGGACTTTTATAAAAAATACTCTTTACAACGATCAAAAGCTCTCAGATGAGGGCTTTTTTTAAAGAAAACGACTTGAAAATGGATGGACTATATATTGATCTGGTTAAAAAACAAGGCATCAATTACATGCGTCTGATTGCCGGTTTGGCAATGGTGGGAGCCACAATTTACCTTGCCATTTATTCAGAGCAGCAGCGCTTCACGATAACCCACTTGTCGATATTTTTTATCGCCGGACTTTACTACGCCGTTTTAGGAGCCGGCTTCAACCCGCTTTCATTAGTTGGCAAAGCATACATAAGAGTTGATGAAAACGAGATAGCGGTTAAAAAATCAATCTGGTCCAAAGCAATTGATGCCTCGTGGGACATGATCCTTGAAGTACAACTCAACATCACGGCTATTCGTGTCAAATTGAAAAATGGCGACAGCTTTGAGTTTGACTACCAAATGCTGAATGATGATACCGCGCACGAACTTAAAACCCGATTGGCCTTAACAGCCAAAAGCAAAGATATCGAAGTAAATTAATGAATATAATCAGCCAGGCATATCACCAGCAGATTAAACAGAAAGCCCTTGAACTGGGGTTTTCAGATATTGGCTTTGCTGTAATTGAACCACTTACAAAGGAAGAGAAGCAACTGCGCAGCTGGCTTGACGAAGGCTATCAGGCCGGTATGGCGTACATGAATAATCATTTCGAAAAACGGGTGAATCCGGCATTATTAGTCGAAGGTGCCAAAAGCATCATTTCTGTGGTCATCAACTACAAACCCAAAGCCTTGCAAAACGACCCAACGGCGCCAAAACTGGCCCGTTATGCCTACGGAAAAGATTATCACTTTGTAATAAAAGACAAGCTAAACGAACTCTTCCTATATATTAAAGAGCACATCTACACTTCGCTCGAAGGACGTGTTTTTACCGACTCAGCGCCTGTGCTGGACAGAGCGTGGGCCACGCGTGCGGGCCTTGGATGGATTGGTAAAAATACCAACCTGATACACAAACAGCTCGGCAGCTATATACTTATAGGTGAGTTAATCAGCAACCTACCTCTTGAAGCCGATCAACCCATAAAAGAAGCTTGTGGCGGTTGTCGCCGGTGCATTGATGCCTGCCCAACCGATGCACTGGTAGCCCCCTATCAGCTGGATGCCAATAAATGCATTTCCTACCTTACCATTGAACACCGTGAAGCATTGCCTGAGGACCTCAAAAACCAATTTGAAAACTGGGCTTTTGGATGCGATATCTGCCAGGAAGCCTGTCCCTGGAACTGGAAGGCAAGGCCAACGCAGGAAGAAAGCTTTCAACCACACCCGGAGCTACTCCAGCTATCAAAAGAGGAATGGCACCAGATGGATGAGGAGCGCTTTCGAGAGCTGTTTCGTAAGTCAGCTGTCAAGCGCACAAAATACTCGGGACTGAGACGGAATCTCGATTTTCTGCAATAAAAAAACCGGCACAAAGGCCGGTTGATTTATAGTCTCTTTCCCAATAATTAGGCCTTATCAGGATAATAACCTTTAATAATTCCGCGCTGCGAGTTACGAACAAAAAGAATAATCTCATCGCGTTCTTTCGAGGCAGGCATTTCAGCCTCTATCCTTTCAATCGCGTCAGAGTTATTCAATCCCATCTGGAACAAGTAACGGTAGATATTTTGGATATCTCTGATCTGCTCATTGGTAAATGAACGACGGCGCAAGCCAATGGAATTTACACCAGCATAAGAAATTCGCTCACGTCCGGCTTTTACATATGGAGGCACGTCTTTACCAATTAATGTTCCGCCAGCCACCATAACATGCGCACCAATGTGAACAAACTGGTGAATGGCTGATGTACCACCAATAATTGCAAAGTCATCGATAACAACCTCGCCAGCCACCTGAACGGCATTGGCCAAAATCACATTATCACCAACAAAGGCATCGTGCGCTATATGCGTGTAGGCCATTAGCAAACAGTTGCTACCAACCACCGTTTTTCCTTTGGCTTTAGTTCCTCTATTTACCGTAACACACTCTCGTATAGTGGTATTGTCGCCAATCTCAGCAGTCGTTTCCTCCCCAGAAAACTTCAGGTCCTGAGGAATAGCACCAATAACTGCTCCCGGAAATATTTTACAGTTTTTACCAATTCTGGAGCCCTCCATAATCGTCACATTTGACGCAATTGTTGTTCCCTCTTCGATCACGACATTTTTGTCGATGGAAACAAAAGGCTCAATAACAACATTGGGAGCAATCTTTGCCTCCGGATGGATATATGCCAATGGTTGTTTCATTTTTACAGTTGTTTTAGTTCTATATTCATTCCGTTTATGCAAACAGAAACATCTTGGTGTAGATTATTTATTTTTAACGACTTGAGCCATATACTCTCCTTCAGAAACGATGGTATCACCCACATAGGCAGTCCCCTTCATATTGGCCATGCCGCGTCTGAATTCACCTACTAACTCAAGCTTGAAGATAATGGTATCACCAGGCACTACCTTCTTACGTAATTTTACATTATCAATTTTCAGGAAATAGGTACTGTAAGCGCCGGGATCATCCAGCTGACTTAAAATAAATATACCTCCCGCCTGCGCCATCGCTTCAATTTGAAGAACGGCTGGCATAACTGGTTCATCAGGAAAATGCCCTACAAAGAACGGTTCGTTCATGGTCACGTTCTTAACCCCAACAATCGACCGTTCCTTTAACTCGATGATTTTATCAATCAGTAAGAAAGGTGGGCGGTGTGGCAACATTCTCTTAATATCGTTAATATCGCAAACCGGCTCCTTATTCGGATCGTAATGTGGAGCTTCTGGCTTTAGTGCTCGCTTTTTAATTTCCTTACGTAGTATTTTAGCAAACTCAACATTAGCCATGTGGCCAGGACGAGTTGCCATTATACGCCCTTTAATTGGCATCCCACAAAGGGCCAAATCACCAATCACATCCAATAGTTTGTGACGGGCTGGCTCGTTAGAATAAACCAACTCCACATTATTTAAAATGCCTGTTGGCTGCACTTCAACACGAGGCTGATTAAATAAGTCGGCTAACTTATCCAATTCCTCCTGAGAAATTTCTTTATCGATGATAATAATGGCATTATCCAAATCACCACCTTTAATTAAGTTGTTTTTTAACAACGGCTCTAGCTCATGCAGGAACACAAATGTACGACAAGCTGATATTTCTTTTTCAAAATCATCCAAACTATCCAGCGTGGCATATTGATTGGATAGCAGTAACGATTTATCAAAGGAAATTTTCACGTCTGCACTAAATTCCTCATCGGGAAGGGCCATAATTTTAATGCCTCGCTCCTCATCTTCAAACACCATTTTTTCTTTGATCACGAAATAACGGCGTTCTTCATCCTGCTCCTCGATGCCTGCATTTTTAATAGCTTCCACAAAAAATTTGGCACTGCCATCAAGTATCGGCGCCTCGGGGCCATCTACCTCAATCAAACAGTTATCAATTTTTAGGGCCGTTAAAGCTGCCAAACAGTGCTCAATGGTACTTACTTTGGCATCGCCCTTTTGCAACACGGTACCGCGCTGCGTAAAAGCCACATTATCTGCCAATGCATCAATAACCGGCTGCCCCTCCAGATCAATTCGTTTGAATTTATACCCGTGGTTAACCGGAGCAGGCATCAAAGTGAAATTCACTTCAACACCTGTGTGTAAACCTGTTCCTTTTAGGCTTACTGATGTTTTTATAGTTCTTTGTTTTTCAGTCATACTCTTTACTTCTTCAACCTTACGGCGACGAATTATGAATGCTATTCTTCTATTTTCTTCTTCAACTCTTCCAGTTGTGCTTTAAGCTGTGGTAATCTTTTAAACACAACATATGAGCGATTAAAGTCGCCCATTTCCATGGTTGGCGATCCGAACTGAATGGTATTCTCCTTTGTTATGGACTTATTGATGCCTGTTTGCGCACCAGCTTTTGTGCCATTAGCAATGTTCAGGTGTCCGGCTATTCCAACCTGTCCACCAATCATACAATCGCGCCCTATTTTAGTTGATCCAGCTACACCAGATAGCGCTGCTATAACCGTATTCTCTCCAACTTCTACATTATGAGCCACCTGTATTAAATTATCGAGCTTCACCCCTTTCTGAATAATTGTTGACCCCATTGTGGCCCGGTCAATAGTGGTGTTAGCCCCAATCTCAACATGATCTTTAAGCACTACGTTTCCGATTTGTGCCACTTTTCTATATTCATTGTTGGCGTTAGGTGCAAAACCAAAACCATCACTTCCAATGACGGAACCGGCATGTATCGTACAACTTTTCCCAATAACGCAGTTCTTATATACCTTAACCCCTGAATAGATGGTAGTATCGTTATCAATTTTTACATTATCACCTATATAGGCATGAGGGTATATTTTTACCTTATTCCCAATTTTTACATTTTCTCCAATGTAGGCAAAGGCTCCAATATATACAAAATCACCTAAAGTGGCTGATGAGTCAATAAAAGAAGGCTGTTCAATTCCTGTTTTCTGAGGCAAACTCTGCTCATACATTTCCAGTAACTGCGCCAAAGCTTCGTAGGCATTTGGCACCCTAATCAGGGTGGCCTCAATTGGCTGCTCAGGCATAAACGAGTCATTAACAATAACCACGTCTGCCTTAGTTGTATATATGTACTGATTGTATTTCGGGTTAGCTAAAAAAGTGAGTGTTTCGGGCTTTCCTTCCTCTATCTTGGATACATTCCTTACAATCGCTTCTTCGTTTCCTTCGACTTTACCGTTTAATAATTCGGCAATCTGACCGGCTGTAAATTTCATCTATAACAAACGTTTGTTAGACAGCTGCATTAATCGAGCCCACAAAGCATTAGGATATTGTAAAGCTAATTAAATAACAAGCTAGATGTTAAAAAATTTGGTGCAAATCTAGCAAATATATTTACTTTAGAAAAGTGTTGAAGCGGTTTGCAGCTCGGTCTCAATACATTTAGGATAACACACATAATGTTTCCGAACAGTTTTCCCTAACAACGAAAGGTTAAGCATGTCAGAAGCCTTTGCAATATCTTTTAATTCGTTCGTATTGTATAAAATTTCAATTTTATCATCTTTTATACTGTAGGCATTATTCGTGATTGAATCGCTAAATACAAAATATTTTGACTGCTCAACCGAGTCGAGACCATAAACCCTTGAAGTGGCTTCCTGAATCGCCAGAATAACTGTTGGCTCAATAGGTACATCACTTATTTTAATACGCCACAGCTGACGGTTAACAAAACCCTTTGCCAAAGTTGATAAAATAACATCTTCGTGAGAGGTCCACATTTTAATGGAACACATAATATCCTCATCATCCAGCATGGTGTAGTTATTAAGCACTTCACCATTACTAAAAAACTCTTTCTCATCGGGCTTAGACTTCATAAAGTAGAGCAAATGAGGTGGACCAAACAAGACCTCTCCATTGGCGATTAGCCATTTGGCTCGCTGAAGCAGGTGCACCAACATCTGTTCGGCAGCCAAGGCTGTTTTATGCAAGTATACTTGCCAATACATGAGCCTTCGGGCAACCAGAAACTTCTCAATTGAATAAATTCCCTTGGCTTCAATAACCAGCCTATCGTTGACCACATTAAGCATCTTAATTATCCGATCAGAGCCAATCACGCCTTCAGACACTCCAGAGAAAAAGCTATCTCGTTTTAAATAGTCAAGCCGATCCATGTCCAGCTGACTAGACACCAGCTGATGCAAAAAACCTTTGGGATAGCTATTATTAAATATCTGGATGGCGATACTCAACTGCCCTTCAAACTCCTCATTTAACTTTTGCATAATCACTTGAGAAATCACTTCGTGCGATACTTCCACCAAAGAGTGCTCCAAAACATGACTAAAAGGACCATGCCCAATATCATGCAGTAATATAGCTGCATGCGCACCACTTGCCTCTTCTGAAGTAATCGTATGCCCTTTTGAACGAAGCGTTTCAATGGCCGAACTCATCAGGTGCATAGCCCCCAATGCATGCTGAAAACGTGTATGAACGGCCCCTGGATACACCAAATGCGTTAACCCAAGCTGTTTAATTCGACGAAGCCGTTGAAAATACGCATGCTCAGTCAAATCATATAATAAATCGTTGGGAATTTTAATAAACCCATGTACCGGATCATTTATAATCTTTCGTTTATTCACAAGTGCTTACTAATTGATTGGCAAGCAATATACAAAATTCGCAGGAGACCACAGGCGGATTGTTAAATGAAGCAAACCCTCGGTTATATCAACTAAAAATAACACGCCTGGCCCTTGTCCTAAACAGCTAATAAAAAACGAGCTATTTGGATAAGTGCACTGATTTTATTATCTTTGCGCTGGATTTACCGAGTGAAAGACTTAGGGGGCTATCTTGTCCCCTATTTTATTAGACAATAGGCATGATAACTGAATCAGTAATTAAAAACATTATAGACGAAAAGCTAGAGGCAGATGAAATGTTTCTGGTAGAGTTAGCTGTGAAGCCAGGCAATAAAATTATTGTGGTGGTGGATAATGATAATGGTGTGCCTATCAGCTATTGCATAGAACTAAGCAAATTCATTGAAGCCAGCCTTAATCGTGATGAGGAAGACTTTGAGCTTGAAGTGGCTTCCGCCGGAATAGGTCAGCCTTTCAAAGTTAAAAGACAGTACTTAAAAAACATTGGTCGCACCGTAGAAGTACTAACTGCTGAAGGAAAAAAATTCAGTGGAAAGTTGCTGTCAGTGCAAGACGAGAGCTTTACCGTGGAGGTAGAAGAAATGGTTAAAGTAGAAGGGAAAAAGCGAAAGGAATTGCAGGTGAAAACGGTAAATTGTAATTTTGAAGAAGTAAAACAGGTAAAAGACATTATATCTTTTTAAATATTCCTTAGGGTATGGAAAATATTAATCTGATAGATACGTTTTCGGAGTTCAAAGAGCTCAAAAACATTGATCGGGCAACAATGATCAGTGTATTAGAAGACGCATTTCGAAGTGTTCTGATCAAGCGTTTTGGAACAGATGAAAACTTTGATGTAATCATCAACGATGACAAAGGAGACTTTGAAATATGGCGCAACCGCGAGGTTGTTAAAGATGAAGAGTTAGAAGATGAAAACCTTCAGATTTCTTTATCAGAAGCTAAAAAGATTGACGAAGATTACGAATTGGGTGAAGAAGTAACCGATGAAGTTAAATTTCTGGACTTCGGCCGTAGAGCCATCTTAAGCTTGCGTCAAAACCTGTCAGCCCGTATCCTTGAATTGGAGAAAGATAACATCTACCACGCCTACAAAGACCGCGTGGGTGATATCGTTACCGGAGAAGTTTATCAAATTTGGAAACGCGAAATTCTGATTATTGATGATGAAGGCAATGAACTGATTTTGCCAAAAGCAGAGCAGATTCCTTCAGATTTTTTCCGCAAAGGAGATAGCGTAAGAGCAGTTGTTGTTAAAGTAGAAATACGCAATAACAGCCCGCTCATTATTCTTTCACGCACATCGCCAGTGTTCCTTGAGCGCCTGTTTGAACTGGAAGTACCCGAGATTTTTGATGGATTGATTACCATCAAAAAGATTGTCCGAGTACCCGGTGAAAGAGCCAAAGTAGCCGTTGAATCCTACGATGAGCGAATCGATCCGGTGGGAGCCTGTGTTGGTATGAAAGGCTCTCGTATACATGGTATAGTGCGCGAGCTGCGTAACGAAAATATCGATGTGATTAACTATACTTCCAATACCCAATTATTTATTCAAAGAGCATTAAACCCGGCAAAAATCACCAATATCAAACTGATAGAGGATCAAGGACGTGCTGAGGTTTACCTGCGTCCGGAAGAAGTATCATTAGCAATTGGTAAAGGTGGTTTAAACATTCGCCTGGCTGGGCAGCTGACTGGCTACGAATTGGATGTTTACCGCGAATCAGACGAAGATGATGAAGATGTAAAACTGGATGAATTTTCAGATGAAATTGACAGCTGGGTACTGGACGAACTAAAAGCAATAGGTTGTGATACAGCTAAGTCCGTACTGGACTTATCGATTGAAGACCTTGTGAAGCGAACAGATTTAGAAGAAGAAACAATTCAGGAAGTTAGGAAAATATTAAGTGCCGAATTTGAATAATTCGCTATATTTGCCCGCAAAGAATTGAATCCGAACAAAATAAAACGATAAGAAGAGTCCTATTTATATGGCAGTTGGAAAAAGACTTAGTAAAGTAGCACGTGAGTTCAATGTTGGACTCCACACAATTGTGGAATTCCTGCAGAAGAAGGGTTTCAAAGTTGAAACTAACCCCAATACTAAAATCTCAGACGAGATGTATTCTCTTCTGGCGAAAGAGTATAGAGGCGATTCACATGTTAAAAAAGAATCTGAGAAACTGGCTAAGCTCAAAGAAAAGTCGAAAAAAGAATCTATCTCTTTAGAAGACATCAGAGATGATATAGAGCCAGTGAAGGAAAAAGAAAAACCGGATGTTAAGCCGACTGCCAAGGATGAATCTGGACCTAAAGTTGTAGGAAAAGTTGATTTAGATGCCTTAAAACCGAAGAAGAAAGAGGCTCCGGTTGAAGAAGCTAAAAAGCCAAAAGCAGAACAACCCAAAACCGAACAACCAAAGCCAGAAGAACCAAAGTCGGCCAAAAAACCTGTCAAAAAACCAGAGCACATCCCTACCAAGGTAGAACCTGTAGAGGAGATGAAAGTTGTTGGTAAAATTGATTTAGAGAAAAAGCCGGTTAAAAAAGTTTCAGAGAAACCTGTGGAAGAAGTCAAAAAGCCGAAAGCAGAGGAAAATAAAAAACCTGCTGAAGAAAAGGCGAAACAAAAAAGTGAAAAGCAGCCGGAAAAGGCTACTGAAGATAAAACTGAAAGTGATGATGCTTTCCGCCCAACCCAGGTGAAGAAGCTTTCTGGTCCGACAGTTGTTGGGAAAATAGAATTGCCTAAAACACCAACCAAATCATCCGATAATAAGGATGCTAATAAAAATGCGAACAAAAAGCGGAAGCGGAAGCGCATTAAAAAGGACAAGGAAAAGGTTGATATTAGTCTGAAGCCACAACAGAGTGGCGACAACCGACAAGGCGGCGAAAGAAAAGACACCCGCCCGCGTCAGCGTCCGACTAAGGCTAAAAAACGCCCGATTAAAACAGAGGTTAACGAGGAAGACGTACAAAAGCAAATTAAAGACACCTTAGCTCGTTTAACATCTAAAGGGAAAAGCAAAGGAGCTAAGCACCGCCGCGAAAAACGCGAAATGCAATCGCAGCGTCAGCAAGCCGAGCTGGAAAAAGCAGATCAGGAAAAGTCAATATTGAAAGTAACAGAGTTTGTTACGGCCAATGAATTGGCGAACATGATGGATGTACAGGTCAATCAAATTATCTCAACCTGTATGAGTCTTGGTATGTTTGTTTCCATTAACCAGCGTTTGGATGCTGAAACACTTGCATTGGTTGCAGAAGAGTTTGGTTACACCATTGAGTTTGTGAGTGCCGACGTTGTTGAGTCAATAATGGAAGAAGAGGACAAAGAAGAGGATCTGATTGAACGTCCTCCAATTGTAACCGTTATGGGACACGTTGACCACGGTAAAACTTCGTTACTTGACCATATTCGTAAAGCAAATGTAATAGCCGGTGAGGCCGGAGGTATTACACAGCACATTGGAGCCTACAGCGTGAAGCGTGAAGATGGCCGTCAGATCACCTTCCTGGATACACCAGGTCACGAGGCATTTACCGCCATGCGTGCAAGGGGTGCTCAGGTTACTGATATCGCCATCATTATTGTTGCTGCCGATGATAATGTGATGCCTCAAACAGTTGAAGCCATCAACCACGCAGCAGCAGCAGGTGTACCAATTGTTTTTGCAATTAACAAGATTGATAAACCAGGTGCAAATCCTGATAGAATACGCGAGGAACTGGCGAACATGAACTACCTGGTTGAAGACTGGGGTGGTAAGTATCAGTGCCAGGAAATTTCGGCCAAGAATGGTGTTAACATCGATGAGCTGCTTGAGAAAGTGTTGCTCGAAGCTGACCTTCTTGAGCTGCGGGCAAATCCGAATAAACGAGCAATTGGTTCAGTTATTGAATCATCACTAGATAAAGGCCGTGGTTACGTAACAACCCTATTGGTTCAAAGCGGAACCATGCGTGTGGGCGACATGATGTTGTCAGGGTCGCACTACGGACACGTTAAAGCAATGTTTAACGAACGTAATCAAAAGGTAGATGAAGTAGGTCCATCAGAACCAGCATTGGTGCTTGGTTTAAATGGAGCTCCTCAGGCCGGTGAGCGTTTTAACATTATGGAAGATGAGCGCGAAGCAAAAGATATTGCTACCAAACGTGAGCAATTGCAGCGCGAGCAAGGTATGCGTACCAAGAAGCATATTACTCTGGATGAAATCGGTCGCCGTATCGCTATTGGAAACTTCCAGGAGTTAAATGTTATTGTGAAAGGTGACGTAGATGGTTCGATTGAAGCCCTTTCTGATTCATTGATTAAACTGTCAACTGAAGAGATTCAGGTGAATGTTATTCACAAGGCTGTAGGTCAGATTTCAGAATCAGACATTATGCTTGCAACTGCCTCAAACGCCATTGTTATTGGTTTCCAGGTTCGTCCATCAATAGCAGCACGTCGAATTGCAGAGAAAGAAGAAATTGACATTCGCCTATACTCTATCATCTACGATGCTATTGAAGAGCTTAAATCAGCAATGGAAGGTATGCTGTCGCCTGAAATTAAGGAAGAGATTACTGCAACCATTGAAATACGCGAGACCTTTAAAATCACTAAAGTTGGTACCATTGCCGGTTGTATGGTGAAAGAAGGTAAGATTAAGCGTAACAACAAGATTCGATTGATTCGCGAAGGCATTGTAGTCTATACAGGCGAACTAGGTTCACTGAAGCGCTTTAAAGACGATGTGAAGGAAGTTGCAGCCGGGTACGAATGTGGTTTGAACATTGAAAAATACAACGACATTAAAGTGGGTGACATTGTTGAAGCCTACGAAGAAGTTGAAGTAAGCCGTAAATTGTAAGTATACCGCTAAACACTATAAAAGAAATGGTCATCTAAATAAAGATGACCATTTTTTATATCTACATGACTGGTAATAACTAAATCAAGCCGGATTTAAGAACTTTCTCTAAATCTTCAGGGGTATCAATAGCCACAGCCTGCTCATCGGTCTCCTCCACCCTAATGGTGTAACCATTTTCGAGCCAGCGTAACTGCTCTAAGGATTCCGCTGCCTCCAGCACGCCAATTGGCAACTCTGTAATCTCATTCAGAATATCTGAGCGGTAGCCGTATAAACCAATATGGTTAAAGTATCGATGCTTTTCCACCCACTTTTCTTCAGCTTCACCCCTTAAATATGGAATTGGAGAACGACTAAAATAAAGCGCATACCTATCCTTACTAACAACAACCTTAGGTTTGTTAGGGTTAAACAAATCTTCCTTAACTTGAACCGGTTTGACAAGAGTAGCTAATTCAGTCGCACTATTTTCGAAGCACCCAGCCAACTTCTCTATTTGCAGCGGGCTGATGAAAGGCTCATCACCCTGAATATTGATGACAGCATAATACTGCTCCTCCTCCAACGCTACAATTTTACGCAACGCTTCGGCGCAACGATCGGTGCCGCTCTGGTGGTCAACCGAAGTCATCACCACCTTCCCACCAAAAGCTTTAACAGCCTGATCAATACGCTCATCATCCGTTGCTACATAAACCGTGCTTAAGGTTTGGCAAACTTGTTCGTACACGCGTTGTATCATGGGTTTCCCCCCAATATCGGCCAATGGTTTACCCGGAAAACGTGTTGAACCATAGCGGGCCGGAATAATTCCTAATATTTTCTTTGTCGCCATATTCATAACAATAATTTATACAAAGTTATGAACTTAGGCCCATAAATAAATTTATTTGCCAGAAGATGAGAAAACAATCTTTCGCTTTTAACAAAAATTGTTACATAATGGGGAGCCTAAACGACCGATAATTGTAACTTTGTCAGTCAGTCTGCTAAAATAGCAGGCTTTTAACACGGCTAGAAAGATAACCTTAGATAGAATGGATTTACAACAGATCAAACAACGATTCGGAATTATTGGTAATTCATTTGGCCTAAACAGAGCTATTGATGTAGCAGTTCAGGTGGCTCCTACGGATCTATCTGTGCTGATTACAGGAGAAAGCGGAACAGGTAAAGAGGTATTTCCGCAAATCATTCACCAGTCGAGTGCACGTAAACATGGTTCATACATAGCCGTTAACTGTGGCGCTATTCCCGAAGGCACTATCGACTCTGAACTGTTTGGACACGAAAAAGGAGCCTTTACCGGAGCCCTTTCCGATCGCAAAGGCTATTTTGAAGAAGCCAATGGTGGCACAATCTTTTTAGATGAAATAGGCGAATTGCCCCTAAATACACAGGTCAGACTATTAAGAGTGCTCGAAGCCGGTGAATTTATAAAGGTAGGCTCGTCAAAAGTATTGAAAACCGATGTTCGGGTGGTCGCCGCCACCAATGTGAACATGGAAAAAGCCATTAAAGAGGGAAAATTTAGGGAAGACCTATACTACCGCCTCAACAGTGTACCCATCACTATCCCGCCACTGCGCGAACGAAGTGATGACATATACCTGCTATTTAGAAAATTTGCCAATGATTTTGCCACGCGCTATCGCATGCCGGCCATCCGACTGTCTGAAGATGCCAAGGAGCTGCTGGTGCGGTATCGCTGGCCAGGAAATATCAGACAACTAAAAAATATTACCGAACAGATTTCGGTCATTGAGCAAGAGCGTGAAATAAATGGCGAAGCAATGTCCAAGTACTTGCCATACCACTCTGGCGACAATCTGCCGGCCATTATCGACAGCAGCAGTAAAAAAGAAGCCGACTTCAGTAACGAACGGGAAATCTTGTACAAAGTGCTTTTCGACATGAAAAAGGACATGAATGACCTTAAGAAGCTGGTACTTGACATGATGGAAAATGGCAATGTCAGTTCCCATGGGGAGCATGCACAAATTATTCAAAAGCTTTACCAGAGTGAAGACGGTGACTTTGTTTCGGCCAACAACAGCATGAAACCGATGCCCTACTCAAACACGGTCAGTGATGAGGGCAACGATTCGATACAGGACACTGAAGAATTTGTGGAAGAATCTCTGTCATTAGCGGATAAGGAGATTGAATTAATTAAGAAAGCACTTGATAAGTACAATGGACGCAGGAAACAAGCTGCTGTAGAACTTGGAATTTCTGAACGTACTTTGTACCGTAAAATAAAAGAATATCAAATAGAACGATGAAAACAGTATACAGTATTATAGCAGCAATATGGGTACTTACCATTACTGCCTGCTCAGTTAGCATGACCATGAGCGGTGCTTCAATCCCTGAAAATATTAACAAATTTTCTGTACAGTATTTTGACAACAGAGCGCCGCTAATTAATCCGGTACTGAGCCAAAATTTTACAGAAGGCCTGAAAGACCGTATTTCCAACGAGTCACGACTAGCTCTGGTAAATGGCACGGGCGATGTGGATTTTTCGGGCGAAATTACAGGCTATAGTGTCCGTCCCATGGCTATTCAGGCCGATGCGGTTTCGGCTGAAACACGCTTGTCGATGACAGTGAAGGTTCGCTACAAAAACTACAAGGACCCTAAACTTAATTGGGAAAGTAGTTTTTCAGCCTTTAGAGATTTTCCTTCAGATCAGAATATTAACGCTGTTGAGAACGATCTGACAACTGAGATGATTGAAGAAATCACCGAGAATATTTTTAACAAAGCATTTGCCGACTGGTAAACCACAAGAAGCATCAATTAGATGAAGAAAACTGATTTTTTTGAGTTAGTAACGCACCCCGAACGCCTTAACGAGGAAACACTGCCGGCACTAAGTGAAATAGTGCAAGAGTTCCCTTGGTTTCAGGCTGCACGCATGCTATTACTGAAAAATCTTCATACAATTGAACATGTGCGGTTTAATGGGGAGCTCAAACAGTCGGCTGCCTATATAGCCGATCGTAAAAAATTATTCGAACTCATTCATTACACGGCAAAAGCAAGTCCGGTAATTGAAACCATCGAACCGGCCGAAGAAGAACACGAGTTAGTAGCTGCTAATGAAGCATCTGCTATTGAGCACCAAACAGAAAGCCGTCCTAAAAAAACCATTGGCATCACCACCAGGTTGAGCTCCATCAACAATTATTTTCAAACAGATGACACTTTTGAAACCGAAGATGGAGACCAGATTGATTTTTCCGTTTTTTCCAATAAAAAGACGGAGGAAAAAGAAAGCAATTCGATGGTGATGCCAAGTGCTGACTTTTTAGGCTACGAATCGAACCAACTGGTAGGTTATGAACTAAAGGAAAGCATTAACCCAGAGGAAAAGAAAGATGAAAGCCACTCATTTTCCGACTGGCTAACCATGCTGCGCCACGCTCCTGTTGAACCTCAGGAGCAACCTGTTAAGAAGAAGTCACAGCAGATAATTGATAATTTTCTTAGAATTGAAACCCCTAAAATTGTGCCGCCTGTAAAACAGCAAACAGAAACAGAACCGCCCACTGAGCCAACGGAGGAAGTTGATAATGGAGACGACTTGCTATCTGAAACTTTAGCAAATATTTATATTAGGCAAAAGCACTATGATAAAGCAATTGGGATATATGAAAAACTCCGTTTGAAATATCCCGAAAAAAATGTTTACTTTGCACGTCGCATTGACGACTTAGAAAAATTAACAAATTAAATAATTGAACGAGATATGTATACTTTTGTTTCGATATTAGTAATCTTAGTAAGTATCTTCTTAATCCTTATTGTTTTAGTTCAAAACTCTAAAGGAGGTGGTTTGGCATCTAACTTCTCATCACAAAACCAAGTGATGGGCGTGCGTAAAACAACTGATTTCCTCGAAAAAGCAACCTGGACACTGGCAACTGCTTTATTAGTATTGTCATTTGTAGCTGTAATAGCATTGCCTAAAGGGCAAATGGGCGGTGCTGAGATTGATGAGAAATTAAATACGCTTCCGTCGCAACAGCAAGAAGTTCCTGCATTCCCAACTCCTGCTCAGGGAGACGATACCGAAGCTACGACTGAAACACCTACTGAAGACGCTAACTAAGCAAAGGGATGTTTAAAATATTAAAAAAGTGTCAGTGCTGCTGACACTTTTTTTTATGCCTGTAAATTTGACCTTACAGAAAGTGATCTCGTGTCAGTCCTCTGCAAAAACGTCAGTGAATCTTACAAAAATATGTCATAAATTGCTTTGGCATACTTTGTGAGAAGGAAGCCTTCGTAAAAACTGTTATAACATTAAAAAAACGATTAGATATGTCAGAATTAAAAGGAAGAATCTTAGCCGGTAAAATTTTGGTTAAGCCTCAGGCAGCTGAGACAAAAACAGCAAGCGGAATTATTATCCCTGATTCAGCTAAAGAAAAACCATTACAGGGAACTGCTGTTTTAGTAGGAGCAGCTAAAAAAGACGAAGTAATGGAAGTAAAAGTTGGCGATGTGGTATTGTACGGTAAGTATGGTGGTACTGAGTTAACAATTGATGGTGAGGACTACTTGCTGATCTCTCAGTCTGATGTATTGTACATCCTTTAATAAGCAATAGTTTACTCGGTTTGCTGGCCAAGCTGAACAGCAGGTACCAGCTCACTAATTATTAACAAACTATTTTTTTAATCCTGAATATTTAAAAAGACATAAAATGGCTAAAGAAATTAAATTTAATATTGAAGCCCGCGATTTGCTAAAAGAAGGTGTTGATGCTTTGGCAAATGCCGTTAAAGTAACATTAGGTCCTAAAGGACGAAACGTGGTTATCGATCGTAAATTCGGTGCCCCTTCCATTACTAAAGATGGTGTATCAGTTGCCAAAGAAGTGGAGTTGTCTGACCCTTATGCAAACATGGGTGCTCAGATGGTAAAAGAGGTTGCTTCTAAAACTGGTGATGATGCTGGTGATGGAACAACTACTGCTACTGTACTGGCACAGTCAATCATTAACGTTGGTTTGAAAAACGTAACAGCAGGTGCCAACCCAATGGAGCTGAAAAAAGGTATTGACAAAGCGGTTGCGGCAATCGTTAAAAATATCAAAGATCAGGCACAAGAAGTTGGTGAGCACAGCGAAAAGATTGAGCAAGTAGCTACTATCTCTGCCAATAACGACAGCGAAATTGGTAAGCTGATTGCTGAAGCAATGGAAAGAGTAAGCAAAGAAGGTGTTATCACTGTTGAAGAAGCAAAAGGTACTGAAACAACTGTAGAAGTTGTGGAAGGTATGCAGTTCGACCGCGGTTACATTTCGCCCTACTTTGTAACCAATACTGATAAGATGGAAGCTGACCTTGAGAATCCTTACATCTTGATCCACGACAAGAAGATTTCCACTATGAAAGATCTTCTTCCTGTACTGGAACAAACAGCTCAAAGTGGTCGTCCTCTGATGATTATTGCTGAAGATGTGGATGGTGAAGCTTTAGCTACTCTAGTGGTTAACCGTCTGCGTGGTTCATTAAAAGTGGCTGCTGTTAAAGCACCTGGGTTTGGCGACCGTCGTAAAGAAATGTTGCAGGACTTAGCAGTTTTAACTGGTGGTACTGTTATCTCAGAAGAAACCGGCTTAAAGCTTGAAAATGCAACGATTGAATTGCTTGGTCAGGCTGAAAAAGTAACAATCGATAAAGAAAATACAACTGTTGTAAACGGTGCTGGTGCTAAAGAAGCTATTGAAGCTCGTGCTAACCAAATTAAAGCACAAATTGCCAACACAACTTCTGACTATGACCGTGAGAAACTGCAAGAGCGTTTAGCTAAAATTGCAGGTGGTGTAGCTGTACTTTATGTAGGTGCTGCTTCTGAAGTTGAAATGAAGGAAAAGAAAGACCGTGTTGATGATGCGCTTAGCGCCACTCGCGCAGCTGTTGAGGAAGGTATTGTTCCTGGTGGTGGTGTTACTTACATCCGTTCTGTTGCTGCCTTAGAAAGCATCAAAGGAGAAACAGAGGATGAGCAAACCGGTATTGAAATCATCAAACGTGCCATCGAAGAGCCATTGCGTCAAATTGCATTCAACGCTGGTAAAGAAGGAGCTGTAATCGTTCAGAAAGTGGCTGAAGGTAAAGATGACTTCGGTTACAACGCCCGCTTCGACCGTTACGAAAATCTGTTGGAGAGTGGTGTAATTGACCCTGCTAAAGTAACTCGTATTGCACTTGAGAATGCGGCTTCTATCGCAGGTATGTTCTTAACTACCGAGTGTGTATTGGTTGAAGAGAAAGAAGATGCTCCTGCAATGCCAATGGGTGCTCCAGGAATGGGTGGCGGCATGCCAGGTATGATGTAAGAATCATCACAAACAAATTATATAAAGAGGGGAACTGCTTAGCGGTTCCCTTTTTTATTTTCCTCCTGCTACGGTGGAATGTATTTAAGCATTAACCAGAATTCGATAAAATTTCAAGACGTATACTGCAATAAATATCTGATTATCAGCGTATAGTTTCAGAGTAATGGTGAACTATTGCAATAAAACCTGAAGTAGTAAATCAGTTATTTAAACAAAGCCCGCTTATATTATCTTATTATAATGCGATCTTTGATAACTCTATGGTCAGATTTTAATTAAATAAGTATCTTTGCGATCCTTATCTTTCAATAGATAAGCCTGTTATAAGTAAATAATTGTAGATGAAGAATATACGCAACTTTTGCATCATTGCTCATATTGACCATGGGAAAAGTACCCTGGCCGACCGTTTGCTGGAATTCACCAAAACCGTTTCAGAGAAGGATTTGCAAGCCCAGGTACTTGATAATATGGACTTGGAGCGTGAACGTGGCATCACGATTAAAAGTCATGCCATACAAATGGATTATGAGTTTGAGGGTGAAAAATACGTATTGAACCTGATTGATACCCCCGGACACGTGGATTTCTCCTATGAGGTTTCGCGCTCCATTGCCGCTTGTGAAGGCGCCCTGCTCATTGTTGATGCCACTCAGGGCATCCAGGCACAAACCATATCGAACCTTTATCAGGCCATTGAGCACAATCTAGAGATCATCCCCGTGATGAATAAAATGGATTTGCCCAATGCCATGCCCGAAGAAGTGGAGGACCAGATTATTGACTTAATAGGCTGCGATCGAGAAGATATCATCCGGGCCAGTGGTAAAACAGGTGAAGGGGTGGCTGATATTTTAAGTGCCCTGATACACCGTGTACCGGCGCCTGTTGGTGATCCGGAGGCGCCATTGCAATGCCTGATTTTTGACTCTGTTTTTAACTCGTTCAGAGGCATCATCGCATATTTTAAAGTAGTAAACGGCACAATTAAAAAAGGCGACCTGGTTAAGTTTTTTAATACCCGCAAGGAGTACGACGCCGATGAAGTGGGCGTATTGCGCCTAAACATGGAACCCCGCAAAGAACTGAGAACAGGCGATGTGGGTTACATCATTTCGGGCATTAAAACCAGTAAGGAAGTAAAAGTTGGAGACACCATTACCCATGTTAAAAATGGATGCACCAAAGCTATTGGCGGTTTTGAAGATGTAAAACCGATGGTGTTTGCAGGCGTTTATCCTATTGATGCGGAGGATTACGAAGACTTGCGCGCTGCCATGGAAAAGCTCCAGCTCAATGATGCCTCTCTAACCTACGAGCCAGAATCATCAGCAGCTTTAGGATTTGGATTCCGCTGTGGGTTTTTAGGACTGCTACACATGGAAATTATTCAGGAGCGTCTGGATAGGGAATTCGACATGGCAGTAATTACCACCGTGCCCAACGTACCATACATTGCCCACACAAAAAAGGGCGAGATCATTAATATCCATACCCCATCCGAATTGCCGGAGCCAACAGTTCTTGAGAAAGTTGAAGAACCCTATATCCGGGCATCGGTCATTACCAAAAGTGAGTACATTGGGAGTATTATGACGTTGTGCCTGGGCAAACGGGGAGAATTGATTAAACAGCACTACCTGACTTCAGATCGTGTGGATCTGGCATTTGATATGCCGCTGGCAGAAATTGTATTTGACTTTTACGATAAGCTTAAAAGCATCTCCAAAGGTTATGCCTCATTCGACTATTACCCGATTGAATTCAGAGCCGCTAAACTGGTTCGTTTAGATATCCTGCTCAATGGAGAAAGTGTAGATGCCCTGTCATCACTCATTCATTTCGATAATGCGCAAACATTCGGTCGCCGCATGTGTGAAAAGCTGAAGGAGCTTATTCCGCGTCAGCAATTCGACATTGCCATTCAGGCAGCCATTGGCGCCAAAGTTATTGCCCGTGAAACAGTCAAAGCTGTGCGAAAAGACGTAACAGCCAAGTGTTATGGTGGTGATATTTCCCGTAAGCGGAAGCTGCTTGAAAAGCAGAAAAAAGGAAAGAAACGCATGAAGCAAGTTGGTAATGTAGAGGTACCACAAAAAGCTTTCCTGGCGGTATTGAAATTAGACTAAATGGAATGACTCCTTGTTGGGAGGCGAAAATAACTCAAAGTCCGCTTAACTAAGTTAAGCGGACTTTTTTGTAAAACCCTACTTTTTCCCAGGTTCTGAACTCTGAAAAGTTATTATCGATTGTAAGAAGCTTTAAGGTTACATAGTGCAAATTGCAACAGGTAGCAGAAAGAAGGCGGTCGCACACCGATACAGGCACTCTATGCCTTCAGGCAGAACTTTGCATCAATCTCTATCAATAAACCGTGTCAGTACCTCTACAAACACATAAAAGCGAATGCTCTTTCGAACATTCGCTTCAGAATTAAATTAATCAAAATATTACTGACATGTACGTTTAGCCGGGCCAATCATATTTTCCGGTTTTAATATTTCCTTCAGCTGTTCTTCCGACAGAATGCCCTCTTCCAGCACAATTTCATACACCCCTTTGCCTGTTTTTAAGGCCTCTTTGGCGATGCGTGTGCTATTTTTGTAGCCTATGTGCGGATTTAAAGCGGTAACAATACCAATGCTCTTAAGCACCATGTTTTCACAAACATCGGCATTAGCTGTAATGCCATCGATGCATTTTAGGCGCAGGGTGTCCATCCCTCTCATAAGGAATTGAATCGATTCCAGAATGCTATGGGCCAATACCGGCTCCATTACGTTCAATTGCAACTGACCTGCCTCTGCTGCAAAGGTTACCGTCAAGTCATTACCTATTACCTTATAGCAAATCTGGTTCATCACCTCGGGTATCACCGGGTTAACCTTACCTGGCATAATGGATGAACCCGGCTGCATTGGCGGCAGATTAATTTCATTTAGTCCGGCGCGCGGACCAGACGATAACAAACGCAGGTCGTTACAAACTTTAGATATCTTAACTGCCATGCGCTTTAAGGCAGAAGAATAAATGACATATGAACCTGTATCGGGTGTTGCCTCCACCAAATCAGAAGCCAGCACAATGGGATAGCCTGTAATGTCGCACAGATGCTTGACACACGCGTCTGAATAGCCTTCGACCGAATTAATACCAGTTCCGATGGCTGTAGCCCCCATATTTACTTCCAGGAAAAGATTGGCATTCTGATTCAGGCGCTCAATCTCTTCGGATAAAGTCATGGCATAGGCACAAAACTCCTGACCTAAGGTCATTGGAACAGCATCCTGCAATTGCGTGCGCCCCATTTTAATGATATCGGCAAACTCCGTTCCCTTGCGCTTAAAGGCCTCCACAAGCTGCTGCAGGTGCTCAATCAGAATATAGTTCATCTTGATGAGCGACAATTTGATAGCTGTTGGGTAAGCATCATTAGTCGATTGCGACAAATTAACGATATCGTTAGGGGAACAATACTCGTACTGTCCCTTTTCATAGCCCATTAACTCCAATGCACGGTTGGCAATCACCTCATTGGCGTTCATGTTAGTACTGGTGCCGGCTCCGCCCTGAATCATGTCAATAGGAAACTCCTTATCAAACTTTCCTTCCATCACCTCTTTACAGGCTTGTACAACGGCATTCTTTACTTTATCATTTACCAAACCCAGTTCATGGTTGGCTTTTATTGCGGCCATTTTTACAGCTCCAAGAGCCCAAATAAAATGACGGTAGTGGCTCAGACGAGCAGTAGATATATTAAAATTTTCGACGGCACGTTGTGTTTGCACTCCATAGTATGCATCAACGGGTACTTGCAATTCTCCTAGTAAATCGCTTTCAATACGTGTTGCCATAATAAGTGGTTTTAATTTGTTTTAAACTGCAAATGTTGAAGTTTTTTTATGATAGAAACATGTCTTTCGTCACTTACTTATTAGGGGGTCAGGCCGTATAAAACCAGTTTAAAACCCAACCTGCCCCTTTTTGATTAAACTGGCATGGGGCAATTGCAGCAAAAACAGAACAATGACCTTTTATATGAATAAAGTTACAAACTGTAAGTTCATGGATTTGTGAGGGGCGATGTAATTTAGAATGAGACTAAACAAGACCTGAGAAATGTGTAATAGTTTAACCTGATATGGGAGGTATAGATACAAAAAAAGGAGCCCAGAGGGCTCCTTTTAATAAACTATTGGTTAAGTAATTATTACTTACTAATCCACATTTTGTTTGACACAAAATTATCACCATCATTGCCTAATGCAGCTTGACGCTCCATTGCTGCGTTGATGTGCTCTGTATTGTTCATACGCTCTCTGTCTGGGTAATCCAAACGACGAGGACGAAAGCCACCTGTTACACCACCATTGTGGAATGGTGTTGAGAAGAATGCATCTGGTGTTTGAACCACACCTGGTTGTGCATCCTTAATGTTTTCCCAAGTGTATTCAGGTAAATCAATATTTTTAGAATATGGAATGCCTACTGGAGTTACAGAAACCAGTGAACGGTTCCATAAAGCAAAGGCTTCATAACCATTTAGGAAAAGTGACTTCCAACGCTCCAACTGAATTGTTTCAACAGTTGCTGCACCTAAATTAGCAATGTAATCAGCTGCCATATCCTCGTAAGTCCTAACATCACCAGTCGTTTCCTTATACATTTCCATGTAGGTTGCAGGCGAAGCGCTCTCCTTATAAAGCGCTGGGTACTTGCTCATGTTCAACTCAACAGCTTTTGTCAGGTTAGAAGTAGCATCACCAGGAACATTCCATCCCTTAGCAGCAGCTTCAGCAAGAATAAAATAAGCTTCGTCACCACCAAAAATAACGGTTGGTGCTGTGCGCGAACCTACTGTTTCGGGGTTAATAGCACACATAGTACGGTACTGAGCATACTCGGCATCATAAACATAGGAATATAGAGTGTCTCTTACGACATCACCATTGACGTCAGTAATAACATCTCCGTTTTCATCTTTCTTATCAATGATTACGTGCTTGGTTTTACCCATATCACCTCCGTTAAGGTAATAGTCGCCGTACACATCAACACCTTCTGCTTTCATTAAACCACGAACCGAGAACGATGTTTCAGCCCCACCTCGCAATGGATTGAAAATAACGGGCTTCCAGGCTTCACCAGGACGGGCCGCTTCTTCAAAAGGATTGAAGTATGTTTGTCCGGTCCAAGCTCTATACTCTCCGCCTTGACTGATGATCTGACAAGCCGTGTAGAACAAACGAGGGTCTTTATTCTGCTGCGCCAAACGCAGGTACTCTTCACCAAGGAAAGCATGAGCAAAACCACCCGCTTTACCATTAATCGCTGAACCAGAACCATTCTCGTGGATACCCCACGCGCCACCGATTGTGCTATGCTTCAATAAGGCTGCTGAAGTTTTCACATCAACCTCAGTAATGTAACCAGCTGCATTAGCTGCTGCCTCTTCAACAACATTTTGTGCCCAAGCTGCATCGGCAGTAGATGCACGCATACCAATTCTTAACAATAAAGAGTTCGCTAAACGCGCCCATGCCTGACGTTGCTCCTCAGCTGGCAAGTGACCATACACTAAGTCATATCTATCACCAAATGGATCATTCTTACTGGTCAGCAAAATATCTCTGGAAGCTCTTAGTTTAGCAACCATTCCTTTATAGATATCCTCCTGAGAATCGTAAGCCGGATAGAAATTTAACTCATTGAAACCTAAACCAGCTTCCGAGTATGGAATGTCCCCGTATAAGTCGGTTAATCGCTGAAAAGATAGTTCCAACATGATGTCGGTTTGCGCCAGTTTCACGTCTTTAGAACCGTCTACGTTATTTTCATTTAAGGTACGCTGCATATCACGACCGTCCTTAATCGTGTTGATGAACAACACTGACCATTTTGCCTCTGAAAAGCCATCTGACAAATCAAAACCCTGACCTGTGCGGTATCCACACTGGGTAACTCCTGATAAAGGACCAGTCATAATTAGGTTCCCACGCCATTCTTCATGTCCGGTACCGGCATACATCAACTGTACCTTACCAAACTGAAAACCAGCGTCCAAATCTTCAACCCGGTTCGGGTTGTCATTAATTTTTTCAAACTCATCGGTACAGGCGCTAAACATGGTTAGCACTGCAGCGAATAATAATATACTTAGCTTTTTCATTCTGATTAAAATTTCACGTTAACATTGAAACCAAAGCTTGCTGGTAAAGCCATGTTACCATATTCAATACCCTGACCTCCGTTACTGATTGAGTAAGTTGATTGAGGATCAATATTGTCAGTAGAACGGTAAAGGTATCCTAAGTTTTTACCGAATAAACCTACCGATGCACTCTTGAAGTACTTAGAGTCTGCAAACAACTGATTTGGTAAACGGTATGACAGACTTAGTTCGCGTAGAGACACGAAAGAAGCATCATATACAAATAGCTCATCAATTGATGCTAAGGCACCGTAAACATCCTCTGGACGAGCTGTTGTTGTCTGCCCTTCTAATTCAGCCGGGCTCCATGCTTGTCCTGCAACGTATTCGCTTCTTCCAAGTGTATTTTCGTGCTTACCCATTGCATAAGCCGAAGCTTCTGTAGCTGAGAAAACTTCACCACCAAACTTAGAATCGAACAACACGTTTAGTGTGAACTGCTTATAAGTTAAGGTATTGCTCCAACCTAACATTACCGGATGATAAGCACCACCTAATTTTGTATACTCGTTAGAAGCTTGTGGTAAACCATTAGCACCAATCACTATGTTACCATTCTCATCGCGAACGAAAGTACGGCCCATGATGGCACCATATTCTTCACCAACAGCAGCAATAACGTTCACACCTCCACCTCTCATCAGGTTCAGCTGAGTTACATCTTCAGCTAATTCGGTTACCTCGTTAATGTTGTAAGAGAAGTTAAGTGATGTATTCCACGAGAAGTTCGCATTGCGGTATGGAGTCGCATACAATACAGCTTCCCAACCTTTGTTTTCAATCGAACCAGAGTTAACAATCGCATCGTTGTAACCTGAGGCATTAGATGCATCAACAGGCATAATCTGATCGTCAGCTACTGAGCTATAATAGGTTACATCTAATCCCAAACGGTTATTCAGGAACTTGATATCAGCACCTACCTCGTATGAAGTCATAATAGAAGGCTTTAAGGTGGAGTTAGGGACAGTTGCTCCATCTACACCAGCCACAATATTATTTCCTCCACCCCAAGTTGGATGTGGGTTATCATCTGGCTTATATTGTAGTAACAGTTGATAAGGATCTGTATCAGAACCTACCTGCGCCCATGAACCACGTACTTTTGCGAAGGTAATCCAGCTTGGCATCTCCACCATTTCAGATACAATCACAGAAGTACTTACAGATGGGTAGAAGTACGAGTTGTTATCAGAAGGTAGTGTTGACGACCAGTCGTTACGTGCTGATAAATCAAAATACAACATGCTGCCATAACGGAACTGCGCTGTACTGTATACAGAGTTGATGCGCTTGCGGTTATAGTCAACAGACTGTGAGTTGTCTTTACCAAAACCAGGACGTTGTAGCTCAGGCAATGTAAATCCTACAGAGAAAATACCTAAACCTTCATACTCACGATCCATGCGCGATGCACCAGCATTAACCGTTAAACCAAACTTATCGTTAAAGTTACGATCGTAGTTCAAAAGG
This sequence comes from Carboxylicivirga taeanensis, assembly GCF_051851475.1. Classification (NCBI taxonomy): domain Bacteria; kingdom Pseudomonadati; phylum Bacteroidota; class Bacteroidia; order Marinilabiliales; family Marinilabiliaceae; genus Carboxylicivirga; species Carboxylicivirga taeanensis. Next base: position 129,986 of record NZ_JBPUSJ010000006.1, on the reverse strand, counting down.
AAATCATAGTTAGACTCCACTTCGTCCGCCTTCATCATATTACCGCGACCCTCATTGTAGTAAGGTGTACCAATTGGGTAAACCGACTCATTAGCAAAGAAAGTCATATCGCTACCAGCTCTCACCTGTGCGTTTAAGTGATCAGTAATGTTCAACTTGGCATTCACCAATGACATTACGCGCTTTTTACGATACTGGTGATCAATTTCATTTGTTGTCCAGTAAATGTTGCTGTTACCATCAGTTCCTAAACCAATTGGCAGACCAGTTACAGGATCTTTGTAGTCTTTCAAATCGCTTAATGCGATGTTATTTGGAACACCCAATAACTGTGAAGTTGGGTTAAATGGTGTTGCACCCATCATGGCGTTCTCAGAATCCTCGTCAGTATAAGAAATCTTAGCGTTGATTTCTAAACGATCGTTGAATGCTTTTGTACCACCTGATACATTAAATGTATTACGGTCGTAAGAAGTTCCGGGAACTAAGCCATTGTTAGTTGTATTAGAATAAGACAAACGAAGGTTCGCTTTCTCTGTATTGTGGTTAACAGCCACAGAGTTCGTCCATGTCATACCTGTATCAAAGAACTCGCGCTCGTTGTCGTTAAATTTGTAGTCTTTTTGCTCGCCACGGTAGTTTACATACGACTGAACATCGTCGTACTTAGCACCCCACATAGTAGTTAACTCTTTACCGGCAGTCATGGTTTGTGGCGCTTCGCCGTTTGTACCCTGACCGTATACTTCCTGCCACTGAGAATATACTCGTGCTCTGTCGAAAGTAATGTTCGAGTTAAAATCAACGGTAGTACCTTGTTCACCCTTACCTGACTTAGTAGTTACTAATACTACACCATTGATAGCACGCGAACCATATAAAGCCGTTGCAGCAGGACCTTTTAATACTGAGATATTTTCAATATCATCAGCCGAAATACCTGACAAACCGTTACCTGAGTCAACACCTCCGTTATCCGCGTCATCGGCGTTAGAGAACTGAGTGTTTGAGATAGGCACACCGTCCACCACGTATAAAGGCTCATTAGAACCTGAAAGCACAGCAGCACCACGAATCAGTACAGATGATGAACCACCCGCACCCTGCGATGAAGTATTAATCTGAACACCAGCCATACGACCAGAAAGTGCACCCATTGGGTTAGCATCTTTCATTGTTTCAAACGCTTCTTCACCTACTTCTACTGCAGAATAACCTAGTGCTTTCTTTTCACGTTTAATACCAAGAGCTGTTACTACAACCTCGTCAACGTTCATTACATCTTCTTGCATAGTCACATCATAAGAAGCACCTGGTGCTACTGCGATTTCCTGACTAGCAAAACCAATGAAAGAATACACAATAACACTGTTAGCAGGAACTTCCAGCGTAAATTGTCCGTCTAAGTTAGTAATTGTACCCATGGTTGTTCCTTTTACAGAAACGTTAACACCTGGGATACCCATACCAAACTGGTCAAGCACTGTACCAGATACTTTTACGGTTTCTTCCTGTGCATTAGCTACTACCTGTACATCATCAGCTACAATCACCACCTGATTATCGTACAACTTATAGCTTGCATTTTCCAGTACTTCGTTTAGGATTTCTTCAACACTCTCGTTGCTAGCATCAACCGAAACGGTTTGCATAACATCTACCTGCTCCTCGTTATAAACGAATACCATATCACTCTGTGCCTCAATTGCTTTTAAACACTCCTGAAGTGTTACTTCCTTAAGATTAAGGCTAACCTTTTGCTCTTTCAAACGGCTAGATGCAAATACATCGTTCGAGCCAACAACAAGGATTAAACAGGCTATAAAAGCATGTTTAATCAAATTTGTAGCCCTTACCGGAAAGAAGGATTTTGATTTCCCAGTGAAATTCATAAATTTGACTATTTAATTAAATGATTAAAATTTATTTGAGAGGGTGTGTTTTTGACCGATCGCACCCTTTTTTTGTTTTCTAAATTCAACTCTATTATTAATTATTTCATAAGTCATCCCAGTTAAGTCGCACAATGCCTGATACACCTGTTCGGGATCATCATCCAAAAGCAACTTACCGCTTAGCTGGCTGGGTATATTTAGTAATTCGTTGGTTATTATTAATTCACTATTATAATAGTGCTCAATTTGCTGAATCAGTTTGGACAGGCTATTCTTATTAAGCATCAGGTAACCATCCTTCCACGAAGTATAGAATGCAGTATTAACAGCACTTACACTGATCTTGTCCTGACTGGCTGTGTACTGGCTCATTTGCCCGGGCTCCAAAATAGTTTTTTGCTTATCAAACACTGCCTTCTTCTCCACCTGTAAAGAGCCGTTCACCAATACGGCGGATACTGAAGCGCTATTTTCGTAGGATTGAATATTAAAGGTAGTGCCAAGCACTGTATATATCATCTCGTCAGTAATCACTTTAAAAGGCTGACTGGCGTTATGGCTAACGTCAAAAAAGGCTTCTCCAAATAACATCACCTCCCTTGAACTCTGGCGATCGAAGTGAACGGGAAACAATAACTTACTTCCTGCATTGAGCCATACTTTTGTCCCATCAGCGAGTGATACCTGTGCCGTTTTACCATACGGTACAATTATCTGATTAACTCCCGGCTTTTCATCAGCTTTCTCGACAGGCGCCTCAACTAACTGCTCTTTATCAATACTCACTATGCTTCCTTCCTCCTCTACCTCTACAATAGAATGTGTGTTTTTCAGAGCTAACTGCTCTCCATTAGAAAAACTTAAAGTGGTATATTCAGGAATCTCCTCCGTTTCTACCAGGTAATCGGCATAAATACTTTTTTGTGGTTTGAGCAGATAGAAAGAAACACCCACTACTAAAGAGATAGAAGCTGCCAAAGAAATAAACCCAAGCATTCGCTTACTCCTTCGGTTTGTTTTGAGCTGCTCTCCATAACGATTGGTAAAGCGTTGCCAATCGTCGCCTGCTTTTTGAGGTGTATTGACTTGCTCCTTTATTTTAACGAAACGCAACTTATTAGCCTCTGACTCACTGATCCAGTCGTAAATAGCGGCTACTTCCTGTGCTGAAGCAGTGCCATCCACATATTTTTTAATCAGAGTTGTTATATGTTGTAGTTTTTTACTCATTATGCGTTCTTACACCTCTATTACAAGCACGTATTTAATACCCCACATTATTTTTCTACTTTTTTAAAAAAAATTAAAACATGAAGGTGAAAACAGCTGTTTTCAGATGCTTTAAACGCTCCCTTAATGTCTTATTGGCGAGTGTAATATGCCGCTCTACACCCTTGGTGGAAATTTCGAGCTCTTTGGCAATATCAACATGGGAATGGCCTTCAATTTTTGATAGTTTATACACTTCCCGGCGTTTTTCGGGCAAGGTATCTATGGCCTTTCTAATTTCAGAATAGACGTAAAAATCATCCGCTGAACTATCTTCTAAATCAAAATCTAACTTATAAACGCGATCGATAGCCTCGTAATGAGATGCAAAATCAATAAATTTATCGTGAACTTTTTGCTGCTTCAGTTGATTGATACATTGATTGCGAACAGAACGATAAACCAACCCTACCAGTGACTGACTACAATCTATTCCTTCCCGATTGTTCCATATTTTAAAAAACGATTCCTGCACGATGTCTTCAGCCACATCCGTTTGATTCAAAAACATTGCGGCATAGTTAAGCACCCTTTTAAAGTAGGACTGATAAAAAGCTTGAAAAGCCTTTATATCTCCTGCTTTAATCTGCATAGCCATCTTCTTTTCCTGGATCATACCACTTTTTAAATAAGGCATTTAAACTGTTAGCTGTAATTTATGAAGGTCGAAATTACACTTCTTAACATACCCCAACAATGGACAAATGTTCAGCTAGGTGTGTTAATGTGTATCCCCTTTTCACTCTATTCATAGTCTGTAACTTACAACCCGAATCACCATTCACCACTTTGGAAGAAACCCTTTTGAAACCTGAGCAATGTCATGTAAATAACATTTTTTAACACTCATTTAAGGCCTAACACCCTACATTTGGAACATAACACCCCTACCCAAAGCGGAAGATCGGAAAGAGAACACCCCTGTAAATGCAAAAAAGCCACTCGAAATACGAGCAGCTCCCTTTTATTTATAATCAAAGAAACCTAGTCCTTGTGTTCTAAATCATTGACATCGTATGTTTGAAGAGGGTTTTTAGCCAGCTCTGCATTCATTGAACGATTTGCACAAATATCAACCGCTAAATAGATAGCTTCCCTAAAAGAATCGGGTTTGGCTTTATCCTGTCCGGCAATTTCAAAAGCCGTACCATGGTCAGGGGAAGTTCTGATAAAAGGCAACCCTGCTGTGAAATTAACTCCCTTGGAAAAAGTTACGGTTTTAAAAGGAGCTAAGCCCTGGTCGTGGTACATCGCCAAAATAGCATCAAAGTTTTTAAACTGCTCACTACCAAACAGGCCATCGGCAGGATAAGGGCCAAGTGCCATAATGCCTTCTTCTTTTGCTTTATTGATAGCCGGAATGATAACCTCTTGCTCTTCGCTACCAATAACTCCTCCGTCTCCGGCATGCGGATTCAGCCCTAAAACAGCAATGCGGGGGCGACGAATGGAAAAATCCTGCTGTAATGAACGGTTGAGGGTACGTAATTTTGACAGGATGCTTTCTTCAGTTACTTTAGAAGGCACATCTTTAATTGGCACATGACCAGCCACAACTCCCACTTTCATCTGCTCCGAAACCATAAGCATTAATGCCTCTCCCTCACCCGCAACCTGATGCAAGTATTCGGTATGCCCTGGAAAATTAAAGGAGTCGGACTGTATATTCTGTTTATTTATCGGCGCAGTAACAAGGACATCTATTTTGCCATCCTTTAAGTCTCTAACTGCCAGCTCCAATGCCTTAAAAGCTGCATCGCCGCCAATGCTGGTGGACTTACCCAACTCGACACGAATGTTATCATCCAAACAGTTGATGATATTCACCCGCTTATTATGTGCATCCTCCACACTGTTGATGCTATTTAAGCTAAAATTTGGAATGTTTAAGGCTTTACGATGGTAGGCAGCTACCTTTGATGAACCATAAATAACCGGCACAAATGAGTCAAACACTCTGGCATCAGACAAAGTTTTAAAAATTACTTCGTAACCAATACCATTAATATCTCCGTGGGTGATTCCCACTATTATTTTTCTTTCACTCATATCTTACATTTTTCTGTCGCACACATTGTGTGACAGTTATTGAGCATTAAAATTAACATTATTTACTAAACTAGTACCTGTTCTTCAAAAACTCATATAATAATCGTACGCCAACGCCAGATGCTCCATTGCCCCGATAGCTATCCTCTTTTTTAACAAAGGCAGGACCAGCAATGTCCAGGTGAATCCATGGATAGTTAACAAAATGGCTCAAGAACTTACCCGCAGTAATGGCGCCAGCTTCACGGCCACCCAGGTTCTTAATATCAGCGACCTCCGATTTGATGAGTTCCCCATACTCTTCCCAAAAAGGAAAACGAACCACCCGCTCGTAAACCAGGTTTCCGGCGGCCTCAAGAGCTTGAAAATCTTTATCGGGAGCTGTTCCCATTCCCACAGTGCCATATTGCCCCAGTGCCATTACTGCACTGCCTGTGAGTGTGGCCAAATCGATGACCAACTCGGGCTCGTATTTTTCTGCGTACGACAAAGCATCTGCTAAAATCAGTCTTCCTTCCGCATCGGTATTAAGTACCTCAACTGTTTTCCCGTTGTGCATGGTTAAAACATCACCTGGCACAATGGCGTTACCTCCAGGCCGGTTATCAGTAGCCGGGATCAGTCCGATAACGTGAACTGCTAGCTTATTGGAAGCAATGGCCACAAAAGCACCAAGCACAGAAGCAGCCCCACCCATATCCGATTTCATATCATCGAGGCTTCCGGGAGGTGTTTTCAGGTTGATGCCGCCTGTATCGTAAACAACACCCTTACCCACCAACACAATAGGCTTCGAATTTTTGGCCTCTTCGGGTTTCCATTCTAATACATGAAAAGCCGGTGGATCAATACTTCCCTTATTGACCCCAAGGAGTCCGCCAAATTTTAATATTTCGAGCTTCGCTTTATCGAATATTTCCACATCAAACCCGTGAATTGCCCCTAATTCGCTAATGGTTTCCGACAACTCTTCAACATTGAGTGTCGACACTGGTTCATTAACTAAATTACGGGTGACAAAAACAGCGTTACATAATTGACGCAGTTCATCCAACTCTCCCTTATTAAGCACAGCGGAGGCCACCCAAACAGTGAAATCATTAGGCTCCTCTTTTTTATCGGTTTTGTACTTGGTAAACTGGTAGGAGGCTAAAGCCAAACCTTCTGTTAACGCCAGTGTCAACTGCTTTTCTCCAATCACGTCATATATACAAACCCCTGTTTGCTTATCGGTTTTGAGACTGTTGTATATTTGTGCCCCATCCTTACGCAAAGCCTCGTAAAGATTGTTGGTAAGTTCCCCTTCAGAAACAACTCGCACATAATAAACAATGTGGTAGTTCTGAATAGTAATGAGCTTTTCTTTAGATTCCAGCTTTGCTTCCACAAAAGCAAGTGCTTCTTTGCTAAAACCAAAATCTTTGAGTACATTAACATCCTTCACCAGAAAAATATTTCGCACGTTTTGGGGCCTTTCGGCGGTATGTTTTATTGTTAATTGCATAGTGTTAGATTATTCTGATAGTTCATTCAAATCCTCATTCGGCGGCTGATTCTGTGCTTTAAAGTACTCTCTTATCATTACTTTTTTCATCTCTCGATGAATGATTAGTTCTGTTAAAGCATCTTCGTAACTCACATCTCCCATCTCTTTCTGATAAACAGCTACCTGTGTCTCTGTAACATCAATACGGTACAAAAAGTTGAGAAAACTGGAATAGTGCGCCGTCATAATTTCACTAATATAGCCTCGCATCTGGGTAAACACCTCAGTGTAAAAACCTTCGGTATTTCCTGAGAAGGTTACTTCAAAACCAAATTCTGCAAAATCTTTAATGATTTGTGCAGCTGCCTTTTTGATCAAATCTTCTCGCCCGCAAGCTTGTCTTAAGGCTTTACTGTTGAGTTGAGGCAGCATGACTTTGTTTAAATTTAAGCGTATACATCAACGCCTCCATCTGGCGAATCTTATCACGTTTATCTGGCCGTTCTGGGGAATAAACAAAACCGTCGGTTACTACCACCCGGTTATTCGCCTTATCATAATGAGCCTGTAGAATAAATGGGCCACCCATCATGTCGTTCTGCACTTTCCACAGGCCTCTTAATTCAACCACCTCATTGTCATTAATGGTTGTTTGCTTATAAATGACTGGAAAATGATGTTCGGTAGTCATAAAAGATCCTTCAGACGGACCAGGAACATTTTTATGCAGAATGGAATCGCGCTTATTTAGCAAATATTCCTTCGAAAATGTTCCTTCTCCCACATATGGAAACTCATAAACGAACATCCCCAAGAAGCCCCAGTGAGCCGATTCATTCATCCATATGAAAGATGACGTTGACTTTTTGTTATTTAAGTTATTAGGAACAGACAAACGAATATTAAAGGTTGAGTCCACCCGTTTAATAAGCTCATCGCTCAAATTCTTTTTATAAGTGGAAATGTAGCGTTCGCGTTCGGCCTTGTTGAAAAAACTAAGCATTCTTAGCTGATGCTCTTCAACCAGTTGACGCAACATGGCTGTATCCTTAGCGCTAATAGTAACAACCGCCTGTGGCCTGGCCCACCTGTCCTTGTAATATTTAACGGCCTCATCTTTAACATTCGCATTAACAGTAACCACAACGATATTACGTATGGTTTTCATAAAACTGGAAAATGTGCGATGAGGCGCCACGCTCATTTTAAAATGAGGCTCTTCCTGCGGCAAGCCCAAATACGTTTCGCGCAGCAAGTCCTGCAATTCAATTCCACCTGGCGACTTTTTAATCTTATCATCCATAATCACCAACATCTCACCGGCTTTACCGCCTACATTAGGCTTGTAGCCCGTGTCTTTATTCTTACAGGCAAACGATAAGGCAACTAAACCTATCAGTAAATATTTATAATATCTCATGTCTATATTTAATTTGATTAGATTTTAAAATTATTAATTCTCTAATAATCGGCCCATTGCAAGCACTAAGGTACTAACTTCCTTTCGGGTTTGGAAAAAGAGGTTGCCGGCTGGCAGCATTAACATTGCATAAACGATTAATGTATAAAACAGGTTTAATCTGCCTGGCCTCTTCTGTCACAAAAAAATAGGCTGATCTTTCAACCGGTTTCCAAACAATCAGCTCTTGATCGATGTATAAATTGCGGTTAGGAAGATTGTTCCAATAAATAATATCGCTGATCCGACAGTGGTTATCGATGGCAATCTTGTGAAAAAACTCTCCTTTTCGAACAATGTGCACCGTGTGTTGACGTCCACTTTTATCTCCTACCGGAGCGGTTATGCTACCTGGAGCCATCGCGCCAATCAAGCTCTTTTCGGCTCGCACAAAATTTAACACGCCGCTTTTAGGCAGAAAAATACAAACCGCCTCCCCATCTACTGGTATATATTTTTTTGTATAGGCTGGATTTAGCCATTCAACCACCTCCATTGGGACTTGAGCTGCAGTCTGTATCTGATCAAATGTGAGTGATTTATGTATGTATACAGTATCCACCTCATCAAATTTGACCATTGGCGGATTAGCTGATACATCGTGACGCTGATAGTTGTTCATCACATAATTGACAGCGATAAAAGCGGGCACGTAACTCTGAACTTCCTTGGGCAGATAGGGTTGTAGCTCCCAGAAGTTAGTTTTGCCTCCTGAGCGCTCTATCGCCTTCTGCACCACCCCAATACCACCATTATAGGCTGCCAACGCCAGCTGCCAGTCATTCAAATTACGATAAAGGTATTTAAGATAACGGCAAGCCGCTTCCGTACTTTTGACAGGGTCGCATCGTTCATCCACATAGTTATCTACCTCAAGATCAAACATGCGAGAGGTATGATACAGAAATTGCCACAAGCCCATAGCACCAGACTTTGATTTGGCGGTTGGTTCCAGCGCCGACTCTACAATGGCCAAATACTTTAGCTCTAATGGTAATTCATATTTGGCTAAATACTCTTCGAAGAGGGGAAAATAGAATTCGGAACGCCCAATGATGTTGGCTAAATGCTCCCTCCGTTTTACAGTATAAACATCAATAAAAGCCTGTACTTTTGCATTGTAATCGAGCTTAACCATGCTGTTCTTATCCAGTTCGCTCAAACGCTTTTCATACATCCAGTCCGGATAGTGAGGATAGTCGTTTACAGACCAAAAACTTGCTTGAGCGGCGGCACCCGACACTAGTATTATCAGCGCTGTTATTAATCGTAGCATTAACTTTTATTTTTTGCCTTTCAACAATACACCAAAGGCCAATCCTCATAGAGGCTCGGCCTTCGCAATATAAAATTGTTCGGATTGTGCTTACTTGGATGAATCATCGATGGCCTCATTCTTCTTATCGCCATCTGATTTATTTTCATCGTCGTTACGTGCTTTCTTAAATTCTTTCATACCCTGGCCAAGACCTTTCATCAATTCCGGAATTTTGCGTCCGCCAAATAAAAGCAACAAGGCAAGTATAATAAGAATCCATTCTGGTCCGCCCGGTAGTGCCCACAATAATACGTAACTGTTCATCTCTTAATAGTTTTATTATACAAATTTAATAAACTTGCTTATTTAAAGAAAGCTTTAAAGATATCATTTCCATTGGCAAATAACAGCAGACCCAAGAGTAAAATCATACCGGTTATTTGTGCATACTCCATAAACTTATCGCCAGGCTTACGACCAGTAACAATTTCATACAGAAGAAATAGAACATGGCCACCATCCAGGGCAGGTATTGGTAAGATATTCATAAACGCCAGAATCATTGAAATTAAGGCGGTGTTAGACCAGAAAATATACCAATCCCAAGTAGAGGGGAATAGCTTACCCATCGCACCAAAACCGCCCACCTGTTTGGCACCTTCCTTGGTGAAAATGAGGCGTAGCTGCTTTACGTAACCTACTAAAATATCAACTCCTTTGGCAATTCCTTTCGGACAAGCCTCCCAGAAGCCATACTCATGCGTCTGAATGTCTACGTAATTATTTGGACCCACCAGGTAGAAACCAATCTTACCCGATTTAGGAACAACCAAATTAAGCGACATCAGGGAGTCCTGGCGCATAATACCAAGCTCAACTTCCTTTTCCACATTGGTGGTTAACATCTGTGAAAATTCGTTGTAAAAAGCAGTTGAAGTGCCATTTATACTAACAATGCTATCGCCGGCGAGTAACCCAGCCTCATCGGCTCTGGACCCTTTCATTAAATCCTCAACCACAACCGGGAAACGAACTTGTGCAAAAACCTTCACTTCCTCGGCGATTATCCGCTGATCATAGTCCTCGGGTATAGTTAGAACTAATACCTCCGCTCCTCTCTTTACAGTAAGTTCCTGTGCTTTTTCCAAAAGTATGAAGCGGGCAATATCACTACTCTCTTCAACTTGATGTTCATCAACCTTTAATACTATATCACCATCTTTCAGGCCAATTTCTTTCGCCACTTCGTGATAATATAGCCCATGCTTAGCCGATTGTACCGGAACATATTCTTCGCCCCAAGTATACAACACCATCCAGTAAATAAAAAAGGCCGTTATGAAGTTAACTAAAACACCTCCAACCATTATCAGCAGACGCTGCCAGGCGGGTTTCGACCTAAACTCCCAGGGTTGTGGTGGTTGAGCCATCGCTTCCTTATCCATTGACTCATCAATCATACCGGATATTTTAACGTATCCCCCAAGTGGCAACCAGCCAACACCATATTCGGTTTCGCCCTTTTTATATTTAAATAATGTAAACCAAGGGTTGAAAAACAGATAGAACTTCTCTACCCTTGTTTTAAACAAACGAGCAAAAAAGAAATGACCAAATTCGTGCAGAATTACCAGTAATGATAAGCTGAGTAATAACTGCACTGTTTTTATAAGAATCTCCATCAACTATTTTTTCTTTTATTAGGCAACAAATATATTCTTTTCGAACTAATTACCTGTTATTATTTTCTTATGCTTAATTTATTATTGCGCTCCAGCTACTTTAGAACAGTTCAATTGACAAAAAGCTCACTTCGGCAGGCTATTTTTTAAGGATTAACTCTTCTGCAATAGCCCGGGCTTCTGAATTTGTTTGTAAATAATCGTCGAGGCTAGGTTGATCAACCACAGTGGCTTTCATCATGGTTTTTTCAATAATATCCGACATTTCGACGAATCCTACCCGTTGATTCAAAAATCCATCGACAGCAACCTCATTGGCCGCATTCAGAATACAAGGCATGTTTCCTCCTTTTTTCATGGCCTGGTAGGCTAAATCCAAATTACGGAACACCTTTATATCCACCTTTTCAAAGGTCAACTCCGGATAGTCCAGAAAACTAAACCTGGGAAAATCAGAAGGATAACGTTTTGGAAAAGTCATTGCATATTGAATGGGCAAGCGCATATCGGGCAAGCCAAGCTGAGCTTTTATGGAACCATCCTCAAACTGCACCAGCGAATGCACGATGGACTGTGGATGCACCACTACTTCAATATCATCGGGTTGTACATTGAATAGCCAACGTGCCTCTATGGCTTCGAGCCCTTTATTCATCATCGAAGCACTATCAATGGTAATCTTATCCCCCATGGACCAGTTTGGATGGTTTAAAGCCTGGCAACGGGTTACTTTGCGTAAAAAGTCCAACTTTTGTCCTCTAAACGGCCCACCTGAAGCAGTAAGAATAATTTTCTCAATTGGGTTATGAAACTCACCTGCCAGACATTGAAAGATGGCTGAATGTTCAGAGTCAACCGGTAGGATACTGACTTTATTTTCGAGCGCCAGCTTGGTAATAAGATCACCCGCTACCACCAGCGTCTCTTTATTTGCCAGTGCTATTTGCTTACCAGCTTTTATAGCATTTATTGTTGGTACGAGCCCAGAAAACCCAACCATTGCAGTCAGTACAATATCAATTGAACTGCTTTGTACCACCTGAGCAATAGCCTCCTCTCCTGCATAAACCTTTACATCTTCATTGGCTAACGCTTCACTTAGTGGCTTGTATTTATCCTTATTCCCTATCACTACACTATCAGGCTGATACTTTCGAACCTGTTCAATAAGCAGTTCAATATTGTTATTGGCTGTTAAAACCTCCACTTCAAACTGCCCGGGATGGGCATCAACTACCTCAAGGGCCTGGGTTCCAATAGAACCTGTTGAGCCCAATATTGCTATCTTTTTAGACATTAACTATTTCTGTTGTGTATTCTATTCAAAAGACATGTATTGCTCAGCATCCAGTGGCACACCATTGTACCACAATTCAAAGTGTAAATGCGGCCCTGTAGTCAACTCACCTGAATTTCCAACATTGGCAATAGCCTCCCCGGCCTGAACTTGATCGCCCATACTCTTTAGGAGGGTTTCGTTATGCTTATAAATGGAAATTAAGTTATTTGAATGCTGTATTTGAATGACATAACCTGTTTCAACAGTCCATCCTGTAAAAACAACCGTTCCATCAAGGATGGCACTTACCCGGCTACCTGGCTTTGCAACCACATCGACCCCAAAATGGCCCTGAGTTTCACCAAACTTATTCACCACAACCCCTTTGAGAGGTGTAAACAAAAAGCTGTGCTCCAACTCAAACTTCGTTCCCTTATTTCCTAAAACAGCCAGATTAAACTTCTCCTCCCGCTCTACTAACTCACGAAAGATAGAGTCTTCTTCAGACTTTTTGAAAACAATGTTATTATTTGCCCCTTCAGTTTCTGCATCTTTAACATCCTCTGGCAGTGCTCCTTCCGGCACTTCCCCAGATATAATGGCCCTGACATCCTTAAAGAACTTATCGCGTCGCTCAATTTCCATTATTAGACTATCAACCCGCTCCGAATTTTGTATTATCAAACGCCTTTGCTGACCATCCGGGTATCCGGGAATGTACTCTCTTAGTCCGGTAAATGCAATTAAAAAAATGACCAACACAACCAGTACCGAAAGACTAACGCCCACAACTGTGAAAACATTTAGCCGCGATAAGCGCATACCAAATACCTCTTCGTAGGTTTGTTCATTAAAAATTGCCAATCGGTACTTATGCCGGAGTTTATCGACTAGTTTCTTTCCTTTTTCTTCTCTTGCCATTAAGCTAAAATTCAATTGTAGCAAAGGTAAAAAAACTCGTTAGAATACATTGAAAAACCATTTAAAAGAAGTGGCGAGATTTGCTGCAAGCCCCTACTATCAGCAACTTTGATAGCTTTACCTTTCCCGAACAACCCATATCATTGGAATCTAAAACGACGATGATGCATATTTTAGTCCTAAAAAAAGTGCAGTTGATGGACAGATTTATTTTTAATAATCAAGGAACATCCATTGGACTATAAAAAATAAACACTCATGGAATACGGCGGCATTCCTTTGGTAGGGAAAGTATTCACATATAATTTTACATCGGAAACAACACACCCGAACTGCAATTGTGAAAGTAAAAAAGGAGAGACTATGATTATTAAATTAATTACAGGACTTGGTGAAATACGCATGCATAGGAAAGTAGCCGGAATCGAATTTCCCAAAAAAAATGAGCTTCAAGTTATTTTTAAGGATACGTATGCCGACCTTTTAATTCCTATTAGTTCGGAAATGGACCACCAACTTTTAGTTGGTATCTTTTACGACTACTTGAATCAACCTGAAAGTAAACTGGTTGTAGCATAGTAATAATAAATCAATAGCCATTGCAGTAGCGACTATTTCTTATTGAGATAGTCGCTACTGCTTTTTTATTCACTAACTTAACACAAAACAAATGGCTGTATGATGAAACACATCTCTTTATTTCTATTTGCTGCCTCTATCATGCTTTCCACTACAGCACAAGATAGACTAACCGGGCACGGACATGCCACACGCAGCGAAGTAATTGCACAAAATGGAATGGCTTGTACCAGTCAGCCCTTAGCCACACAAATAGCTATTGATATCTTAAAGAAAGGTGGCAATGCCATTGATGCTGCCATTGCAGCTAATGCCGCGCTGGGCCTAATGGAGCCCACAGGTTGCGGCATTGGCGGCGACCTGTTCGCAATCGTTTGGGATGCCGAATCAAAACAACTCTATGGACTCAATGGCAGCGGAAGATCTCCCCAGACCCTTAGCATTGCCTATTTTAAAGAGCACAAGCTATCCAAAATTCCGGCTTATGGCCCCCTACCAGTAAGTGTGCCTGGTTGTGTAGATGCCTGGTTCGAACTTCATCAACGCTTTGGAAGCCTCTCAATGCAAGAGATACTTAACCCGGCGATTACTTATGCAGAAAACGGGTTTCCCTTGAGTGAATTAATCGCCTACTACTGGAAGAAATCGGTTAAACTTCATGCGCACTTTCCAAATGTAACAGATACTTACACTACCAATGGCACAACACCAAGTAAAGGAGACATCTTTAAAAACCCATACCTGGCAGACACTTACAAGCAGCTGGCCAAACAGGGCCGCAACTATTTTTATACAGGAGCTGCTGCCAAAACAATGGCTGACTTCATTCATGAACAAGGCGGCCATTTGAGCATGAAGGATTTGGCGAATCACCGATCTGAATGGGTAAAACCGGTATCCATCAATTATAGAGGCTACGATATTTGGGAACTTCCGCCAAATGGACAAGGTATTGCGGCTTTGCAAATGCTTAATATTATCAAAGCCTATAACTTTAAGCCAGATGAGTTTGCTTCAGCCAGACATCTCCATATTGTAACAGAGGCAAAAAAAATGGCATTTGAGGACAGAGCGCAATATTATGCCGATATGGATGCCCAAAACGTACCGGTTAAAGAGCTCATTTCTGAGGAATACGCCAATAAAAGAAGGGCCTTAATCGACTCCTTTAAAGCGGGAGCCTATTCAGCTGGTAAAATAAGCGAAGGCGAAACAATCTATCTGACCGTAGCGGATCAATGGGGAAACATGGTTTCACTTATTCAGAGCAATTACCGCGGAATGGGTTCCGGAATGGTCCCACCTAAATTGGGATTTATGCTTCAAAACAGAGGCGAGCTTTTTTCCTTAAACCCTGAACATGCAAATGCTCTAGCTCCCGGCAAAAGACCATTCCACACCATTATTCCTGCCTTTGTGACAAAAAACAACCAGCCTGTGATGAGTTTTGGCGTCATGGGCGGTGACTTTCAGCCTCAAGGACATGTTCAAATCCTCATGAACATTATTGATTTCGGAATGAACATTCAGGAAGCAGGTGATGCACCTCGTTTCAGTCATAGAGGCTCCTCAGATCCAACGGGCAACGAAGCCTTAAACAAAGGTCAAATCACGATAGAAAGTGGTATTCCAACCTCCACAATTATGCAACTAACAAAAATGGGACATTCTGTGGGCTATGCACCAGGCGTTTATGGTGGCTACCAAGCTATCTGGTTCGACCAGCAACGGAAAATATATATTGGCGCCTCTGAAAGTCGAAAAGACGGCATGGCAGCAGGCTATTAAGTCAACTGGAAACTAAAACATCGGATAACAGCCCTGGCTGATAGTTTTGGTTTTCAATTGTACTGTATCAAAGAAGCGGCCTTCAATAAACAAGCCATCAACACCTTTTCAGATTTACTATCAGCACTAATGCAGTAAGTTAAATCCAGCAAAATACTGTAACAACGAATTTAGGCATTACATAGCATCACAACCAACTAATGAAATGTAGAAACGAACCACAACTCATAAGGTGATTAATAAAATATCAATTTTGGAATAATTTAGTCATTCCTATGATTAATCATATTTCTTTTAATAAGCGATTTGAACATTTGCATTTATGGCGAATAAACTTACTTCAAACCATAAAAGTCAACCATTTATCAAAAAAAATTTAGCACCTGTTTCTTTTTAAGTAATTTAAATTTCCATTAACCGGAAAGTGGCATGAATTGGAGGAGACTATTCACTAGAAAAAGGTCGGTTTTAGATCGTTTTAAAAAGATTGAACCCACCATATACGACATCATTACGCCTGTCAATAGAAATATTGGCCACAAGTTTTTTGAGACACTTGCTCAGCAACTGAGTCAGCTCATTCGAGCAGATTACATCATTATTGGCAGGTACTCAGCACTGGATAACAGTGTGGAATCAATCATATTTTCCGATGGCGTAAAAAGCATGGCAAATGTAACCTACAGTCTCGAAAACACACCCTGCAATGATGTCATTGGAAAAACCACCTGTCGCATCAACTCAGGAGCATGGGAAAAATTCCCGCAAGACAGTTTTTTGGCTCATCAAAAAATTGAAGGGTATATAGGTATTCCCCTTTTCAACTCTGGCTACCAGCCCAATGGTATTTTTATTGCTCTATATAAGGAGCCCATCAAACAAGCTGAGCTTATCGAATCCTTAGTCTATTTATTCACGCCTCGAATGAGCAGTGAAATAGAACACCTCAAGGCAAAAGAAGAACTCAACCTCAGAAATAAAGAGCTGGAAATAACGCACCTTGAGCTAAGAAGAAAAAATGCCGAATTGGACATTTCGCTAAAAAGACTTCATGAGGCTCAAAAAAAATCTGCTGAGAACGACCAACTAAAATCCACATTTCTGGCGAACCTGAGTCACGAGATACGAACGCCCATGAATGTTATTCTTGGTTTCTCAGAACTACTAAGGATGGAATCACTGAATAAACAAGAAAGGGATGAGTACATTGGCATTATCAACCTAAACGGTTTACAGCTACTTAAGGTAATGGATAATCTGATCGATATCTCCAAACTACAAACACGCCTGATCCAGGAAGGGCCAAAAATTTTCAGCCTCAACCAGCTCATGGAAAATATGCTTAAACACTACATGCGTGAAGTAAAACTTATGCATAAACCTTTAAAGCTATATTTAGAAAAAGGACTTGAGGATAACAACGATGAGATAGTTACTGATCAGCAAGGCCTGGTTAAAGTTTTGAATCACCTGCTAGACAACGCTGTTAAATTCACTAAAGAGGGCTGGATAAAATTTGGTTATACCACTATTAATGAAGACCTCCACTTCTTTGTGAAGGATACAGGAATTGGCATTCCGGAGGGCAAAGAAGAAGTAATTTTCGATATGTTCCGACAAGTGTCCACCTCGCATAACCGCGAGTTTGGTGGCAATGGCTTAGGTTTAGCTATTTCTCAAAAATACATCGACACCTTGGGGGGTGAAATATGGTTGGATAAGTCCTACCGCAATGGTGCTAATTTTTGCTTTACCATACCCTTTCAAAAGACACAGCGGCTGACCAACGAAGTTCCTAAAACGAGCCTAATGTAAGTTAAAAAGCTGCCATCAGCAGTCCAATATCTTTGTAAGGCATATTGAAACGGCGCCCAATATAGCTATTGGTTAAAATGCCTTTGTACAAATACATGCCATGACTTAATCCCACATCTTCTTTGATCAGATGATGCACTCCTCCAGCTTCTCCTAAGCGCAAAATGATTGGTGCGAAAATATTACTGAGAGCAATAGAGGATGTTCGCGAAACCAATGAAGCAATATTTGGTACGCAGTGATGAACGACTCCATGTTTGGTGAAAACAGGGCTTTCGAGGTCTGTGCAGCGGCTGGACTCAAAGCATCCGCCCTGATCCATACTCAGGTCAATAATAATCGAACCAGGCTTCATTTGCTCAACCTGCTCGCGAGTAACCATGAAGGAGCGTCCGGCCTGCAGATACCGCAAACTGCCCATTACAGCATCGGCACTCTGCAAGGCTTTTGTTAAGGCCTGAGGATGCAATACCGATGTAAATATGCGCTGCCCAACGTTGCGCTCCAACTCGCGTAAGCTATGGTATGAATTATCAAACACCTTCACTGAGGCTCCTAATCCAATAGCGGCCTTGGCTGCATATTCACCGGCCGTTCCAGCTCCTAAAATAACCAACTCAGCAGGCGAAATACCAGTCACCCCACCAAGCAGAACGCCCTTTCCATTTTGTGCCTTACTAAGGTATTCGCTGGCAATCATCACCGAGGTTGTTCCTTCAATCTCACTCATACTACGGATTACCGGGTAACAACCATTGTCATCCTTAAGCAACTCGAATGAAATAGCATTAAGGCGTCTGTCGAGCATTTTCTGCAACGACGCCCTCGTTTGGTTATGTAGATTTAGTAAGGAAATTACCAGTTGGTTGGTGGCAAGCTGTTCAACCTCTTCACTTGTTAGTGCTGAAACTTTAAGTATTATATCAGCTTTGAGTACCTGTGCTTTCTCTTTCAGAATCTGCGCGCCACACTCAGCAAAGTCGTGATCAAAGTAGTGTGCTTTATCTCCTGCACCCGATTCAAACAAAACCGTATGACCATTGGCCACCAACAGTTCAACGCCTTGCGGTGTCAGGGCAATGCGATTCTCGAAGCGAGAGCTTTCTTTAGGTATGCCAATAGAAAGTTTCTTTTTTCGTCTGCCCACTTCAAGCATCTCTTCCTGGGGAAGCAAATTCCCTTGTCCCATTGGGAAATACGAGGTTTTATCGCCCATCATAGCCTTTAATTTTACCTTACTAACGAGCCATCAAGATAACAAAAAAAGACTAATATCGGAATGGGTTATACTTTCTGCACAGAGATCTTTCGTCGTCCGTCTGCTAACTCTTCCAGCCTTAGCTCCAGGCGCCCAGGAGGTAATAAGCTTGCTATTTTCTCCGGCCATTCAATCATACTATAGCATCCTGAATACAAGTAATCCTCATAGCCCATATCATAAGCTTCCTCTTCTTCTTTAAGCCGATAGAAATCAAAGTGATAAACCACCTCATCCTCCAGCGTGTGATACTCGTTTACAATTGCGAAGCTAGGGCTATTAACAGTATCTTCAACCTTTAACTCATCACATAATGCTTTAATAAAGGTTGTTTTTCCAACTCCCATAGGGCCATAAAAAGCAAGAACACGTTCGCTTTTATATTTTGATAAAAAATCGGTAGCAACCGCATTAATATTCTCCAGAGAATCAATGTAAAAAGTGTCCATCGTTGTTATAATTACTGTTTGGCAAAAATAATCGAAGTGTTTAAATAAGCAATAAAAGTAATACTTGTTTACACTGTAAAAATAGACTTAAAATTAACGCTTTTCATGCTCCAAGAAGTCAAGGGGACCAAATAATTTGAATCTATTTTTTAGCATATGGGCATATTAAGTTTACATTTCATCAAAAATTAACCACATTTATAATAGTAATATGCTCAATTATACCTGATTTACAAAAAGGTATAAAATGTTTGTCCGCTTTAGTTAAAGTAATATAACCATTAGAAAAAGACGAACCATAATTTCATATATTTGCTTTGTTCGCTGTACTATTTAAAACCGATATTACTCTATGAGCACATCATCTAATAAAAAAGGCTTTGGAACCGCACCTGTATTTTTCACAGCCATATCGACCATATTGGGGGCTATCCTGTTTTTACGTTTTGGCATGGCGGTTGGCAATCTGGGTTTCTATGGTGCATTAGGTATCATTATACTGGGCCATATGATAACGATACCAACAGCGCTGGCTATTTCTGAGATTGCCACAAACAAGCGGGTTGAAGGTGGTGGCGAATACTTTATCATTTCCCGTTCGTTTGGCTTAAACATTGGTGCGACCATTGGAATGGCCTTGTATTTTTCACAGGCAATAAGTGTAGCATTTTATGTGATTGCCTTTACTGAAGCTTTCGAACCCTTCTTCAACTGGATACTTTCAGCTTATGATATCGCTCTTCCCCGCCAGGTAATCAGTGTTCCAGCCATATTTATTTTGGCTTATATAGTTCTTCAAAAAGGCTCCGACATGGGAGTCAAAACGCTATATGTTGTGGTGGCTATTCTTTTTATTTCGCTCACCCTCTTTTTTTGGGGACAAACGTCCTTCTATGAAAGCGGCGATTATAGTCAGAATTTTGTATTTAACAATCACAACCAGTTTTTTATCTGGTTTGCCATTTGTTTTCCGGCTTTCACAGGCATGACAGCGGGAGTTGGCTTAAGTGGCGACTTGAAAAATCCCACAAAATCAATCCCCAGAGGAACCTTGTGGGGCACCATTTGTGGCATGCTCATCTATGTGTTTATCATCTATAAATTTTCGGTTTCTATGTCTCCGGAAGACATGAGCAGCAGTCAGCTCGCCATGGCTAACGTTGCTGTTTTTGGCGCTATAATTATTCCATTGGGCCTTGGTGCTTCCACCATTTCATCGGCCATTGGCTCTGTTTTAGTAGCTCCCCGCACTATTCAGGCACTGGCAGTAGATAAAAGCTTTCCCAGTAGCAAACTGAATAAATGGCTCGCCAAAGGGAAAGGAGCCGCCAACGAACCTTATAACGCCACACTGATAACAATCGCTATCGCCCTGATTTTTGTATTAATAGGCGAGGTAGATTTTGTGGCGCAAATCATTTCAATGTTTTTCATGATAACCTATGGTTCCTTGTGCCTTATTTCTTTTCTGAATCACTTTGGAGCCTCACCATCCTATCGGCCGCAGTTTAAATCGCACTGGGCCATATCGCTTATTGGTTTTCTTCTATCGATGTGGGTGATGTTCAAAATTGATGCTTTCTATACCATTCTGGCCTACATTGTGATTACGCTATTATATCTGTACTTAAATTATATCCACAAAGAACGTGGCGGCTTGCAAAAAATATTTCTTGGGGCACTTTTTCAATTAAGCAGACGCATACAGCTATACATGCAAAAGCACCGCAGTCATCAACCTGACGAAGAAGAATGGCGACCATCTGCCATTTGTATCTCAGCGAATTCTTTTAAGCACAGTAAGGTGTTTGACCTGATGAAGTGGATTTCCTATAAACATGGATTTGGCACCTACTTCCATTTCCTTAAGGGCTATTACTCCACTAACACCACCACTGAAGCCCGAAAGATTGTGGATCAGCTGATTGAGGAACACCACGACCAGGAAAGCAGCCTGTATGTCGACTGCATGATATCGCCCTCCTATACAACGGCTATTGCTCAGGCCATACAGAGTCCGAGTATCAGTGGCATGGAAAACAATATGATTGTTTTTGAATACCGCCGCACCGAAACAGAGGCAATCGAATCAATACTTGACAATATTAGTTTAACCAGAGCCGGTAATTACGACGTTTGTGTTTTTTCGGATGCCAACAAAAACACGCACTTTAAGAACGGTATTCACATCTGGATACGCCCAATAGATGTTTTAAATGCCAACCTGATGATCCTACTGGGCTTTATCATTTTATCGCATCCCGATTGGAAGAAGGGGTTTGTAAAGATATTCAGTATATGCGGCAAAGAAGATGCAGAAATAACCCGAAAGCAATTACAGGAACTGGTGCAGACCGGCCGACTTCCAATCACCCTATCCAACATTGAAATAATTGCTCAGGAGGAGAATACTTCTGTTAAAAGCCTGATTAAAGATAAATCATCCAATGCCGGACTGACCATCATTGGCTTCAGAGAAGAGCAGATAAAACACGCAGGTTCGGAGGTTTTCAAAGACTTTGAAAATATGGGAGATATATTGTTTGTAAATGCTAATCGCAAACAGACAATAGAATAGTCACCGGAGTATATATCTGAAAAAGAGCACCTCTGTTATTATGAACAGTGACTGGTTGCAAACAGTGACAAAGAAGTTTTAACGCTTTACAAGGCCGTTAAGTAATGCAAATGACCCTACTAGGCCATGCGGGCAGAAACATGACGACTGACTGGCATCCATAAAGTCGTCAGCAAAAAAAATGAGAAAGCACATTCGATTGTGCTTTCTCAGGTAAGCATTTATTTTTCGACAGCAATTACCTCTACGATCTGAGGCACTGATTTTTTAACAACCATCTCAACTCCTCCCTTAAGTGTTTGCACACTCAAAGGACAGCCGTCACACGAGCCTTCCAGTCGAACTTTAACGACCAAATCATCTGTAATCTCCACCAGGCTGATATCGCCACCATCTCCCTTTAAGTAGGGACGAATCTCTTCAAGTGCAGCTTCTACCTGTTGCGTGATCAATAATTTATCCTCTCCCATGCTAATCTATTATTTCTTCATTTCAACAATTTTCGTCTCCGGCATAGAGGCGTTTCTAATTTCCACGCGCTCCACCACTTTTCTGGCCAATTCAGCAAAAGCCAATCCCGTCATTGAGCTATCATCTAAGGCTGCCGGCTCTCCAGCATCTCCGCCCTCCCGGATACTTTGCACTAATGGGATCTGACCTAACAATGGAATCCCCATTTTATTGGCCAATTTACTTCCGCCATCTTTTCCAAAAATGTAATACTTATTATCAGGCAATTCGGCTGGTGTAAACCAAGCCATGTTTTCAACCAGGCCTAATACAGGCACCTGAATGTTCTTACTCTGAAACATGCTCACCCCTTTCACTGCATCTGCCAATGCCACATTTTGCGGCGTTGAAACAATTACTGCTCCCGTAATACTTATGGTTTGAACAATGGTCAGGTGTATATCACTGGTTCCTGGCGGCAAATCGATGAGTAAATAATCTAACTCCCCCCAGTTTCCGTCGTTAATGAGCTGGCGAATGGCATTTGTTGCCATGGCACCTCGCCAAATCAATGCGTCATCAGGATTAACAAAATAACCAATGCTAAGCATCTTTACGCCATACTTCTCTACGGGGATAATTCTATCCTTGCCATCAATTTTCTCTAATACCGGACGCGCCTCTTCGGTTTGAAACATAATGGGGACCGATGGACCAAAAATATCAGCATCCAATAAACCTACCGAATAACCGGCCTTTGCCAAAGCCACTGCCAGGTTAGAAGTAACCGTTGACTTACCAACACCGCCTTTACCCGATGCCACTGCCACTACATTCTTCACCTGCGGTAAGGCCTTTGTTTCTGCGGGCTTTTGACGTGGTTTTATTTTGACATAGATATTCCCTTCAATTTCAGCCGTCTCATCCACATAGGTTTTAATCGCCTGCACACACGCTTTCTTTAAGGACCCAACCATGGGATCGTTTGCTCTGTCAAACAGCAAACTAAAACTGATGCGTTTCCCGTCGATGCGTATATCATCTTCGACCATGCCTAACGACACAATATCTGTTCCCTTGCCCGGATGCACCACGTGTTTCAGTGCATCCATTATGAGATTAGGATAGTATTCCATCTTATCTTTATTTAAACCTTGTAAAAATTAGACTCAAAGGTATAAAAAAAAGAGAAACTCACTTTCTCTTCTCATTTGTATTATAGATGCTTTACAACAACTCTTTAAGCGGGTCCCAAAAAACAGCTGTGAAATTAACAATTTGACTATCCTCTACCACTACTCCCTCACTTTCCAATAGCTCCCTCATGGTTTCTCCGCCCGGAAAGTGGTGCTTCCCGGTTAGCAAACCCTGCCGGTTAACCACCCGATGAGCAGGTACAAAACGCGGCCAGCTGCTGCATTTATTCATCGCCCAACCAACCATACGAGCACTTCTTCTGCTTCCGAGATAGTTGGCGATGGCTCCATAAGTGGTAACTCTTCCGTAAGGTATTAGTTCAGCAACCTGGTAAACCCGTTCGAAAAAATCACCCTTGCTCATAACCTAATTTGAAATCAGTTACCTTTTCTTTTGGCGTCGGCATGTTTTATTAAGGACTCCTTAATTTTTACAACGCCCCGCCCACCACTGTGATACTCATCAAAGTCAATTTCAATTTCCGGTTCAACCCAGATTTCGCGGTCCTCCAAATGAAACTTCAAATATTTAATGGCTAATCCGTGATTCAGCCATTTAGACTCGTAGTGCGTCTGAATCGAAAGTATCTCATCATCGTAGCCCGAACCATATAAATCACATTCATCAACCTCCATCTTCAGCCTATTTTCCTTAACCATTTCAGCGGTATAGGTATATAGGAAATTGGAATCGGTTTTCAGATGAATCAGACCGCCAGGTTTTAAAAAGTGTTTGTACAACTGCAAAAAACGGGTCGATGACAGGCGCTTGTTCACTTTTTTCATTTGTGGATCGGGAAAGGTTAACCAAATTTCATCCACTTCATTGGCTGCAAAAAACGCAGTGATATATTCGATACGCGTTCGAAGAAAAGCTACATTTTTCAAGCCTTTATTTTTGGCATCAGTTGCTCCACGGTGCATACGCGCCCCTTTAATATCGATACCAATAAAATTTTTATTGGGAAACAGCTCGGCAAGCCCAACCGTATATTCACCTTTGCCACAACCAAGCTCCAAAACAATTGGGTTATCGTTCTTAAAGAAATTCTGGTTCCATTTTCCTTTGAGGTAAAACGATTCTCCTTTTAAGTCGCTATAATTGGCTTCAAACACATGATCATAAGTTGCCATTTCGGCAAACTTTTTCAACTTATTCTTTCCCACTCTTATTTATTCTTTAACAGCTTTGGCTTTTTCTATTCTCAATCCAATATTGTGTATTCCTTGTAAATCATCTTCCCGCATGCCTTGAACGACCCTGAACGTGTAAGGCCCAGTCTCGGCAAACTTAACCCCTAATTGATAAGGCACCTGCACATGGTACAAATCGCCCCATCCTGATCCTAACCAGCGACCGGCATCATCAGCCAGAATACAATCAAGACGGTTGTGCATAATTTGACCTGAGGGACTGGCTACTTCAACAAACAGCCACAGGTTACTATTGGGGTAGTTGGAGCGGTTACGGATGTTTACAAATACATTATAAGCTTGTTCAGTACTGGCAATATCCACTTTAAACACCGCCATCGAATCTACATTCCAGCCTCCCTCGGGGATAGTAACATACTGATCAAATACCGCAGTTCGATCACACGCCGTAAATGACATAAAGCCCAATATCAAAACCAATAAAAAATTACTCCTTTTTATTTTGCCCATTACCTCCTTGTTGCTTGCGTTGATTATTTGGTCTGAAACGTCGTTTCGATTTATTAAACGGCTTCTTGGCTCCTGCTGGTTGCGAGGCGCCTTGCTTATTGTCGCTTGTTTTTGCTTCCGGCTTTGCATCAGGTTTCTGCTGACCTCCGTTTTTCCGACGACTATTTCTTCTTCTCTTCTTCTTTTGCTCATCAAACCTGGTCAAACTTTCCTGACCGATCACATTGTCGTACGTTGGCTCAGCAACCAGCGGTTTCTGCACCTCATTGGCCAGGCGCTCAACCTTTTTCCCTTTGCGGTTCTGTCGAATCACTTCCTTCACCCGGTCGACCGACACGGTTACAATACCGGCCGGAATGTCCTTATCGGTACTGTACCACATGGTACGGGAGAAAATATCTGTTTTAAAATGGTAGTAATTGCCGTCAACAGTTTCCAGAACAATATTGGTTTTTGGAAAATCCTGCTGAGCATCAATATAGGCATCCAGCTCGTAATTAAGGCAACACTTAAGTTTACCACACTGGCCAGCTAATTTTTGTGGATTTAAAGAAATTTCCTGGTAGCGGGCCGCATTGGTAGTTACCGACACAAAATTGGTCATCCACGTCGAACAGCATAATTCCCTTCCACAAGGACCGATGCCACCGATTCGACCAGCCTCCTGACGGGCACCAATCTGGCGCATTTCAATGCGTACTCTAAAAGTTTCGGCCAGCACCTTAATGAGCTGACGAAAGTCAACCCGCTCATCTGCAATATAATAGAATATTGCCTTGGTTTTATCCCCTTGGTATTCTACATCGCCGATTTTCATATCCAGCTTAAGCCGCTCTGCAATGCGTCGCGACTCCAACATCGTTTCGTGCTCTAAAGCCCTTGCCTCATCCCACTTTTCAATATCAACTGGTTTGGCCTTACGGTAAACACGTTTGAATTCGAAAGTATCTAATTTGATGTTGTGCTTTTTCATCTGCAACAGCACCAATTCTCCTGTAAGGGTGACGGTGCCTATATCGTGACCTGGTGAAGCCTCCACAGCAACCACATCGCCTTTTTCGATTCGAAGCCCGTTACTATTTCTATAATAGCCTTTGCGTGTATTTTTAAATTGAATTTCAACAATATCAGTTGTATTCATATTGGCCGGCAGATCGTCCAACCAGTCATACACATTAAGTTTTCCGCAGCGGCTTGCACATCCGGAACACCCTTTTTTCTCTGTATCTTGTATAACTTCTTCCATAAAATAAATATAAAAGGCTCGCAGACCTTGTGAATTTGGGACCTATTGCTTTAACAGCATTATTACTTTTAGGCACAAATCCATTAATATAATACGTGCATTCCCATTTTGTTCAAGATGAGAATGTGCCAAACTAAATTCTTCGCTCAACTGAAGGATATTTCCATCGTTAATAAACGGGGAAAAACGCACGGAAAAATTCTCTTCTTCAGGTGATAAATATAACAACTCCTGTTCCTGGATATTCATCATGAAATTTTCCCTAATCAGGCGCAGAGCAAATTCGAAAAAATTCTTTTGTCGTTCTTTGGGCTGACGATTCATATCATCACACCAGTCAATCAAATCAAAAAGCTTGCGCCCATAGGCCAATCGCATCATACTTACAAACTTATCAAAAAAGTAAGTACGTTCGTCACTCTGCTCAATTATTTCCCGGGCAGCGACATAATTTCCCACCGACAGCTTAGCATAGCGCTCACACTCCTCGCGACTCAACTCATATTCTGACTCCAAAGCAGTAGCAATATCAGCGATGCTCAATGCAGGTATATTCAGCCGTTGCGCACGACTTTGAATGGTTCCCAAAACGTCGTTTGGGTTATCTGATACCAGAAGAAAAACAGTGCCAGCTGGTGGCTCTTCTAACAGTTTTAGCAGTTTGTTGGCCGCTGCCAAATGCATTTTCTCAGGCAGCCAGATAATCATCACCTTGTATTTTGCCTCAAAGGTTTTTAGGCTCAGTTTTTTTATAATTTCCTGACTTTCCTGGCTATAAATAAGCCCTTGCTTATCGGCATCCAAAAAGCTAAACCAATGATTTATATTGAAATAAGGCTGTGATAATACGAACTGACGCCATTCGGATATGTAAGAATCGCTGACCGGATTCTTGTGCTTTGCACTTTTGACGACCGGAAAAACAAAGTGTAAATCCGGATGAATGAGTTTGGCATATTTAATACATGATGCACATGTTCCACAAGAATCATCTTCCTGACGGTTTTGACAGTTTAGATACTGCGCAAAAGCCAGCGCCAAATTTAACTTTCCAACACCTTCGGGACCACAAAACAGTTGAGCATGACTAACACGATTTTCTTTCACCATGCTTAGCAAATGCTTTTTTATATGCTCGTGTCCAATAACCTGTTTAAACTTCATGAAGTTGTCTAAAATTCAAGTCTTCAAAGATAGCAATTTAGTTGGTTGTGAAAAACGCCTATACGCGCACCCATCAAATCAAAATAGTGAGTAATGCATGACTCAAATCATTCGAATTAGCCATGTAGTTTGAACTGAATGGAGTAAATTTGCAGAAAAAACAAGCATGTCGGTTTTTCTATTTGACAAAATTATTTTCGGCCCAGTAAAAAGTCGTCGACTGGGGGTTTCTTTAGGAGTGAACCTACTGCCCGTTAACCGTAAAGTCTGTTCTTTCGATTGCATTTACTGCGAATGTGGCCTAAACGGTCAATTAGGCGAACAGAGAGGACAACTCCCAACGCGCGAAACTGTTAAAACGGCACTCGACAAACAGCTAAAAAACATGCTTGATGAGCAAGTACTTCCAGATGTTATAACTTTTGCAGGCAATGGAGAGCCCACACTCCACCCTGAATTTAAAGGCGTTATTGAAGACACGATTGAATTGCGCAACACGTATTGTCCGGAAGCCAGAATAGCCGTTCTATCAAATGCGTCGAGACTGGATAAACCAGAGGTATTTGAGGCCTTACAGTTAGTTGATGATAATATCCAAAAGCTTGACTCAGGCCTGAAGGAGACCATCATAAAGTTGGATCAACCCAACTTTTCGTTCGACTTGGATGCCATAATTGAACAGCTCAGCAAATTCAATGGCAAGGTAATTATTCAAACCATGTTTCTGACCGGTGAAATTGACAACAAGAGCGTTGATAACACCAAAGAAGCTGACATTGAAGCCTGGCTGGATGCATTAGAAAAAATACAGCCCGGCAAAGTGATGATCTATACGATTGACCGGGATACACCCTACAGCTCATTGCGAAAAGTGTCGCTGGAAAAACTCAATCAGATTGCCCTTCGTGCGAAACAAAGAGGTTTTGAGGTATCCGTATCTGGCTAAAACTTAATAACTGCCAGTTGTTACTATATTTGTATAGTGACAAGCAAGAAACCATACCGTCGAATTTTAATCAGTCCTCTTAATTGGGGATTTGGACATGCTACCCGCCTCATACAGGTAGTAGATGCCCTGTTAAAAGAAGGACACTATGTATTGCTTGGTGGAGAGGCCCCGTCATTAGATATTTTAAGGCAAACATTTCCTGCACTTGAATGGATAGAATTACGAGGCTTTAATGTCCAATTATCTAAAGGCACACAACAGTGGTTTAAACTCTTGCAACAAATGCCTTCTTTTATTCATTCCATAAGGAACGAACATAAAGCAACGCAGGCGATTATTAAAAAGTACCACATTGATCTAATTATTTCAGACAACCGGTATGGCGTCTATTCCCGAAGCATTCCTTCAGTAATTATTACGCATCAAACAACTCCCTATTTAGGCAGGCACTTTGTTTTTTTAAGACCACTATCCAACCTATTGAGCAAGCTATGGTTAAAACGCTTTGACGAATGCTGGATACCCGACATCAAAGCAGACGTAAACCTATCGGGGCACCTTTCTCAAGTGGTCAAAGGACTGAGCACCCAATACCTTGGCTGGCTATCGCGTCTTGCACTGGTTAACGCTGGCGATTACCATGAAGAGGTTGATATCCTGGTGGTACTATCCGGTCCGGTTCAGCCGCGCAGCCAACTCGAACAACTACTGATCAGTCAACTCAAGAACAGTTCCCTCAAAACAGTTATTATAAGTGGCTGCCTACACAAAATGCCTTACTCTGCCGGCAACATTAGAATTTTGCCCCACTGCAGTGCTGAGCTGCAAAAGCATTTAATTATGCAAAGCAAATATATCGTTTGCCGCTCCGGGTATTCAACCTTGATGGATTTAGTGCATTGCCATCGAACAGCGCTGCTTATCCCTACCCCAGGTCAGTTTGAACAGGAGTACCTTGCTGAAAGAGCGTCGAAACACTGGGGATTTAGCTACACACCCCAACAAAAGCTTCAACAAGTATCAATTGAAGAATTATTATCCCTTCAAAAAATTACTAAAAAATCATTTACTGTTCACAACTTCGAACTCCCACTTTTACCTTCAGGCTGCAGCTAGTTGAACCAAGCTTTTAGTTCGTTCATCAGCGCTAATTAACATCTTGTCAATAAAAATGTAACTTTTCTTTTTGATGGGAGTATTATTAATCGAAAGCGACAGGAAAGATACTAGTACTGAAGAGTAAGGCACTAAATATCATTCTGCACTTTTACATAAACCCAGGTCTTTATTAGTTATATTGTTATTAAAGAAAGGCAACATGATAACGCTATTCATAATTATATTCGTACTTCTTGGTTTCGGACTATGGTTCTGGAAAAAAGGGATGACACTTTTAGCTGAGAGAAATGCTTCTAAAGAACTGGAAAAGGTGCTGTTTCCTGGGGGCAATACAGAAAAAGAAGCAACCCTATCATCGTTACAACAGATTACCAAAAATAAATACAGCAAGGAGCTCCTTTTAGACTACTTTTTAAAGATTAAGGGTCTTCAGGTTGTCAACATGTATGACCCTGTTAATTTTTGGATTCGCCGATTTTTGATGAGCCCAACCAAATTAAAGCTGAACTACTTCGAACAGGTCAAATTTTACCAAAGCTTTTTAAACTACCCGGAGAGCTCTACAAAAATATTTACAGGAACTGCAACAAAAAAATATATCACATCCGATACAAATGGGGGCTTCTACAAGAAGCGACAACTGGCTTAGCCAGTATCAATGAAGAGGTGTAAGTGGAAAATACTCATCACTTTGCCAGGAAAGAAAACGGGAAGCGACTGCTTCCCGTTTAATATTTAAAGCAAATGATGCTATTACTATTTTAATTCGAAAGACCCTGTGCCAATATTAAAGCCATCAACAAAAACATCGACCACATAAACGCCTTTAAGCAGTTCTCCGTCAGCTACCGGATAAAACACACAAACATACACATCCTCGCCACCATATTCAAACTCACGACTGGCTGAGAAATTAATTTCTTCTCCCTCATACTCAAAGAGATTATCAGCTGATGTCATCAACAAAGCCTCATCAGGACGAAGAATTCGGATGTAGACGGTTTTCATCCCAACCGTAGCAGTTACATTCTCTTCGATGGTACAGCACATCCTTATTTTCGAAATGCTTCTTATCTTTTTGGTATCATTTCCGCGAGAGTTCAAGCCGGTGAGCTCCATGTTTCGGGTTTCCAGCTGAGAAGCAATCTCCACCTTTTTATCTAGCTTTTCCTTTACCTTTTCGAGCTCTTTATACGATTGGGTAATTTTATCGTGTTCTTTTCTGTATTGAATATTTTCCTGCACCAACTCTTCATTACGTCTGTTTAAGGAGTCTATCTGAACCACAAAATTACGCATGACCCCACGAAGCGTGGACAATTCTTTTTTATACTCCCGTATCTTTTTGGCGTTGGTAGCCTTAATGGTTTTTATTTCCTCAATCAGATGGGTAATCTTTTCTCGTTCCTGTTCCAACTGCAAGTTTAAAGTATCATTATTGCTATGCAGCGAATCATAATCCAAAGCCAAAGACTGAAACTCTTCTGTTAATATTATTTTTTCCTCGGTCATTTCCTCAACCACAGCCTGATATTGTTGTTTATTTGAAATAAACAAATACAGCAACACGGCAATTACAAGCAGTGCCACGGCACCAATTACATACATCAACTTATTGGACGATGGTTTTTCTGTATTTTTCTCCATAACTAACAGTATTCTTTAAGCTCCAGGCACAAAGTTATTATTTTTTAACTGGTCTGCAATGAACCCTCTTAGCCTTAAACAATGTCAAAAACAGCGGGAGATGATCATTGTATAGCACATTAATGCATAATCTTTATAAATTTGTGACGAATAAAAAAGTATCTGTTTTGAAGAAAAGAATATTTCATCTGGCCATACTAGTTACTATCACCCAGCTATTTTGGTATTGTGCCAATGTCGGAATGCCTACAGGTGGTGCGAAAGACGAAACTCCACCAACAGTTGTTAGTTCAATACCTGAAGCAAATGCCCTTAATTATAAGAAGAAAACCATTTACGTTGAATTTGATGAGCTGATTCAACTTAAGGATTACCGCTCCAAATTTGTGGTATCGCCACCGGTGAACAAGCAACCCATTGTTGAAGCGCGTGGCAATCGTTTAATGGTTACTTTCGAAGAAGACTTGCAGCCAAACACTACTTATACGTTAGATTTTGCTGATGCAATTGTCGACAATAACGAAGGAAATATTCTGGAAAACTATTCATTCTCTTTTTCAACCGGTGAGTACATTGATTCGCTGCAGGTATCCGGAAATATTTACGATGCCGATGACCTATCGCCGTCGGAGGGCACGCTGGTATTTCTGCACAATAATCTCAACGATACGGCCATTCATAAGTTAGTGCCGGTACGCATGGCCAAAACCAACAAGCAAGGACGTTTCAGCATTCTCAATGTCAGCCCTGGCAGCTATCGTATTTATGCCCTTGACGATGCTAATCGCAACTATTTATTTGATCAACCGGGAGAAGCCATGGCTTGGTCGGACCTTATTGTAGAACCAGGTTTTGAGTACCGCCAGTTTGTAGACACCATTCGTATTGATTCGCTCGAAACTGATTCGTTGCATTATTACGAAAAACTGGTTTACACACCAGACAGCATCCAACTATTTAAGTTTCAGCACGACTATAAGGAACAATATCTTTTAAGTGAAGAACGCAAAGAACGCGCTAAACTAACCTATTATTTTAACCGTCCACTGGAAGAAAATGCACAGCTAGCATTAACCGGTCAGGACGAGTTGGATATCTTCATGATGGATCGCTCGCTCAATAATGACACCGTATCCTTCTGGCTGAAAGACAGTACCTATTACAATCAGGATTCTCTTTCGGTGGCACTCAGTTATCTGATGCGCGACTCCCTTGACCAGCCTTATACCAAAACAGATACCATTGCTATGTACTTTTTTGAGGTAAAGGAGAAGAAGAAAAAAAGAAAAAAGGATGCTGAACCCGAGCCAGTACCAACCATTAACCTGCGTAACATTAAAAACAGAATTGATGTATTTGGTCAGTTCCACTTTTCGTTGCCCGCTCCGGCCCTAAGGTTTAACACAAATGCCATCAAGCTCTACAATCATAAAGACACCATTCCTGAGCAGGAAACATTTGAACTCATCCAAAACAAACTGGCCATACTCGACTACACCATCAAAAACGATTGGGAGCCGGGCGTTAAATACGAAATGATTATCGACTCAGCAGCCATAGCCGATGTATACGGACTGGTGAATGACTCCATTAACCTCCAGTTTTCAGTAAAATCGCTGGACAGTTACGGGACCCTGTTTATTGACATTGCTAACCCACAAGAGAATTGGCTGGTACAGATACTCAACCGCAAAGAGATGGTTGTTCAGCAAACATACATCCGAAATAAAGCAGGAAAAATTGGCTTTCGCTACCTTAACCCAGGTGAGTACATGTTGCGCATTGTGGAAGACAGCAAC
Organism: Carboxylicivirga taeanensis; assembly: GCF_051851475.1. Lineage (NCBI taxonomy): Bacteria > Pseudomonadati > Bacteroidota > Bacteroidia > Marinilabiliales > Marinilabiliaceae > Carboxylicivirga > Carboxylicivirga taeanensis. The sequence continues at coordinate 96,986 of NZ_JBPUSJ010000006.1, read as the reverse complement.
ATGAATGGACAATGGGACAGCGGCGACTACTACAACCGCATCCAGCCTGAACAACTGATGTATTTTCCAAAAAAACTAATTGTTAGAAAGAACTGGGAAGAATATTACGACAAATGGGACCCGACAGAATTTAACACCGATCAGTTCTCTCTTGAATTTCGTAAACCCAAGAAAAAAGAAGAATAATGTCAGTACTCCTTAACTTTGCCATGTTTCCAACCGACAAAGGCGACAGCGTTAGCCAGTACGTCAGTCAGATTATTAAGCACATCAAGCAAAGTGGCGTTAGCTATAAGTTAAACCCAATGGGCACAACCATTGAAACAGATACCATGGAGCAGGCTCTCAAAATTGTACAGGAAAGCTATGACTTACTTGAGCCTCTGTCTAAACGCGTGTACTGCTCCATTAACATTGATGCCCAAAAAGATAAAAGCAACCGCTTAGCCGGAAAGATCGCTTCCATTGAGGCAAAAATCGGAGAAGTTAACAAATAAGCACTGCCCCACTTTCGTAAAGGCACTGTTTTTGTTAATAGCCTGACTTTAATTTTATTTTATGCAGAAAATAGTTTCGGCAGTATTGCTGCTGCTCCTTAATGTCCAACTGAATGCCCAGTGCAATGATACTAACACAGCCTTTGGAGCGGGTGAATTAGTAAAATACCACGCCTATTACAATTGGGGCTTTATTTGGATTAATGCCGGACACGTTTCCTTTAGCGTCGACGCCACCTCTGTTAACTCATCACCCGCCTATCACCTAAAGGCCCATGGCGCCACCTATAGCTCCTACGACTTCCTGTTCAAGGTGCGCGACACCTTTGAAACCAAGGTGGATACACTGCACCTGGAACCTATAGAGTTTAAACGTATCACTAACGAAGGCAGCTATCATGCAAACTACCATTACACATTTGACAAACAACAACGCCTGATTAAAGCCTCAATACAAAAGGAAAAAGAACAACAGCGCGACACAGTGCTGCACTGGAAGAAATGCTCGTTCGACCTGCTGACCATGGTGTACAAAGCCCGCAACATCGATTATTCTAAATACCAGGTGAATGAAAAAATACCCATCAGCATGGTTGTTGATGGGGAGATACATGATATTTACATCCGCTACCTGGGGAAAGAAACTATTAAAAACAGAGATGGTAGAAAATTTAACTGTCTGAAGTTTTCACCACTACTGGTTGAAGGAACAATTTTCAAAAGCGGGGAAGACATGACGGTTTGGGTAACAGACGACGCGAACCGAATTCCCATTATTGTGGAAGCCAAAATTTTGATCGGTTCAGTAAAAGCCGTATTTGTGGATGCTATCAACACCCGCTATCCCTTGTCGGCTGAAGTCAAAAACTAAATCGCAACTTCCAATCATTAAGGGGCGCATTAACTACGGAGCACAGTTGCGTATACTGCTGCTTAAGCTCTTGTGGGGCATTAGCAACCACAAATGCATTCGCAAACCTATTGAGCATATCCAAATCATTATAATCATTCCCAACCACAGCCACCTTCGCCTCATCAATATTTTCCAATCGACAAACATCCAATATCCCATTGGCTTTTGACACTTCTTTATCAAAACACTCCATCCAAATGCTGCATCCATCAATGGGTGATGTAGCGCGCACCACCTTCACATCCTGCACCTGGGCTTCGATGGCTTGAAAAACCGACATATCAGGCATAAAGGCTAGTGTTTGTGTATAATCCATTTCAGGCACTAAGCCATTTATCAGCTCTGCATGCGCCTGATTAAATTGAAGGTAACGTTCAAAATCAGGATGTTTACCATCTCCTTCCGGGTGAAAAAACAGATGATTTTCCGGAATCGGATAATGCAGCGTATACTCAACATGGTGCTTTTGAAAAACAGCCACCAGCTGCTTCGCTCTTTGATAGCCCAAATGTCTGGTCTGCAATATTCGTTTTTCTTTCCAGCAATAGATACCCGCACCCGATGAAAACACTAGGTAGTCAATGGGAAAATCAGCCCACAGTACACTAAGGGCCGATTGTAAAGTACGTCCTGTAGCTACCACTCTAATAGCGCCTTCATCACCCAGCTGGTTGAGCACCTCTAAATCTGCTGAATTAAATGTGCCTTTATGCTCTAAAATGGTTCCATCCAAATCGGTGGCCAGTAAGTGTTTCATAGCTATTTTATTTGTTCAAGCTGAAATGGAGTTGCCTGATATACGTAGTAATTTAACCAGTTGGAATACAATAAACTGGCATGACTTCTCCATAATACCATGGGCTCTTTAGACGGGTCATCATCCGGAAAATAGTTATAAGGAACGTCAATATCCAGTCCCTTAGCTACATCGCGTTCATACTCTTCGCGAAGCGTTGTTGCATCGTATTCGGAGTGACCTGTCACAAATATTTGCCGCCGGTCTTTTGACATCACCATGTACACGCCGGCCTGCTCCGACTTTGACAGAATAAGTAAATCGGGATGCGCTGCTACCTCACTTTCCTTCACCTCGGTGTAACGCGAGTGCGGCGCATGGTATACATCATTAAATCCTCTCATTAAAGGCTCTTCGGGCTGCTCCACTGTATGTTCAAAAATACCAAACATCTTTTTTGCCAACGGAAACTTTTTAATGCCATAATGGTGAAATAATCCTGCCTGAGCCCCCCAACAAATATGGAAAGTACTGGTAACATTGGTTTTGCTCCAGTCCATTATCTCGGTTAGTTCAGACCAATAGTTTACCTCCTCAAAGTCAATCAGCTCCACGGGAGCTCCCGTTATAATCATCCCATCGTATTTTGATGAGCGCACCTCATCAAACACCTTATAAAAAGCAAATAAATGCTCACGGGGCGTATTTTTGGATACATGGCTCGATGTCATCAGAAAATCCACCTCAACCTGTAATGGACTATTAGAAAGTGCCCGTAGCAAATGAGTTTCCGTGGCAATTTTTAATGGCATTAAGTTAAGAATCAGTATTTTCAACGGCCTTATATCCTGATGAATCGCCCTTGTTTCTCCAATAACGAATACATTTTCGCTTTCCAGAACATGCCGCGCCGGCAATGCGTCTGGTATTTTAATTGGCATAATATGGTTGTATTGTGTGGTGGTTAATGTTTTGCCTGGTTCATCGTTTAACAATTCCAAAAAACAGAATATTCAAAATATTATCTATCTGCACTTTAAAATCATCAAAATTATCCATCGCCTGAAAAAGAGGACCTTCCAATCCTTTCAGTGCAATGGCAATGGCTACTGCAGCCATATGTACATTCTTCACCAAAAAGCTGTCATCTTTCTGTCCCTCTTCAAGCATTTTTGTCAGCAGGGCCGCTTCTTCCGCCTCACCTTTTCCTCTGAGTTTATCAAAGAAATCATAAACCCCCAAAGCATCATCTTTCAGAACCTTCATGTAATTCTCCAGCATATGAATGGTTTTCATCCTAGTAATTACATATTCTTTGAACTTATCTTTTGGGGGCAAATCCGAGTCAACTACTTTATTCAGTTCAGTAAAAAGTATATCCTTTTCCAACTCGATAACAGCCTGAAAGATTTCCTCCTTATTTTTAAAATAATAATAAAGAGAACTTTTACCCTTGCGCAGTGCATGGGCAATATCTTCCATAGTCGTTTTTTTGTAGCCAAACTTTGCAAACAGCTCTCTGGCCGCCTCAATTATTGCAACGCGCATTCCATCACTAGTCGTTTCAGATGGATAAGCAACTCCTATCGTCATCCCGTCTTATATTAATTAATTCTGGTTACAAAAATAAGAATACTTTTCCCTAATCAAAACACTAAAATACGCCATTCAAAAAGTTACACACCACAGATGACTATTATACAGCCTGTTATATTTACTCGAATTATTTAGTCGAATTGGCATCTGTTTCGGCCAATGCAAAATCAAGCTGTTTCTTTTCAAGATTGGCACTGGCAAGAACAACTTTTAGCTGATCGCCTAACTGGTAAGTTCGGTTATATTTTCTGCCTACCAGGCAATAGTTATCTTCATCAAAATGGTAGAAGTCATCATCCAAATCACGAATTGGAATCATGCCTTCGCACTTATTATCAATAATTTCGACATACAATCCCCACTCGGTTACACCTGAAATGACGCCATCGAATGCCTCACCAACATGGTCTTTCATAAACTCTACCTGCTTATACTTTATGGATGCCCTTTCAGCATCGGCGGCCCGTTGTTCCATGTCTGAACTATGCTCACATTTATCCTCATACTCCTCTTCGCTTACTGAACGACCGCCATCGAGGTAATGCTGAAGGAGGCGATGCACCATCATATCCGGATAGCGTCGAATAGGCGAAGTAAAGTGCGAATAAAATTTAAACGACAACCCGTAATGCCCAATATTATGGGTAGAGTAGATGGCCTTGGCCATTGTTCGGATAGCCAGTGTTTCAATCAGGTTCTGCTCCCCTTTTCCTTTTACCTCTTCCAGCAAACGATTAAGCGAAGCACTCACTGTTTCAATTCCTTTTGGCATGGCCTCATAACCAAAACGGCGCACAAAAGATGCGAAATTCTCAAACTTATCGGGATTTGGTACATCGTGAACCCTGTATACAAATGTTTTTGCCTTTGCTCTGTGTCCTTTATCCAACTCTTTGTTGCCAATCAATTGTGCTACTTTTTTATTGGCTAAAAGCATAAACTCTTCAATCAGCTTGTTGGCATCTTTTGATTCCTTAAAGAAAACACCTAAGGGCTTTCCTTTGTCATCCAGGTTAAACTTAACCTCTACTCTTTCAAAGTCCACCGACCCGTCCCTGAAACGCTGTTGACGCAAAGCTTTTGCCAGCTTATCGAGGGTCAGTACCTCATCAGCCAAGTCGCCTTTACCTGTTTCGATAATCTCCTGGGCTTCCTCGTAAGTAAAGCGGCGGTTGGAATAAATAACTGTTCGGCCAAACCAACTGTTTACAACGTTCGCCTGCTCGTCCATCTCAAACACAGCCGAGAAGCACAACTTTTCTTCATCGGGACGCAGTGAACAAATAAAGTTACTGAGTCGCTCAGGCAACATCGGTACCACCCTATCTACCAAATAAACAGAGGTGGCCCGCTCGTAGGCTTCCTTTTCGAGCAACGACTTTGTATCTACATAATGAGTTACATCGGCAATATGAACGCCCACTTCCCAGTTTCCATTATCGAGCTTTTGCAAAGAAAGGGCATCATCAAAATCTTTTGCATCAGCCGGGTCAATCGTAAACGTTGTCACCTCTCTAAAGTCGCGACGTTGTTTGATTTCTTCAGGACTTATTTCTGCGTTTATGGTTTCGGCCTCATCAATAACTTCCTGAGGGTAACGGTAAGGCAGATTAAACTCGGCCAAAATAGCGTGCATCTCCGTTTGGTTGTCACCCACATCTCCCAATACGTCCACCACTTCACCAATCGGGTTTTTGGCTCTTTGGGGCCATTCAACAATCCGCGCAATGGCTTTTTGCCCATCTTTAGCACCCTTCAATGCTTTTGGAGGAATAAAAATATCATGCGGCATCACCCGGTCGTCGACAACTAAGAAGGCATAACCTCTGGATATTTGCATGACCCCAACAAAGGTCTCACGCTTCCGTTTTAATATCTCAACAATCTCTCCTTCGGGCTGACGATTACGACGCCTCGCATGCATAAATACTTTTACATGATCGCCATGCAGCGCCTGGTTCATGTTATTGCGAGGAATAAAAATATCCCCGCCTTCATTTTCCTCATCAGGAACAACATAGGCCGAACCTGTAGCCGTCATGTCCACTTTACCAGTCAGTGTTGAACCTCTGCTGAGCAGCTTGTACTTCCCGGCTGCTACTTCCGTTAAATAACCTGACTCAAACAGTTCATTGAGGATGATTTGCACCTGTTGACGACCTGTTTTCTTTTTGACCTCCAGCAAGCCGGACACTTGCTTGTAATTAAATGTGCGTTTGGGATCATTAAAAAATAATCCTTGTATCAATTGTTTTAATTCTGTTTTTCTTGATGTCTTCTGTTTCTTCTTTCCCATAATTATTAATTTAAGTGTGGGGGGATAGTACCGGCAATATGTTAGGGATATACCGGCCTCGGGCTATTGTTAAACACCTTGTGGTAGTTTCAATCAAAGGTATGAAATTATTCGGTTTTCTATTTCTTTTGAACTTACGATAACCTTTTACTGTTTTTTCAGTATAAACAAAGGTCGATAATACGAATAAGTTTAACTACACAACACCCAATATAAAAACAAAATGCGACAAGCTATTACTATTATATGCTTGATTATAAGCAGCTCTGCCTTGACTCAAACCTACGAAGTATACAACGGAGATACCATCAACTACTCAGATATACAAAATCGCAAACAAGGCTTATGGATTCGATTTAACAATAATGGAGATAAACTACTCGAGCAAGGCAAATACATATCAGATCAGAAAGATGGCGCTTGGATTAGCTATTTTCCCAGTGGAAATATAAAACATAAAATCACCTATAAAAATGGCAAAGCCATCGGTCCTGCTCAATTTTACTACGACAATGGCATAATCTCAGAGGAAGGAGTTTGGCACATCGACCACTGGCAGGGGAATTATAAGTACTACAATAAAAATGGCCGCTTAGCCTACGATTGGCATTATGATAATGCAGGCAACCGAACCGGCACTCAAAAATACTATCATGAAAATGGCGTTCTGAAATACGATGGCGTATGGGCCAACGGAAAAGCAACTGGCACGCTAAAAATTTATGATGAAAAAGGAAAGCTGGTCACCGAACGTGTTTACCACAATGGTGAATTCATGGAAAACGTAGCTATTACCGAAAATATAACCACTGAAGAAGTAGCTCCACAACAATCTATAGAAATAAAAGAGTACAATACCTTTAATGGCACTGGCAACCATGTGGTGTACACGCGTCATGGCATGGTTGAAAAGCAAGGCTTCTTCCTGAACGGCAAAATTTTTACCGGCAAACACTGTTTTTACAACTCTGACAACCAACTAATAAAAGTTATCCATTATCAAAATGGCAAAGCGGTAAAGACGGAAGAGCGATAAAAGCACACATCTACTAATCATCTGCATCGCCATTCATCAGATTTTTGTAATTTAGCAGCTTGTTTAAACAATGATTAGGTTTCTGCAAGCATGGACAATAAATTAGTTATATACAACACTCTTTCGCGTAAAAAAGAAGAATTTAAGGCCATTAATCCCAAGCATGTTGGCTTGTACGTATGTGGTCCTACTGTATACGGCGACCCCCATTTAGGCCATACTCGCCCGGCAATTACTTTTGATATTTTATTCAGATACCTGAAGCACAGTGGCTACAAAGTTCGTTATGTACGTAACATTACAGATGTAGGCCATTTGGAAAGCGATGCCGATACTGGTGAGGATAAAATTGCCAAAAAAGCCCGATTGGAGGAGTTGGAGCCCATGGAAGTGGTTCAGTTTTATACCGACCGCTACCACTATTACATGGATCTGCTTAACGTGCAAAAGCCAAGCATTGAACCTCGGGCGTCCGGACATATTATCGAACAACTGCAGATAGTTGAGGATATTCTAAAAAAAGGGCTGGCCTACGAAAGCAATGGCTCGGTTTATTTCGATGTTGAAAAATACAACCAATCCAATCACTACGGACAACTTTCCGGCCGTAACATCGACGACCTGTTGAGTACAACGCGTGAGTTGGATGGGCAGACTGAAAAACGCAACAGCTTTGATTTTGCCCTCTGGAAAAAAGCCAGTCCCGAACACATAATGCGCTGGCCATCGCGCTTCAGCGACGGATTCCCAGGGTGGCACCTGGAGTGTTCTGCAATGAGTGCTAAATACCTGGGTACTGAATTTGATATTCACGGAGGTGGAATGGATTTATTGTTCCCTCATCACGAGTGCGAAATTGCCCAAAGTACCGTCACCAATGGCCACACACCAGCCCGTTATTGGATGCACAATAATATGATTACCATTGATGGCCAAAAAATGGGAAAATCGCTGGGTAACTTCATTACACTGGAACAAATGTTTTCAGGTGAGCATGAAAAACTGGCCCAGGCCTACAGTCCAATGACTGTTCGCTTTTTTATTTTACAAGCCCATTACCGCAGTACACTCGACTTTTCGAATGAAGCACTACAAGCATCCCAAAAAGGTTTAGAACGGCTGCTTGAAGCATGCGGCAAACTCGATAAGCTACAACCTTCAGATAGTTCATCGTTTCAGGTTGCTGAACTAAAAGACAAATGCTATGCTGCGCTGAACGATGACTTGAATACGCCTATCCTCATCGCGCATCTGTTCGATGCTGTAAAATACATCAACAGCATGCTGGCTGGAAAAGCAACACTCACCAGCGAAGATTTGGAAGTATTGAAGCAATTAATGAAGGAAATGGTGGTGAATATACTTGGATTGCCAGCAACTGCTGAAGGCGACAATCAGGCCAACGGTGAGCTACTGAGTGAAACCATCAATCTACTTCTCAATTTAAGGATAGATGCCAAAGCAAACAAAGATTGGGCAACAGCTGATAAAATCAGAAATGAATTACAAGCTTTAGGCGTTGAAATAAAGGACACCAAAGATGGCTTCGAGTGGAGCATAAAATAAATGCGAATGACACTAAAACATACAGCAGCAGGTTTGGCACTAATTTCCAGCCTGCTTTTTTTTAGCTGCAACAGCAAAAAAGACAAGAAGACAACAACTGTATCTGCAAGCACAACGCCACAAGTAGAAACACCCGTTTTCAACAGTGACTCGGCCTACCACTATGTGGCGCAACAGGTGGCGTTTGGTCCCCGTGTGCCAAACACAGCCGAACATGCAGCCTGTGCCAACTACCTGGCCAGTGAGCTAAAGCGCTTTGGTGCCGATGTCATCGTTCAGGAGGCGGATGTGATAGCGTTCGACAACACCGTACTCAAAGCAAAAAACATCATTGGGCAATACAACCCCGAAAAAAGCAATCGCATCCTGCTCTTTGCGCACTGGGACACTCGCCCGTTTGCCGACTACGATAAAGATGCAGCTAAGCGCAATACACCAATCGATGGCGCCAACGATGGAGGCAGCGGCGTTGGGGTACTTCTGGAAATAGCCCGTCAAATAGGACAGGCAGGACATCAGCTGGGGATCGATATCATCTTTTTCGATGCAGAAGACTACGGACGACCTGCCCACCTGGATGTACCTTACAAAGAAGACACTTGGTGCCTGGGCTCCCAATACTGGGGGAAAAATCCACACAAACAAAATTACACCGCCCGTTACGGCATACTGCTCGACATGGTGGGGGCACAAAATGCCCTTTTCTACAAAGAGCTCTATTCGCTCGATTTTGCGCCCGAAATCGTCGATCGCGTTTGGAATACAGCAGCCGATTTAGGGTATGGGCAATACTTTGTTTTCGAGCAGGGAGGCATGATAACTGATGATCATGTTTACGTCAACCAGCTAACCAATATTCCGTGCATAGATATCATACAGCACGATCCGACTTCACCAACCAGCTTTGGCAGCCACTGGCACACCCATGATGATAATATGGATAACATCGATAAAAATACCTTGAAAGCTGTTGGACAAACAGTACTGGAAGTGATTTACAACGAACGCTAGTTAGGAGGTAAAAGAAGAATAACTACTGACTTATCAAACATGGCAAATTTATTATCCTACCTTAATAAAGATGTAATTGAAGCAGGATGTGACGAAGCCGGACGGGGTTGTTTAGCGGGCCCTGTGGTCGCATCAGCCGTCATACTCCCCCAGGACTTTAAGCATGAATTGCTTAACGACTCTAAACAGCTGACCGAGAAACAGCGGGAAAAACTACGGCCAATTATCGAAAAGGAGGCGCTTGCCTGGGCTGTCGCATTTGTCGACCATCAGGAAATAGATGAAATAAATATTTTAAAAGCGTCGTATATGGCCATGCACCGCGCCATTGACCAATTAAAAATAAAACCACAACATTTACTGATTGATGGAAATCGCTTTATTCCTTATAAAGATATAAATCACAGCTGCATTGTTAAAGGTGATGGCAAATACCTGTCGATTGCTGCTGCCAGTGTGCTGGCTAAAACCCATCGCGATGAATACATGGAAGCAATGCACGAACAACACCCGCATTATGCCTGGAACAAAAATAAGGGCTACCCCACCAAGGCGCATCGGGCTGCCATTAAGGAGCATGGCATTTCATCCATCCACCGGCGCAGCTTCCGTTTGCTGGACGAGCAAATGCGGCTTTTTGAATAGCGCCCATTCTATTCTCAAACACAACCGCAGCTTATTGCTCTTTTGATAGAAGCATCTCAATTAAAGACGCGCCATGCATTTGTAACAAATAAAAACAACTCCTGTAAAGGAGATTAACAAAATAAAAAAAACCGGCACAAGGCCGGCTTTTTTATACATCATATAAAGTCAACTTAGAATACAATTGAAAAACCTCCGTTAAATACAACCCCACTTGCTTTAACCTTACTCTTATCATCCTCATCATCTGTCGCCGTAAGTGAAACATAACCTAAACCTAAATCAACTGAGATAAAATCATTAACAAAAATTGCAACTCCAGCCCCAAGATCCCAGGCTGAAAGCTTTTTTTTACTATCCCATCCATCGTCGTCCTCTTTATAGCTTCCGAACATAACATCACCTTGAATAAATGGTTTAATATTACTAGTCCCAAAATAGTAACGAACCATAGGACCAACCATGAACGAAGTCTCTTTATAGTCTTCAACTTTTTGACTTTCAAAATCAAGTGCAAGACCTAGAGATAAATTATCAATCACAAAGTAACTCACTGATGGTTTAATATTAAAGGTATTCATCTTCGAATCATCCCCCATATCTTCTCCATCATATTCTTGTTGATATTTCATCGAAGAAAATGATAAATCTGACGCACCACTGAAAACTACTTTACCCTTTTCTGTTTGAGCAAATGAAGCTGTTGCTAAAAAAGCCAACACAGCCATGACCATTAATTCTTTTTTCATATTCATTTAGTTAAGTGATTAAATATGAGTATGAAAATATGAATTTTCTTGATAACACAAACGTTTTGTTTATTATTTAACATTATTGATACTATTAATTGCTTTTTAGTGTTAATCTAATTTGCCAATTGAAGTCATCACCATCAACCAGGCAGATAGATTGAAAATCCAGCATTTCATTAAGCCTATTGACGACTACCTGCCCATAATTGCCAGAAAATTATATCTTTGGCTCCCAAAATTAGATGATAAATTAACGGACTCAATAAGTTGAAAAGGGTTTTATTGTTTATAAGTTTTTCATTTACAACTAATAGCAAGACTAAAAATCTGTAAGCAACTTAATGTCTTAAAAACACAATTTATGAGAAGAATAGCAGCGATTTGGCTTATTGCCTGTCTGGGTTTTGTGCAATTTGCAAAGGCAGATGAGGGAATGTGGTTACTGCCACTCATCAACAAGTTAAATATGGAAAAAATGCAGGAGATGGGCTTACAACTTTCTGCAGAAGAAATTTACAGCATCAATAACAGCAGTTTAAAAGATGCCATCGTTATTTTCGGGCGCGGATGTACTGGTGAGCTGATTTCCGATCAGGGACTCGTGCTGACCAACCACCACTGCGGGTATGGCAAAATTCAGGAGTTAAGCTCAGTGGAAAACAACTATTTAAAAGACGGTTTTTGGGCTAAAAGCTTCGATGAAGAGCTGCCAGCTCCGGGCTTATCAGTTACATTTTTAAAATACATGACTGACGTAACTGCCGATATAAACGCTGAACTAAAAGAGGGAATGACTGAAGCTGAGCGGGCCGCAAAAATTAAAGAAGTATCAGCTAAATTAATTGAAGAGGCACAAAAAGGCAACGCGTATCAAATTAGAGTACAGGACTATTTTGAAGGCAACCAGTTCTATCTGATTGCCTACGAAAAATTTGAGGATGTTCGTTTTGTTGGCGCACCACCATCATCAATTGGTAAGTTTGGTTTTGATACCGATAACTGGATGTGGCCGCGCCACACTGGCGACTTCAGCATGTTTAGAGTATACTGCGGACCAGATGGTAAACCTGCTAAATACTCAAAAAACAACAAACCATATAAGCCAGCTCATCACCTGCCTGTATCATTAAAAGGTGTACAAAAGGACGACTTCGCTATGACGGTTGGATTTCCGGGAAGCACAGAGCGTTACCTTACATCGTGGGGTATTACAGAGCGCATGGACATTATTAACCACGCCCGCATTAAACCTCGCGGCATTAAGCAAGACATTTGGCAAAAAGATATGCGCGCTAATGAAAAAGTTAATATTCAGTATGCGTCTAAATTTGCCGGCAGCTCTAACTACTGGAAAAACAGTATCGGCATGAACCGCGGTTTAGAAAACTTGAATGTACTCGGACAAAAGCGCGAGTTAGAAAAAGAGTTTACCAACTGGGTGAACGCCGATAAAGCCCGCCAAGCCAAATATGGCAATGTACTGAGTGAGCTTGAAAAAGCGTATGAACAACGCGCTCCATTTATGTCGGCTACCTCTTTCCTTGCCGAATGTCAATTACGAGGCGCTGAAGTTTTCTACTTTGCGCTTAATGCAAAAGGACTGGAGAAAGCTCTGGAAGAGGAAAATCAGGAGAAGATTAACGCAGCTGTTGAAGCCTTGAAAGAAGCCGGTAAAAGCTTCTACAAAAATTACTATGCTGAAACAGACCGCAAAGTAATTGGTGCCTTGCTAAAATTGTATAACGATGATATCGAAACAAAATACCATCCTTCATTTTACAACACCGTTAATAAGAAATTTAAAGGTGATTTCCAGAAGTTTGCAGACGAGCTGTACAACAAATCCATTTTTATGGATGAAGCCCGCTTCAATGCCTTCCTCGAAAAACCTTCGCTAAAGGTATTGCAAAAAGATCTCGCCTATCAGGCTGGTGTGTCCTCATTGGATAAGTACAAAGAGATTAAGCAAATGGAGCAAGAAAGTCTTATCAGCATCAATAAAAACAACCGCCTGTTTATTGCCGGCCTGATGGAGATGAAAGCCGATAAAGTATTTTATCCGGATGCTAACTTCACCATGCGTCTATCTTACGGAAAAGTGGGCGATTATGAACCCAAAGATGGGGTGGTTTACAAGCACTACACAACTGTTGAAGGCATTATGGAAAAGGAAGATCCAGATAACTTCGAATTTGTGGTACCGGCCAAACTGAAAGAGCTTTGGAAAAATAAAGACTATGGCCAGTATGCTGATGAAGCAGGCTACATGCCGGTTTGTTTCACAACAGACAATGACATTACCGGAGGAAATAGTGGAAGCCCGGTTATTAATGCAGAAGGTCACCTGTTTGGTCTGGCATTTGATGGCAACTGGGAAGCCATGAGTGGTGACATTGCCTTTGAAAACGAACTACAAAAATGTATCAATGTGGATATCCGCTACGTTTTATTTATCATTGATAAATATGCAGGTGCGACCAACCTCATTGATGAAATGACACTAATAAAATAACTCTCTGTAACTGAGAGACACAAAGGGCTGCCGAACCATAACGGCAGCCCTTTTTTGTTAAAATTATTTAAAACATAAGCAAGTCATAGTAATCCCACGTATAATCTTGTAGTTTCGTCCCACCCGAATAAAAAGCTAGCAAATTCAATGCGCATTACATTTATCACGATACTAACACTGCTGTTCTCATCTGCTCTTAAAGCTGATGAAGGCATGTGGCTTCCTTTCTTACTCAGCGACAATCAAATAGAAAACATGCAGCAAAAAGGGCTGCACATCCCATTTGAATCCGTTTACAGTCACTCACAACCATCATTAAAAGATGCCGTAGTTTCGTTGGATGATGGGGCCTGCACCGGCGAGTTTATTAGCTCCAAAGGCTTACTGCTTACCAACCACCACTGTGGCTATAACGAAATACAGCAGCACAGCAGCCTCGAACACAACTACCTGGAAGATGGTTTTTGGGCAAAATCATTATCGGAAGAGCTGCCAAACCCGGGAAAAACAGCTACTCTGCTGATTGAAGCGCACGATGTAAGCACTCGCATTGGCAAGGCTGTAGACACTCTCAATGGTTCTGAACGCCAACTGGCTGTTGACAGTCTAATTGAAGTCATTGAGCAAGAAGCTTATGAACGTACTAAGCTCAAGGCCCGGGTAAAGTCATTCTTTTATGGCAATACCTATATTTTGTTTCTGACTCAAACCTACAAAGATGTAAGACTCGTTGGGACTCCTCCCTCCTCTATTGGAAAATTTGGAGGCGACACAGATAACTGGATGTGGCCCAGACATACAGGAGATTTTAGTTTCTTTAGAGTATATTGTGCGCCCGATGGTTCGCCAGCTGAGTACTCCCCGAACAATATTCCCTTCACTCCCCGCAAGCATTTTCAAATAAGCACACAAGGTTATCAAAAAGGGGATTTCACGATGACCCTTGGCTACCCCGGACACACGCAACGTTACCTAAGCTCCTTTGGGGTTAAAGAGATTAAAGAAGTGGTTAATCCTGTTGTGGCCGAAGTAAGAGGCATCAAACAAGCAATATGGGACAAGGCCATGCAACGCTCCGAGGCAACAAATATCAAATACGCAGCAAAGTATTCATCCTCGAGCAATTACTGGAAGTATGCAATCGGACAAAATAAAGCCATGGAAAAGTTGGGTGTTATTGCCCAACGGAAAGATAAGGAGGCTTCCTTCAAGAACTGGATTGGGCAAGATTCGCTGCTTGAAGACAAATATGGTAAGCTACTGCCGGTGATTGAAGCCTCGTACATGCTTGGAAAAAAACTAACCCATGCCAAAACTGTTACCGAAGAAACCATGCTTCAGGGTACAGAGCTTGTAGGTTTTGCACTTGAAATCAGCACGCTCTTTATGGAGTTACAGGAACATCGGGAAAAGCCTACATTTAAACAACATAAAGCAGAAGTACTCAGTACTATTCATTCGCTCTATAAAGATTACGATGCCCATTTGGACCAACAAGTATTTGAAGTAATGTTGAAATATTACCTGAACAACATTCCGGAAAGCTTACGTCCTAACGCAGAATCTTTACTAGGTAAAAAATACATGGATGATCCCTCGGGCTATACCTCCGAATTATTTAAAACAACAGCATTCACCAATCCCCAAAAGGTACTCGCGCTATTTAAAACCAATGATGAAGAGACCCTTTTTGGCGATCCTGCAATTGCATTTTCCTACCAGGTACTGTCGCATGTTTACCAGATTATTGAGGTGCACGAGAAATTACTGATCCAATTTAAGGATTCGCAACGGCTATTGCTGCAAGGTTATATGTCGCAAGGCCATCAGCAATCCTTTTATCCAGATGCTAACAGTACCTTACGTCTATCCTATGGCTTTGTTGGTGATTATGAGCCTAAGGATGGGGTTAAGTACAAATACCTCACAACTCTTAAAGGCATTATTGAAAAGGAAAACAAGGAGCTTACTGACTTCAACGTACCAATACAGCTAAAAAGACTTTACCAAAACAAAGACTTTGGAGATTATCAGCTGCCCAATGGACAAATGCCTGTTTGCTTTCTTACCAATAATGATATTACAGGTGGGAACAGTGGCAGTCCGGTAATAAATGGCAAAGGGGAGCTGATTGGTCTTGCGTTTGATGGGAACTGGGAAGCCATGACGAGCGATCTGGCTTTTGAAACCGATCTGCAAAAATGTATTTGTGTCGATATCCGTTATGTGCTTTTGGTGGTCGATAAAATGGCACAAGCGCATAACCTAATAGAGGAAATGGACTTTGTTGAGCCCTAAGATACCAGTATATTTGCTGAGCAATAATTTTTAGTAACATGGCAAAAAACAAGTATTATGTGGTTTGGGTGGGCGCTCAACCAGGCATTTATAATAGCTGGCCCGATTGTCAGGCACAAATAAAAGGATACCCTGCCGCTAAATTTAAGGGATTTGCCAGTTTAAAGGAAGCACAAGAGGCCTTTAGCCGAAGTTACGGTGAATATATTAACAAACAGGCTGGAGCAAAACCGGTGAGCAAACCATCACTTCAAGCTACTAAATCAATCATCAAAAATAGTATTGCCGTAGATGCGGCCTGTAGTGGCAACCCCGGTGTAATGGAGTATCAAGGAGTTTACACCCACGATGGCAGGCAACTTTTTCATCAGAAATTCAGCCTGGGAACCAATAATATTGGTGAGTTTCTTGCCTTGGTGCATGGCATTTCCTACTTACAGAAGCACAATCTGAATCTACCTATCTACTCCGACTCCAAGATCGCTATTGGCTGGGTGATGAAAAAGCAGTGCAAATCAAAACTTGCCGAGACTCCTAAAACCAAAGACCTGTTTGAACTCGTCAGGCGAGCTGAAGAATGGTTGAAGAATAACCCAATTAAGGTGAAAATATTAAAATGGGATACTAAAAACTGGGGAGAAATACCTGCAGATTTTGGTCGTAAATAAACTACTACTCGCAGGGCATTATTAACTTCCAACCAATCTATAGTACGCTATTATATAGCAAACTATATCTTGATAAATGAAGATTCATTCACTAATCTTCTCAACAACTCTTCATCTTCCTTATTAGAGTAATTAATGTTGATTGTAAAAGAATAGTTGTCAAACAGCCTATCCCATATTTTTTGGGACAAAATTACCGTATCGCTTTCAAAGGCATATATATCTGTTTCCAGGGCCTTAAAAACCAAACCTCCAATGGTATCAACACCAACTTCGTAAGTAAATTTAATCTCCTGTGCTTTATATGTTTCAATAATTGCCTCAAACATATTATCCTGAACAACATTATAAGTCGGCCCACCTAAGGAACTATGCAACTGACGGGTTACAATTAACGAATTAAAATCATCCTTTTTAAGTAAGACTAAATTCTCATGACTTACCTCAACCTCCTCTTCTGTTAATTCATTGATAAGTTGTTGCCCTCTCTCTTCAATATTTTGGATTTCACCCATAGATACATATTCCCAGCCTCCAATAGAATCTATCTTCCACAAATAATGATCATCAACCTCGATTAGTCCGCTCTTGATTTGTCTTTGGCTACTTTTGCCGCCATTACATGCCGTAATAAAACCAATAATAAGAATTGTAATTAGGCCTCTCATAGTCCGACTAATTAATTTGCAAGAAATACTCGCTGATTTATAACGTGAATATTCTTTTTGCTTTTTGATTTAATTTTATAGGACCGCTGCACACCATTTGTAAATATCACCAAGCCCCAGCTATCATTGGTAAAAACTTTAACCAGTTCTTCATATTTACATTCAGCAGTATATCTAGCCTCCCACGCTCTATTATCAAATTCTTCGAATAATAGTTTATGATCAGTTAAACCAAAGCTAAAGTTTTCATTTTCCAGAAATAGGCTATCAATCTTACTACCACCTGAATCGGATAAAATTGAAAAGTTAATAGTTGCAAAACTATCTTTAACAAAAGTAATATCCATATTAACCTTCTCACTAAAACTTATTGGTTTTATAAAATAAAGCATACTTCCTTCCTCCCTTAAATAAGAGAGATAATACTTTCCTTTTGCCTGCCCACTTAACCCAATTGAAAGACAAAATAGCCCAATAAAGAGGCAAATAGACTTAGGTACATTTTTCATAAACAATATAATAATGAGTGAAGCTGTCCGTAAAGAATATCACATAACATTCTCTATTTGGACAGCTTCATTTAAATGTTATTCTCCTGTAACAATTGTTTCAAAAGTTTGGAATAGTCCCAATATATTAGTGTGCTTCTGATCTACAG
The DNA here is from genome assembly GCF_051851475.1 of Carboxylicivirga taeanensis. Taxonomy (NCBI): domain Bacteria; kingdom Pseudomonadati; phylum Bacteroidota; class Bacteroidia; order Marinilabiliales; family Marinilabiliaceae; genus Carboxylicivirga; species Carboxylicivirga taeanensis. The sequence continues at coordinate 79,134 of NZ_JBPUSJ010000006.1, read as the reverse complement.
TTGATACTTTGGTAACACCACCATTCTTGGCAGCTTTTCCGATACTTGCATCTTGTCCGAAATATAAACCTAAAACAACTGTTGCTTTAGAAACACCAACTTTTGAACCTGTTGGATTACTAGTTGTTGCAACTGGTAACGTCATAGTACAGCTTGCCAATAATGCCGTACAGGCTAAACAAGCAACATAATTCTTGATTTTTTTCATAATTAGATTAAAAATTTATCATCTTACTCGTAAGGTTTTTCAGTCCCACCCGTTTTTATTATGGTATCTGCTCCATAGTATAATACAAAATTGGCGCAAATATAATAAAGTTTTTTACTGTTCGACCATGTATAGTTCGCACTAAGATTAATTTTAAAAATTTGCTAAAATAATCCTCATTGATTAAGGAAATTAATAGACAATCAGCCATGATTACTTAATTATAGATACTAATCTAAATGTACTTATTAATAATCTGATAATTAACAAAAGAAAACACTCTACATAATGAAAAAACACTAAACTATTGTTCCCTAATTTAACGTCATAAATGGTACCTGAAATACCACTCTTGTTCCTTTTAGCCCATACTTTGAAAGATCTTCGATTTGCAGGGTTACATCCTCCCGCTGTTCCCGAGCATTTAGCAAGTTTAAGCGTTCTCGGGTCAAGCCCAGCGCCAAAGACTTATGTTTTCGTTTTTTTGCCCGACTAATTTCCAGTGCATTTCGAATGCCAATGCCATTATCTTCTATTGAAAATTCGAGTACATCCTGCTTTCGGGTTAAGCTAACATGTATATAGCTATCCTCGTGGTGCAGCTGGCCATGTTCGATGGCATTTTCCAGAAAAGGTTGTGTCAGCATTGGAGGAACCAGTACATTTTCAAGTTCAATGTGCTCATCGAAATTAATTTGATAGTTAATTTGATTATCAAAGCGACGATTTTGTAAACTCATATAACGGTCCAGAATCTCTTTCTCCTTTTTTAAAGTAATATGCTCTTCTTTTGCATATTGCAATACCATCCGCATCAATCCAGAGAAATCTGCAACAAAATCGACAGCATCTTCTTTATTATTTTCCAATATTATGCACTGCAAGGCTGATAATGAATTGAAAATAAAATGCGGATTCATCTGCGTCCTTAGTACTTTTTGCTCTAAGGATAAACGCCTTTGTTTCTCCTTAATTTTTAACACATACACCCAAATAAGAGCAATAACCGTTAACAGCAGAAAAAACAAAGAGAGTCCCCACATATATAGCCGTGTTCGTTCCTCTTTAGCTCGAAGAAGGATGAGTTCCTTCTGCCCTTTCTCGGCATGATACTTTTTCTCAAGTTCAATGAGCTTATCTATCTGTTGCTGATCATAAATAGAATCTTTAAGTGCGTAAGACTGCTCGAGCACCTGATTAGCTAGCTGATATTTACCAAGGCGTGTGTATACGGTATATAACTCATCTAAATTATCGCGCTGTATTTCCCGCAAACCAATCATACTGTTATAATGACCAGCTTTTTCGTAAGCCATAAGTGCATCTTCAATATCATCTTTCTTCAAGTACATTTCCCCAAGCATGCTATAGGTATGCACCAACCCAATCTTATCGTCTAAACGCTCAAAATCAGTCAATGCCACATTAAAATACTCTGCAGCCCGCTCATATTGATTCGTGTTTGAGAATAGCCGGCCGAGGTTGGATGCGACAGTAGCCATCCTGTTTTCATCCCCATTTTTTTTATAAGCATCGTAAGCCTGTTTGTAATGCGAAAAAGCTTTATCATAATCGCCCATTCTTACGGCAATCACAGCCACATTATTGGTTACATCAGCCAGAGCCGAATAGTTTCCCAATTCCTCATAAAGTTGGCGTGCGTTATTGTAATACTCATAAACCTGATCATACCGCTCCCATTTGCCATAGATTATTCCCAGGTTTTGATACGACTGGGCAATGCCCTCTTTGTTGCCTGTCATTAGTTCATGATTGAGCGAATGATTATAAGCGATTAACGCGCTATCATAATTTGCTTTCAGGTAGTGAATCAACCCAATGTTATTATAGAGGACGGCCTGGTAAGATGAATCCTCAATAGCCTTAAACGCCTCTAATGCTGTTTGGTAAGCTTTTAATGAACTGTCTAATTCTTGCGTGTAATAATAAACTTCAGCATTAAACAGGTTAGAATAAGCATGTGCCTCATTCTTGCTCAGAGGTGATTTTTTAAAATGCTGAAGCGCTAATTCCTGGATGCTGTCCACGTTTTCACCCACCATGCGGTTCAGTTCATTTAACCGGTCGATCCACTGCTGAGAAGCCAAGGAATCCGTTTGGGCAGAAATAGGCTGGTGCCAAATAAGCAGTAAGCCAAAAAAAAATAAATATTTGTTAAGCATGGTGTTGATTAAAAGTAACCAAAAATAACATATTTTCTCGACAGTAGGCTATTTATATTCATCCTTCTAATCTTTATTGTACCTGCAGCAACAAGCGCACGCATACCGTTTGAGCCATTGCCTGCTCAAACTATTTTTAATTACTTTGCTCAATAAATACCAATCAGTAAATTAAGATGCAGTGTTTCATTCCTCTCGCAGATCTCAAGGGTTCTGAACGACCTTTACTGTTCACTAATCCATTTGATTACGAAGCTCATCCGTTTTGCATTCAAGCCAAGATGCTGCTTGAAAAACACCTGCCTCAGCCCGAAGAAATGAAAAAGGGTAAAATGTTTGGTATTTTGGTAGCGCAAAACGCAAGAGGGGAAATTGGCTATTTATCCGCCTATTCGGGTAATGAACAATACCGTTGTGAAGGCGTCCGATTTGTACCTCAAGTATTCGACATTACCCAACCAGATGGCTTTTTCAGGAAAGAAGAAGAACAGCTGAACAAACTCAATGATGAAATTGAACAGCTGGAAAGAAGCCCTTTGTATAATAACTTAAAACAACAGTTAGAGAGGCACATCCAAAGCTCGGCTCAGCAATTACAGCATACCAAAACAGCCATTAAAAAAGCGAAAGAAGAAAGGGCCAAAACACGAATGGGCACCAACGACAAACTTCTTCTTGACTCGTTGATTAAAGAAAGTCAGACAGAAAAGAGCAACTTCACAAAGCTTAAGAAGCGACTCAAAAAAGAACAATTGGAAATAGAGTGTGCTCTTGCTGAAAAACAAGAGGAGATAGCCAAACTTAAGCGATTCCGAAAAAAACAATCAGCCAGAGTTCAAAAAGAGCTCTTCGATAGGTATCTCTTCCACAACTTTTTGGGCCAACACCAAAGTGCATCTCAGCTATTTGCCGAAACCGATGCAAAAGTACCACCTGCCGGAACAGGTGATTGCGCAGCGCCAAAGTTGCTGCAGTATGCCATTAACCATCAACTAACACCTCTTGCAATGGTTGAATTCTGGTGGGGACCATCGCCACAAAAAGCCATCCGAAAACACAACTACTTTTACCCGGCCTGTAAAAGCAAGTGTGAGCCCATCCTCAACTTCATGCTGCAGGGACTAAATATTGAAACAAGCAACGGCCAAACAAATCTGTCTCTTTCAGTTATTTTTGAAGACGAACATCTGGCAGTAATCAATAAACCCGCCGGCTTACTATCCGTTCCCGGGAAAGACCAAGGTGAGTCCGTTCAAATACAAGCACAACAACTTTTCCCAACAGCTGGCGGCCCCCTTATTGTCCATCGTTTGGACATGGCCACTTCAGGACTAATGTTGATCGCAAAAAGTAAAAAGGTGCACGAGCATCTTCAAAAACAGTTTTTAACACACACCATTAAAAAGGTATACATCGCCCTGTTGGATGGGATTGTTGAAAAAGATAAAGGCGAAATCAATCTGCCATTGCGTGTTGATATAGATGACCGGCCACGACAAGTGGTATGCTTCGATCATGGCAAATCGGGCTTAACATATTGGGAAGTTATCAACAGAGAAAACGGACGCACGAGAGTAAAATTTTATCCTGTAACCGGGCGCACGCATCAACTGCGTGTTCATGCGGCGCATCAGCTGGGACTGAACACACCTATTGTAGGCGATCCATTATATGGTCAAAAATCGGCCCGCTTGATGTTGCATGCTGAATCGATAACATTCATCCACCCGGCAACACTTGAAAAACTATCCTTTACAGCAAAAGCCGATTTTTAACTGACTACATATTACGCCGGTACTGTCCACCCACCTCGTACAAAGCCTGCGTTATCTGCCCCAATGAACAATGCTTCACTGTGTCCATCAGTTCTTCAAAGATGTTACCATCATTGAGTGCCACTTGCTTCAGTCTCTCAAGGTAGTGGCCTGCCTGCTCTTTATGATGTTGATGAAACTGATTAAGCGCACCCAGTTGCTGCTGCTTTTCCGCTTCGCTGCTACGTATCACTTCGCGAGGTAATATGGTTGGCGAGCCACTTTTCGACAAATAGGTGTTCACACCAATTAGCGGCAGTTCACCAGTATTTTTAACCCGTTCGTAATGCAAGGACTCTTCCTGTATTTTACTGCGCTGGTAATTGGTTTCCATCGCCCCCAACACGCCGCCGCGTGCATTGATGCGTTCAAACTCCAACAGAACGGCTTCTTCCACTAATTCGGTCAACTCCTCAATAATAAAAGAGCCCTGCAAGGAATTTTGGTTTTTGTTAAGCCCTAGCTCGTGGTTAATAATTAGTTGAATGGCCATGGCTCTGCGCACCGACTCCTCTGTTGGCGTGGTAATGGCCTCGTCGTAAGCATTGGTGTGCAATGAGTTGCAGTTATCGTAAATGGCATACAAGGCCTGTAAGGTCGTGCGGATATCGTTAAACTCAATCTCCTGCGCATGCAATGAGCGACCCGAAGTTTGAATATGGTACTTTAGTTTTTGCGACTTTTCATTGCCACCATACTTATACTTAATAGCTTTGGCCCATATCAAACGAGCCACCCGGCCAATGACTGAAAACTCAGGATCAATGCCATTGGAGAAGAAAAAAGACAGATTGGGGGCAAAGTCATTGATGTGCATGCCTCGCGACAAATAATACTCCACATAGGTAAAACCATTGGACAGCGTTAAAGCCAGTTGCGTCACGGGGTTGGCACCGGCTTCAGCGATGTGGTAGCCCGAAATAGACACCGAATAGAAATTACGCACCTGGTTTTTAATGAAGTATTCCTGCACATCGCCCATCATCTTCAGTGAAAAATCCACTGAGAAGATACAGGTATTCTGCGCCTGGTCCTCTTTTAGTATATCGGCCTGCACTGTACCACGAACAGCTCTCAGGGCTTTATTTTTTAGTTGCTCATACTCATGTGCTTCCAGTAACTGATTGCCCGACATGCCCAAAAGCTTCAGCCCAAGTCCATCATTACCCTCCGGCAAGGTGCCATTGTATTGCACATCGGCTTTATGTGGTGTTTGCAAGTCAGGCTGATGTGCCTCTAAGTATAGTTCACACTGCTGGTCGATGGCTGCATTTAAAAAGAAAGCCATCAGTACCGGAGCCGGTCCGTTAATCGTCATGCTTACCGACGTAAGAGGCGCACATAAATCAAAGCCCGAATAGAGCTTCTTCACATCATCCAGAGTGGCAATAGAAACACCTGAGTTCCCCACTTTGCCATAGATGTCGGGGCGCACATCGGGATTTTCACCGTAGAGCGTTACCGAATCAAAGGCGGTGGACAATCGTCGGGCCGGCTGAGCCGCCGACAGATAATGGAAGCGCTTATTGGTGCGCTCGGGACTTCCCTCCCCCGCAAACATGCGGGTTGGGTCTTCGTACTCGCGCCTGAATGGAAATACGCCCGCCGCAAATGGGAACAACCCGGGAAAATTCTCTTTGAGCTGCCATCTTAAAATATCGGCCCAGTTGCTATACTTCGGCACTGCAATTTTAGGAATCTTCAGGTGCGACAGAGATTGGGTAAATGTTTGAATACGTATCTCCTTATCCCGTGGTTTAAATACAAATTCCTCCTGTTTATACGACTGTATTAACTCATCCCAATGTTCTATCAAAGCTTTATTTTCGGGATGCAGCTTATTCTCCCAGTACTCAATGGTCTCACCTAAGTTTTGAACAGCATCACTTTCCTGCTTGATCAAACTAAGGCTTTGCTTTAATGCCCAAAGCTTACCGGCCACATCAGCCTGTTCTTCAGCCTCCTGGTTATAGTTTCGAACCGTTTCGCTAATCTCAGCCAAATAGCGTCGGCGATTGGAAGGAATTATGGTGTGTAAACCAGATTCCCGTCTGCTGAAATCCGTTGAGCTAATTTCCAATGATGGAAAATCTTTCACCAGTTGAGCTGTTAAAGCCCGGTAAAAGTGATTAACACCAGCATCAAAACAATGGGAAGCATTACTCAAAAACACTGGCATCTCATCAGTTGGCTGGTGCCATAGTTGTTTGTTACGTTGCACTTGTTTCTTCACATCACGCAAAGCATCATCCGCCCCCTGTTTGTCTGATTTATTGATCACTACGAAATCAGCAAAATCCAGCATGTCAATTTTCTCGAGCTGGGATGGCGCACCAAATTCGGGCGTCATCACATAAAGTGCCACATTACTGTAATCAATAATCTGTGAATCGCCCTGGCCAATGCCCGAAGTTTCTAATATGATTAGATCGGCCCCAGCGGCTTTGAGCAGCTCCACGCCTTCTTTCAGGTGGGCCGCAATAGCCTGTCCTGTTTGACGCGTCGCCATGGAGCGCATAAATACGTTCTCGTGGTGGATGCTATTCATGCGAATGCGATCACCCAACAAAGCGCCACCTGACTTCCGTTTGCTTGGGTCGATGGATACAATGGCTATTTGCATGGCGGGCGCATCAATCAGTAAACGACGCACCAGCTCATCAATCAACGATGATTTACCGGCGCCACCAGTTCCGGTGATACCAATAACAGGTATGGTTACATTATCAGCCACATCCGAAAGTAGCGATTGAATGATCTGCACATGGGCACCTCCCATCTCAAGCATGGTAAAACACCTGGCCAGACTCAGGGTATCACTGAAAGCAGGCAGGCGTTCTACTGCATTCATCTCGGTTAGATTAAAATCAGCTTTCTTTAGCAATTGATTCACCATGCCCTGCAAGCCCAAGGAACGACCATCATCCGGCGAATAGATACCGGCAATGCCATATTGATGCAGCTCCTCAATCTCGTGAGGGAGAATAACACCTCCACCACCACCAAACAGTTGGATATGGCCAGCTCCTTTCTCGTGTAAGAGGTCAAACATGTACTTGAAAAACTCCATATGGCCACCTTGGTAGGACGTGACCGCAATGGCCTGCGCATCTTCCTGTATGGCATAGTCTACAATCTCCAAAACAGAACGGTTATGACCCAGATGAATCACTTCAGCTCCTGATGCCTGCATGATACGACGCATGATGTTAATGGCCGCATCGTGCCCATCAAACAATGATGTAGCCGTTACAATCCTGATCTTATTTTTTGATTGGTAGATGGTTTCCATAGTCGCCTCCTCTTTTATTCCATGAGATTCTGAGCAATGAGCTCAGCAATATCCATATTAATTACTTCCGCTTCCCTATTGGCAAATTTGATCCCATCGCTTAGCATGGTCATGCAAAATGGACAGGCCGTAGCCACAATATTGGCGCCTGTAGCCATTACATCGGCCGTACGTTCTTCATACACTTCCTTTTGCCCCTTCTCGGCTTCTTTGAACATTTGCGCCCCGCCAGCCCCGCAGCACAGCGAAAAACTTCTGGCTCGTTTCATTTCCCGGTAATCGATATTAAACTGGTTAATCACTTTGCGCGGCGCTTCGTATATCCCATTTCCACGCCCGAGGTAACAAGGATCATGATAGGTAATACGTTTATTCTTCAAGCCTTCCTGATTCACCAGAATCTGACCACTGTCCACCAGCTGGTTAATAAACGCTGAATAATGGATGACTTCGTAGTCGCCACCCAGTTCGGGGTATTCGTTTTTAATGATGTTGAAACAGTGGGGACAAGTACAAATAACCTTTTTCACGCCATAGCCATTGAGCGTTTCAATGACCTGCATGGCCTGCATCTGAAAGAGCATTTCGTTACCAGCCCGTTTGGCCGGATCGCCTGTACAGGTTTCTTCGGTGCCTAAAACGGCATAATCCACCTTTGCCGCATTGAGTATTTGCGCAAAGGCGCGCGTCACCTTCTGGTAACGTTTATCAAAAGCACCGGCACAGCCCACCCAAAACAGGTATTCAGGCTGATGCCCTTGTGCACTTACTTCTGCCATTATTGGCACATCTATCTTTGTCATTTGTGAGATTTACGATTAAAAATGCTTTAGGCCTCCGTCCATTTCAGGCGGTCTTCGGCCGAATACTTCCAGGGTGCCCCGTTATTTTCGATATTGGCAAACATAGCGTTAAGCTCATCCGGTGCAGCGCCCTCTTCCAGCACCAGATAACGGCGCATATCCATTATCAGGTTCGGATGACTGATATTTAAAGGGCATTCCTGTGCACAGGCATTACAGGTGGTGCAAGCCCACAACTCTTCCTTAGAGATGTAATCGCCCAACAGGAATTTACCCGAGCCATTCTTACTTTTCTCGTCCATCCGGGCACGGATATCTACAAACAGTTTTCGGGGCGACAATAGTTTACCTGTAATATTTGCCGGGCACACCTCCGTGCAACGCCCACATTGGGTACATGTCAGTGCATCCATGTAATTTTTCCAGGTGATGTCCTCCACATCCTTCACCCCAAATCGCTGGGCTTGTTCCGGTGGTGCAGCATCATAAGCATTACTGCTTAGCATCAGCGCCACCTCTTTTTGTACTTCAGGCATCGAAGGCAGATAGGTCAACGGATTCAGGTTACTGAAAAACACGTTGGGCAAGGACATGAACACATGAAAATGCTTGGAGTAAGGCAGGTAGTTGGCAAAAATAAAGATGAGCAAAATGTGCGACCACCAATAAAACCTATACATCACTTCAGCATTAACTGTTGATAAATCGAAATAGGGCAACAACCAGGCAGATATCGGATAGGCGCCTGGCAACTCATTGCCATGCAAATACAAATCGGTCATATTGAGTCCAATCAAGGACAGCATCAGCAGCATGATAAAACCCAAGGCAATGGCGGCATCCGTTTTATTGGCTTTGGTCAGCTCAATGCCTTCGAACCGCCGGATATGCATCAACAGACGACGAGCCAGGAACAGAACAATGCCGGCCAGCACCACATAGGCAAAAACATCGCCGCTGGCAGCTATCAAGGTATATAAAGGTCCCAGAATACTTAGTGAGCGATGCCAGCCTGACACCCCGTCAATCACCATCTCAAGGCTTCCGATAGTAATCACAATAAAACCCCAGAACACAAGAGCATGCATCAGGCCAATGAAGGGCTTGCGCAGAATTTTGGTTTGTCCCAAAGCGACTTTTGCGGTTAAACGCAGACGTTTCATCACCTGTCCGTCGAACGCTACATCCCGGGTAAGAGCAAAATTTGCTCGTATCTGCCAGAATGAACGTAGCAAAACCGCCATGGCGGCAATGAGTATAATTGTAAAAACAAGTTGATTCATATACTAATAGTTTGTCAGTCGTTAGGCAGAAGGCAGAAGTTTACTTATTCTCGTGAATATGCTTCTTGAACAAGGTGTTCAGTTCCGGAACAATCTGAAAAGCATCGCCCACCATACCGTAGTCGGCCACCTCAAAAATGGGTGCTTCAGGGTCGGAGTTAATGCCCACAATGCACTTGGCACCGCTCACCCCGGCCACATGCTGTATAGCCCCGGATATGCCAATGGCAAAATAGATGTTTGGCGCAATAATCTTACCTGTTTGTCCCACATGTTCATCTGCCGGCCGCCAGCCATCATCGGCCACAGGTCGACTACAGGCAGTTGCGGCTCCCAGCGTGGCAGCCAGTTCCTCCAGCATGGCAAAATTCTCAGACGAGCGCATGCCCCGTCCCCCACTCACAACAATATCGGCATCTGCCAGCTGCACACCTTCTTCGCTCAACTGCTTACCAACCAGCTCCAATCGTGAGTCAGGCTCATCAATATGTGGTTCGAAGTTTTTTATCTCCAGCACCTGGATACTTTCCCGTAATCCAAAACTATTAAGCATGGGCATCAGAATAACCCGCTCAGTATGGGCTGTGACCGTTGCAATGGCCTTTCCGGTAAAGGCTCTCTTATTAACAGTGAAGGGTGCATAGGATGAAGGCAAGTCGAGTACCTGCGGAATAAAGCCGGCTTTTAAACGTACCGACAGGCGAGGTGCAATGGCTTTTCCCTGCGCATTATCGGGAAACAAAATGTATTTGGCATCCACCTCTTTGACTGCTTGCTCCACAATGCGTGCATAAACTCTGTTCACCCGCTGGTTGTACTTTTCATCGTCTGCTTTAAGTACACGGCTCATGCCATAATTGCCTAATTTATTCAATTCATCATTAGTGATGGTACCTATTACCAAACCTGTCACGTCAAGGTTTAAGGCATCGGCCATTGCTTTGGCATAAGCAGTTAGTTCAAGGCTTTGTTTTTTGAGTTGTCCCCCAACATTTCTGATATATACAAGTATCGACATCGTCCTGATTTAAGTTGTTAATAATGGTGTGATTGATTCTGGCGATTTCTTTTTAGATGTATTAGATGAGTTTTGCCTCGTCACTCAGGCTTCGCACTAACTCTTCCGGCGTATTAAGCATCTTCACCCGGCCTTTGGTTGGCGGAGCAGCATACTCAACAAACTCCACTAGAGGTTCAACTTCTATGGCCGAAATCACATCCAGTGGCTTGCTTCGGGCCGTCATAATCCCCCGCATATTGGGGATCTTAGGCACACGGGCGAAGCCTTTTTGCACAATCAAAACGGCCGGTCCATCTACTTTTACTTGCTCCTTACCATTGGCCACATCGCGCTGGTAAATTGGGGTTGTTCCATCAAACTGAAGAGAGGATATCGAAGACACCGAAGCATAATCCAACAGTTCGGCCAGCATACCGCCCACGGCCGCCTCGTTGTAATCGCCCGACTCAATTCCGCAGACAATAAACCCACAATCTTTCCCCTGCAAATAAGCGGCCAGCTGAGTGGCTGTCTGAAAGGCATCCAGCGGTTCCACATCAATCCGGGTGGCTTTATCAGCGCCAATAGCCAGTCCTTTGCGAAGGATAGGTTCGCAGCGCACACCACCTACCATCACTATCTCCACCTCATCCACAGGTATTGCCCCATCTTCCTTCAATTCAACAGCACGCGTTAAGGCCAACTCGTCCCATGGATTAATCACCCATTGAATGCTTGTATCATCGAGTTGGGTGTTATCCTCCCTGAAGCGTATTTTGGTTGTTGTATCAGGAATATAACTCATGCAAACGAATACTCTCATAGTTCTTGTTTTAGTTGATTAAATGTCGCCACTTTCAATAGCGCGGGACACCACTATCTTTTGAATCTCGGAAGTTCCCTCATAAATCTGTGTCAGCTTGGCATCGCGCATCAGCCGCTCCACATGGTACTCTTTTACATAACCGTATCCACCATGAATCTGCACCGCTTCGGTAGTGACGCGCATGGCCATATCGGCCGCATATTGTTTGGCCATGGCACTGGCAATACCATAAGGCTGTCCCTGGTCTTTGAGCCAGGCGGCTTTCAGACAGAGAAACCTGGCGGCTTCAATCTCTGTGGCCATATCAGCCAGTTTAAAAGCGATGGCCTGATGCCTGATAATCGGTTTACCGAAAGTTTTTCGTTCCATAGCATATTTACGCGCCAGCTCGTAAGCCCCGGAAGCAATACCCAAAGCTTGCGATGCAATACCTATCCGCCCGCCTTCCAGCGTTTTCATGGCGAACTTAAAGCCGAAGCCATCTTCACCAATACGGTTAGCTTTGGGTACCTTCACATCGGTAAACTGCACCGAATGTGTATCTGAACTACGCATCCCCATTTTGTTTTCATGTGGCCCCAGCGTAATGCCTTCGGCGTGCCGATCCACTATCAGCGCATTGATGCCATGATGCCCTTTAGCCGCATCGGTTTGTGCAATCAATAAATAAACCGAGGCTGTATGGCCATTGGTGATCCAGTTTTTAACGCCATTCACCAGGTAATGGTCACCCATATCGATGGCCTTGGTTTGCTGCGAAGTAGCATCAGAGCCAGCACCCGGCTCAGACAGCAGGAAGGCGCCTGTTACTTCCCCCCTGGCCAGCGGTTTGAGATATTTCTCTTTCTGCTCTTCAGTGCCGTACTTTTCCAGTCCGTAGCACACCAGTGAGTTATTAACCGATATGATCACGCCCACCGAAGAATCTACTTTGGAAAGCTCTTCCATGGCCAAGACATAGGACACCGTGTCCATGCCGCCACCATCGTATTTAGGATCGACCAGCATCCCCAGAAAACCCAGTTCGGCCAGGTTACGAATGTGTTCGGTGGGATAAATGGCTTTCTCATCCCGCTCAATCACATCCTGTATCAGCTCACGCTGCGCATAATCGCGGGCAGCCTGCTGAATCATTATTTGCTCTTCTGTTAATTGGAAATTCATTTGTCTTTAGTTATTTGATTAGGGAGAATTCTATTTACATTGCTTAAACACCATGCTGACCACCGTCTTATCATTGCCACCCATATTCACCGTCAGCCCATAAGGTTTATTATCCGGAATAGTAATCTGTGCCTTCCCTGCCTGACCAGTAAGCTGCTCCCAGATGGTGACCACCTGATGCACGCCGGTAGCTCCGGTTGGATGTCCCCAGGCAATTAGTCCGCCTGTGGTATTAAAAGGGATAGTGCCATTACGCGCCGTGTTGCCTTCGGCCACATAGGCTGCTCCTTGCCCCTTGGCTGCAAAACCAATGGCCTCTGTTGCCAATATGCCGGCAATGGTAAAGCAATCGTGCGTTTCCACCGTTGCCAGCTGTTCTTTCCTGATGCCAGCCATGCTTAACGCTCTGTTAACAGCCGCTTTGGTAGTGCTTAACTCCAAGGGATCAGCCGGATCTTCCATGATGTTATCCTCCGCCTGAGCAAAACCAACCAGCTCGATGGCTTCATTCAGCGGAATGCCGGTTCGTTTTAATCCTTCCTCTGAAACAACAACAATGGCCGAGGCGCCATCGGATACTTTTGAGCAATCGGTGTAATTAAGATGATCCACAAACCGGCTCCCATCGGGTGGCAGCAATCCCGTTTCCATCAGTTTATCACTCTTATTTTCATACTCCTGGGCTGTTTCACACAAGCGTGCATTCTCCACACAATTGACATACCACTGAGCCAGGCCTTTCCGCATGTATTCTTCGCCATAGGCATTGGCATAAGCCCCTGCCCGGTCGCTGAATTTTCCAGGAAAGAAGTAAGCATGTCCGTCTTTTCGTTTTGGATAATAATCGGCCTGAGCCAGAAAGTCGGCACCATACATGGCCTTCACTGTATTCTGAACTTCCACACCAACCACTAGGACCACCTCCGCTGTGCCAGCAAGAATGGACTTCACACCCGTCATCACAGCCAGCCCTCCTGAAGCACAGGCCCCTTCGACCCGAACGGCGGGTTTGTATTTTAATTTTTCATCAATAGAGGGAATAAAAGCCGCCAGGTGCGCCTGATTATTGAAGCGAGAAGCAATGAAGTTACCGATAACGCTTTCATCCACCTGCTCTGCCCCGTTAATGCGCTCCAATACCTTACGCCCGGCTTCCTGTATGTAATGCGCCAGTCCCGGGTTTTCTTTTTTAGGATTGAACTCCGAACGTCCGCTCCCGAGCGAGACCGTATTATATCCGGCTACTATAAAAACACGTTTTTGCATGGCTTAGAAATTATAATCGTTAACAGGTCCGTACAAGTGATAGAATCCATTCATCATCACGGCATTGACATAATCGGTTGATGCCGTGACACCATCCTCCTTCAGTTGAAGACCTAAGGTTTTCATGGCTGTCATGTAGGTTTTCAGAAGTTGAGTGCCACGACTGTCCTCCTGAGCCAGCTGCTCAAAGGTTTCTTTCAGATGTTGCTCCCGGTATTTCGAGCGATTCAGCTGATTCCAGGAATAGACTTTTGTCTGTACTGACAAATATTTATCAGCTTCCAAAGCAGGTGCTTCAATGGGAATATACTTATCGGCATCCAAATCATACAATTCAACGGGACGGCCTTTCTCGTAGCTGAACAAACCCGCTTTTTGAGAGCCATCATGATGTTGTCCACCTCTGACGCCTTTCTCCAAAAGACCGCTCAGTAAAGGACTGGCAATTTCTTCATCGAGGTAAGTATTCATCACTTTCATGATCAACACGCAGACGTCAATGCCCACATAGTCGACCAACTGAAAGATGCCCATGGGGCGCATCATCAACTCGTGACTGACCTTATCTGTAATCAGTAATGCCTGTTGCGCACCCAGTTCTTTGCGCAGATCATTATACATCCGCTCGGCAAATAAAATTTCACGCATAAAGAAGCCATTGCCAACAAAGCCTGCCACATCGAAAGAAGGCACGATGAGCTTATTCATGTGTCGCGCAAAACCATCTACTATTTTACTCAACTCCGGATGCCCGTCTTTCAATTCAACCACCTCAATTAGCTTTTGAACCGCCGGCGGATTGTAGAAATGACAGCCAATAATACGTCCGTCCAACTGCGCTTTCTGATTCAGCACCTCAATGGGAATAGCACTGGTGTTGGTCAGGAAAAATGGTTCATGCGGATTATTGTCATTGATTTGCTTCAAAACAGATGCCTTAATGGTCTCATCCTCAATAATGGCTTCAAACACCAGATTGGAATGATAGGCCGCCTCCATATTAATGGATGGTTTAACCATTGACAGCGCTTCGAACACAAAGGCCTCAATGATATCCTTATTATCAATCAGATGGGAACGATTGGCAAAGAGCTTTCTTAGCTCCACAATGTTTTTTTCTGCCCACTTTTGGAGCTGGCCTTTGAGGTAATTCATCAAGCCTTGCAGGCCTTCGAAATTTTGATCGATGGCATTGATTACAAATGTTTGCCCAATGTAAGGTCCATGGTGCATCAACTTAGCTGCATGCAAAACATTAAGAAGCAATATGCCACTGCCCATTTTACCGGCCGCACCAATGACACTGATGTTTTTAAATCTATCCAGGTGACTCATTGTATATTGTATAATTGGGTTACTTTACCAAAGCGGTTTGCGTTTTTCGAGGAAAGCCGTCATCCCTTCCTGAGCTTCGTTATCAAACAAAGAGCCAAACACTTGTTGTTCTTTTAGGCAGCCAGCTTCAAAGCCCTTCTCTAATCCAACATTCAAAACAGCTGCCAAGGACTGTATCGCCATTGGCCCCTTTGTGGCAATCATTCTTGCCAGTTCCAGTGCTTTATCCATCAATTCTTCATTGGCATAAACAGCCTGAACCAATCCCATTCGCAGGGCTTCTGTGGCATCAAACATATTGGCGGTGTACAGGTAATAGCGGGCATTATTAAGCCCAATAGCGCGTACCAAACGCTGTGAACCACCAAAGCCCGGAATCAGACCCAAATTGACTTCAGGGGCGCTAAACTTAGCCGTTTCGGCAGCCAACAGAAAGCTGCAAGACAAAGCGATTTCGAGGCCGCCTCCCAAAGTAAAGCCATTGAGGGCGCCGATAAATGGCAATGGTGATTGCTCAATGCGGTTCATCACATCATGTCCTAAGCGGGAAAAAGTTTCAGCCTCCTTTTCCGACTTCCCTTGCATCTCAGCAATGTCGGCACCAGCTATAAAGGCTTTGCCTTCGCCGGTAAGAATAACCGCACGAATGTGATCACTAACTTCTAATTTATCCAGGATGGCGTTTAATTCTTTAAGTACTTCGCTATTAATGGCGTTAAGAGCCTTTGGACGCGAAAAGGTGATAATGCCAACAGCATCGTGTTCTGTGAAGGTGAGGTGGTTCATAAAAAATCATCTTTAATAGAATCCCTTTCAAGTTATGGAAACTATTTTAAGATTTCAATGTCTTTTTTATGATTTCGGGTAAAAAAGTGTTCTTTTACTTACAATCCATAATAGCACATAACTAACACCAGAGCAGGCTATAGCGGATAGTTTCCTGTTTACATCCCGCAATACTGTAACAAATTAAAAGCACATTCACTAAGAGTCAGCAGGACTCCGTTGGCATGCGTTTCAACAAATATCAAGACCTGTGCAACAGTTACCATAAGCGTTTACACCGACACCGATTGAAATATTCCAAATAATGGTTTGATTGAAGAACCTAATGAAGAGGACCTGAAGAGTATTATGAGCCAGAGTGGCTGCTGAACAGCCGTCTACTTTCTGCAACAAAAACACCCAGGATAAAGAAGCTCATGTTTTTACTTCTTTATCCTGGGTGCATTATTCTAAAAACTAATACGTTTTTTTGGCTGTAGGATTTTCCTATCGCCGTGGTTTTTGCTTCAGTTTAGATGATCGCATGGTATATTGCGTCTTACCAGTTTCGGGTTCTTGAGTGACTGATGCCGGAAAATACTTATGAATATCTGGGTTATCCTTTATAATTTTCTCAAGGATACGCGCATAATTGTAATGGTTTTCAGCTTCTTTTCTCTCCGGGTCGTTATAGGCAATGTACTGAAGATATTTCACGCAGTACTGTTCCCATTCTTTATCCGCCTCTTTGTAAAAAATTCGGCGCCCGATGAATTTAATATCATTCATGACTACTTTTTGGTCGAATGATGAATTGGCAAACATTTCCATTACTAATGCATCCGCTGCAGCATACTCTTTTTGCTCAATTTTGCTGCGTAACTTATTGTAGGTTATAATGTAATCTTTGCCTTTAAAATCACCAACAGCATTTAGCTCCTGTTCATCATTGCACCAACGGTAGCTTTGGTATAACTTCTGGTCTACCCGCTCTTTTCCGTATTTCTTTTCCATTTTGGCCCGTTTAGCCACAAACTTTTTAAAAAGCGGATGGTTCCGATCGTTTATATGCTCAAAAAACAGTTCTCCCAGAACATCATCGGTAAGATCATCGCCTTTAATCGCAACAAGCTCATCAATGGCTTTGGCCAGGTTATTACGGTCGTAGCTCAATGCCATTCCGTCAATATAATCAAGCATGAATTCAGGATCTCTGTTTCCTTTTTCGTACTCGGTATATAAGTAGGTTGATCTTAATTTAGGCTCCATGGAATTGGCCACTATCTTGAGAAACTTATCAGCCTCGTGACGGCCACCTGAGCGGTGCAACACTTCTTTAGTGTTGGGATCGATAAAGTAATAGGTAGGAAATGACCTCACTTTATACTTTTTGGCAAAATCAACGCCTTCGCCGTGTTCGGCGTCTATCTTAACCGACACAAATTTTTCGTTCATAATCTCCCCAACCTTTGTCAGGGTAAACACTTCCTCGGCCATAGCAAGACAAGGCCCACACCATTGGGTGTAGACATCTACAAAAACGAGTTTATTTTGCTTTTTTGCCAAAGCACAAACCTCGTCGAACGATTTATCTTCGAATTTGATACCTGATTGTGCTGATGCCACAAATGCACCCATCAGGATTAAAACACTTAAAAGTATCTTCTTCATTATCATGTATTTTTTGAAACAACTCTATTTAGAAAACGATGAATTGAGAGCAAATGAGCCTCTTAAGCCAAGCCGTTTTTACTAGTTTAATAACTGCTCAATAGTTGACTCCAGCTGTTTGCCATGTATGCCTTTAGCAACGATATTTCCATTTTGATCAATGATTACATTGTATGGAATCCCCCGTACAAAATATTTTTTGGCAAAATCGCAATCCCACTTATTAAGAGCTGAATAATTGTGCCAGTTTAAGTTAAACTTTTCAATGGCGGTTAACCAGCTTTTTTCTTTGCTGTCCAGAGACACGCCGAGTACTTCAAACCCTTTATCATTATACTTTTCGTAGAGCTCCTTTACATGAGGAAGCTCCTTTACACACGGACCGCACCATGACGCCCAAAAATCAATCATCAGCACTTTCCCCTGGAAATAATCGAGGCTAATTTCTTCCCCATTCAGCGTGGTGAAATTAAAATCAACAGCTCTGTTACCCGGAGTAATCGCGTCCAAAGCCTTGATGTTTTGCCCTATTGTAGCATACAGTTTATAGTCCGTTGCCGGTTTTGGCAAGCTTGCATACAGCTGACTTACTTTTTTATAGTTATCCGGGTGTTTTGATAACTCAAACAATTCGTATAGACCTAAAATATTAGATGCATTAGCTGCAATAAACTTTTCTTTTAGCTCCTTTTCCTTTGCATACGCTAATCCTTTCTTACCTTCCCGCATGAGATTAACCCGCTCTTGTTCAAAAGCAAAGTATTGGGCATTAAGCCCCTCTCCTGCTAGCGCTTTAACCCGAAACAAATCTCTGAATATAAGCCCATCGATAGTGAGTTCTTTATCTTCTAAAAAGATCACCTTCCCGTACTTGAATTCATCCACACTTGTAATGTAGCCAACTTCAGCACCATCAACCTCATACGTAAAAGCAAAGGCTCCATCCACCACTTTAATCTCTTTTTTTCGCACAAACCCGCCGTCTTCAAAGACCCAGAAAAACAGGCTGGCTTCTTTAACGTTCTCTATTTTGCCCTTTACCCTTAACGTGGGTTTGGTACATGCAAAAAAAGACACTACCATTAACAGGCACACAGCACATTTAATCATCCTATTCATAACTATCATTTAATGTTTAATATAACAAAAGATGGAGCACGCGGCTCCACCTTCCATTACCCTCTATGGTTAATCCCAATTCCCCAGCTTCTTTATTCCCCTGGTTCTTACCTCGGTATTATTATAACCAGTGATTACATCCTTGCCTCCATCGACCGATCGACAGATAACATTGAGTCCATCTTCCCCTCTTCGGGATTCGGTTGATGACCAGTACAAGGCGCTTGTTGATATTGGTATATATCCTCTGGCCTCCAGCGTCAGGTTTACTTTTTCAACTACTTCGGGCTGTAATGCTTCCGCCAGTTCATTAATGGCAGGAAGGTAAAACCCTGCCCTGTATTGGTAGCTGTAACATTTTTCTGCAGCACACTGGCTTGCATCCAGATTATACACACTGCGGATAATGTCGGAGTTGGCTTGTCCATCACTAACCGATGTAGCCCCAATTTCCTCTCCTGTATCGCGATCAGCCCAAGGTGTTCCTGCATCATTCCCTGCAGCAGAAATTATTTTTGCTTTGTAGCGGTCGTATTTATCTACCCAATAAACTACGCCCCAAGGATCTCTCCATCTGTCGTTGGACACAATAAAGTCCCCAATGTTATAGCCATCGGTCTCCTTTCCTTCAACCGATATTATCTTGTCGGCAGTTCCGTCGGCATTAGTCAAAGTAAGAACTACATCACCGGAAGTTTCACCAACACCTTGGGCGGGCGCTGTAAATTGAATAAGCCCTGGTTCCATACTTACCAACCAACCTTGAGGATACGATTTAAGTGCCATGCTGGTATTCGGACTTAACTTGTATTCGACCACCCGTGTTGTGCCAAACATCACCCTCACAGGGGTCTCGGCTAGCGTTATATATGAGCTGCTGCTTCCATCCAGCGTGTGCGCCTCGAGAAACTCCCACATATACGGCATTACTTTACTCCAGTTAACCCCGTGGCCTTCTCCTTTAATTCCGTAAAGCTGAATATCGTTGGAACCATTGGCCCAGAAGGTTACGTCCACCATGTAATCATCAATAATTTCTGTTTTTACGCCAGTTGCTTCCTGCCAATAACCACCTACCTGCTCGGCCCAAACAGCGATGTTGTTTTCTACTGCACTATACAATACAATATCGTCGAGCATGCCATTAAAGGCTCTGATTGGCACTACTCTTGACGGTTGCACAAAATCTTCGCCACGAATGGCATACTGACCGGCAACAGGCGCAATGGCTGCCACCACCTCGCTCCGTTCCATTGCTAAGCGATATGAAAAAATGGCGCCGCTGGATTGTCCACAGGCATAGATTCTGTTAGGATCGATGGCTGGTTTTTTTGACTTAAAGTACTCAACCATTGCATCAAAAAACAAAACATTCTCATCGGCCGTCCAGTTAATGGTGTTGGTGCCTTCCTGAATAGACCCAAGTGGAAATACGACAATAATATTTTCCTTATTGGCAAGCTGGTTCATGTAGTGCGATTCACTAATCCCATCAATAGGATTGGATTCGGTGCTTCCATGAAAACGGAATAGCAATGATATTGGCTTCGTTAAATCGAGTGATTTGGGAAAATAGTATTTAAAAATACGCTCGGGATACGTTACATTTTCAAGCGTAATGGTATCCTTGTGAATGCCGGGGCTGAGGTCCAATCCCGTTTCATTCCCCGACCCTTGCTCCTTTTCAATTTCTTCCACTTCTACTATCTCTTTCAGCTGAGCCGCAAAACCATTCGACTCATCGTCTGAACAAGAAACAGCAAAAAGGGAACAAACCAGTAATATATACAGTAGATTTTTTATTTTTTTCATGATAAAAACTTTTTAATATTTGTCCTGCAATACACCAAACTTATCAATACCATCTCTGTAGAAGCTTTTATGCTTAATCATAACATCAACCGGATAGCCTGCTACCCCTTCGTTCTTCTCAATCAGCTGATAGCCTGCTTGATTTTCAATTATTAAAACATCACCTTTCAGCTCATCTGATTCACCATTAAAATCAGAACCATAGCGAGAAACGCCTAGAATGATACTTTTTTCGGTACGGGTAACGTGCATCGCTGTAATTTCGGCTTTATCATCGTAGCCGTATTGCGTGAGGTCAAGTACTTTGTGCCCAGCTGTTGGGGCACTTCCGGAAGCAATGTCTCTAAAGTTATACTTATGCAAGCCATTGCCCGAAGTAAAGTAGATATAGTTTCCGTAAGACTCGGCATAGAATTTAGATTTACTGTTAACTAAGCTGGCACTTACATTAACTTCTCCCAAAATCTGAAATGGCTTGGTCTCCTCTTCATTCCTGTCGCCAGGGGCCTGCATTAATATCATTTTGGCTGTAGATGCATTAGCAAGCACGGCCACACAATTATTGTACTGCGATGTATGTGTTCCATAGATTAAATCCAACCCGCTGTAGATATTCTCTTCTAAAGCAGCAATGGTGCGTGGCTGCCCACCCGAGTAACTATACATAAACTTACCAAAGCTCTTGTCAAACAGCAGAGTATATAACGACACTTTATATCCGGCAAACACCAGCGAGCCGGCATAATCAGGAGCTGGCAAATCCGGTTTTCTATAAGCACTAAATGTAACAGGTGACAATTGACCTCCCAGCTCACTTTCCATCGCTACATAAACGCTTTTGGTCCAGCCCGTCCAGTAACCATAGTAATATCTGCCACCCGAAACCATTGACATATAAGTTGCCCGATTGATACCACCGTAAGGGTTAAAGTTCCACATGCCAATAATGTGGTCTACCGACTCGACTTTAAAGCCAGGCATTTCGGGTACCGGATACACAGGTGTGTAGTTGAGAAAGAAACTTTCGTCGATAAAGTCGCCACTTTCGTACTTATCCAAGGTATTATGGTCGAGGCAGCGCAGGCCCTCTTCGGTCAATACCTGTAAGCCCGACAGGCCTCCAAAGCTGAAATAACTGCGATGCAGTGACTTTGGATTTATTCCCAACTCTTCGCCTGTTCTGTTCAGGTAATAATTAGGCACAAAAACAGTCCCATCGCGATCGATACGTTTATACGAAAGCTCCGCTCTGTTTTTATAGTTACTCAAAACCAAAATGGCATCGCCTGCAGTAGCCGAACTCACATTCAAATCGAATGATTGCGCGGTTTCGACTTCTGTTTCCTTATCATGAACTATAAAACGGCATAATTTATTACCTAGGCTTTTTACCCGGTAAGCCAAATTCAGGCTTTCGGCTACCACCGAGCGATTAATTTCCCACCTGTAGGTAAACTGGCTGGTATCATTATACAATGTACCAATCAGCTGAGGTGTAATCTTTAAGGTGTCATCCAAATCAATGTCGTAGGACAACTCAATGCCCTCCAGACTGAGCTCGTTAATCTCCCGGTAATCGTAATTCCCTTCATCTTTGTAGCAAGATGTTAGCAAACTCACACTTACAAAAACGATATATAAATATTTTTTCATGCTTCTGGCGATTTATTAGTTTTCTAATCTATCCATATAAACTCGGGCCCCTGTTTCGCTATCCCTAACTTCATTATCGATTAAGTACTGATTCAGGGCATTGGCGTACTTATACAAATCTCCCGCATACATATCTAAACTTGTTGATGTCACATCATCAAAAATGTCGTCAAAAGTCATTAGGATTTTCCATTTTTCGGGGTGGTAGAAGTTGAGATAATAGTCGTGATAATCCCACCAAGGTGGCATCGACAGATAGTCATTAAATACCACCTTCATCTCCAGTCCTTTGTTGATGCCCAACTCAAAGTCCTCGCTTGCCTCCAGTCGTAAAATCAGCTTTTTTGACTCCTGAGCGGTAAAGCTGGGATTTAAATTATCTCTGAGAAGAACAATCCGTAAGGTATCGGTCAGCTCATTGGGGCTAAAGTCCTGCATCTCTTCAATCTTCTGATAGTGAACGCCCTCTTCAGCCGTTGTTTTATCGTCAATATCAATTCCTTCATCAAGCACTTTCACCTTGTACTTGCGCACCTGATCAGACTGTTTACCTAAATACCTCAACACCACTTTTGCAGTGTCTATTCGTATTGAATTGTCGAGTTTTCCAAACGAGTATGTAACTGAATCATACTCCACGAAGTGATTTTTCCACAGCTCATACTCATACTCAAAGTAGATGCAATCCTTGCCCTGATAGGGGTAATCTATCTCATCGTCGCAAGAAAATAACACAGCCGCTGTGATAACTAAAAGTAGATATTTTATATAGCTCATAATTATTGCTTTCTTTAATTGGTTTATCTGTGTCCGTTCTCTATTTCGCTCTCTGGCATTGGGAAAACAAATATTTCATTGCTGGCCGGCACATTGCCATCGGCCGTTTCCCTTAATATTGCATGATTGAGGCGCTTGTAAATGAAAAACAGTTGTCCTTCCCCAATAAACTCTCTTCTCATTTCTGCCAGCAGATCATCTTCTGTGATGTAGTTCCAATGGCTGTTATTCACGATTCTGGAGTCTCTAAGCTCGTTAATGTAAGTCATGGATTTACTCTTATCCACGTGCCACCAGCCCTCGGCAGCAATAAAATACATCTCTGCCAACTTCAGCAAAGGCACTTTAGGTGAAAAAGTCTCCCGGTTTTCTTTCAGGTACTTCATCAGGTACTGCTTATCCATCGAGTACCAGTTATTCAATCGGATATCGTCGTTATTACCATCGTAAATGCCGTACAAGTAACCAGGCATTCTTAACTTAGCCATGCTGGTGCTGGTTGGTGTTACAACATTTAAATGAAGAGCGGCTGAATAATCGGGTATTTTATAATTTCGAAGTGAGAACAGGTGCTCATCAGAAAACAACACATCCAAATCGGCTTCAGGCACTTCAATGCTCTCCTGATTATTTACTAATCTGAATTTTTCGCTGGTGATCACCTTCTCGGCATACTCGCGTGCACGTTTAAAATCGCCCTTTGCTAAGTATACTTTGGCCAGCAAGCCCTGCACCGCATAGTAGTTCATGCGGGCTACGTATTTATCGGCCTCATCTTTAGTTTCCAACTCGTAAGGCACGGTATTGATAATATCGTCAGACGCGGCCAAAGCTATTTCGGCTTCCAGCAAATCATTCTTCACCAATTCTATGCACTCTTCAACGGTATACATTGGAGGAATAGCCACTCCAAACTCTTTGTTATACGGAATGCCATCTTCTGTTGGATGCAGTTTCACATCGGGACAAAACATTCTTACCAAATCGAAATGCATAAATGCCCTGATGGCCAAAGCTTCGCCAATTACCTGGTTTTTATCTTTCTCATCTAAAACGGCATTCTCCTCAGCATGCCTTATTATGTTATTGGCAGCCGATATCACGGCGTAGCCCGAAGACCATATGCCCGAAATTTTACCTTTCACACCCACATCTTCATAGTCGTACAAACGAAGGCTCGGATAGTGGTTCTCCATGCCCTGAAAATCATACTCCTGTGCCAGAACGCCAAACGTTTCATAGGTCAGGTTCTGACCATACATGCTCGAAGAAGCCATATCGCTGTATACTCCGGCCAAGGCCTCGTAAAACCCCTCTTTTTTAGAGAAAAGTTCTTCCTCTGTCACCTGATCAACCAGGTCAACATCTAACCAGGATGTACAAGAACCAAATAATATTGCTAGTAGTGCTCCCAGTATTTTATAGTTATGTATTCTCATAATGTGCTTGAATTAGAATGTTACATTTAGACCCAGATTGAAGGTTCTGGCAAACGGATAGCTAGTTCCTCTTTCGCGCTTGATGGTTGATAACCTGAAAACATCGGTAGTACTTGCAACCAGTTTCAATCGTTCGGCATGAAATTTCTTACAAGTTTCACGTGGCAATGTATAGGTGAGAGAAAGCGACTGTAAGGTCAACAAGTCATTATCCTGAACCAGGCGAGTCGTCTGGTAGGGTTGAGAAGTATCGTCGATACGTCGGAACATGGTCTCATCACCTGGCTCTTTCCATCGGTCGTAGAGCACCCGGCGGTCAGCATTGTAGTAAGGATTAGAACCTTCCACTTTTGTTGCCAAGGTAGTGTTATAAGCTTTTGCACCATACTCGTACCTGAATTGCAGGTATAAGTTAAAGCCTTTCCAGTTCATGTTAGAAATAATATTTCCTTCCAAATCGGGTTTAATATCTCCAACAATAATTTTGTCGCGGTGATCGTATTTAAAGGTCCTGTCACCATTAAGCTTAATAAATATTTCATTTCCGGTAGCCGGATCGATGCCACCAGACTGTACTACCATAAGAGCACTTTGTGAGCGCCCAACCTGATACGTTGGCAAAGGTTTCGGACCAGTTACGCTCTCCTCACTGTTAGCCAATTCGTTAAGCGCTTCCATTTTATTCGATAGCTTCTGGATTTTGTTTTTATTATGGAAAGCGGCTAAGGTGACACTCCAGTTGAATT
The DNA here is from genome assembly GCF_051851475.1 of Carboxylicivirga taeanensis. Lineage (NCBI taxonomy): Bacteria > Pseudomonadati > Bacteroidota > Bacteroidia > Marinilabiliales > Marinilabiliaceae > Carboxylicivirga > Carboxylicivirga taeanensis. Next base: position 53,978 of record NZ_JBPUSJ010000006.1, on the reverse strand, counting down.
GTTTCTCACGGTTCTCAACGAGCATAAACCTAAGTCGCCCTTCTATCCCTGAGTTCTTCATCTGCCCCATATTTTCGGTGTAGCTTCTAAACCCGGTTGAAGGTGCCACATCGATAGGCAAAAGCAGATTATCGGTTATTTTTATATAGGCATCCACGTTTAAACCTACCTTGTTATCAAAAAGGGTAACGTCTAAGCCGGTATTATAAGAAAGTGTGTTTTGCCACTTTAATGATTTGTTACCATAACCAATCAGCTTGGCGCCAAATATTCCGTTATACTCATTCAGTGCATCGTAGCGGTATTTTGTAAGTGCCTGGGCCGAATTAAAGTTAACACTCCCGGTGCTACCAGCTGATGCTCTCACCTTTAAGGTGTGTCGGTTGGTGTTCCACCAATGCTCTTTATGGGCGTTCCAGGCCAGACCAACCGCCCAGAATGGAGCAAACTGCGAATTTTTACCAAACTTACTGGACCCATCGGTTCGGTATGACAGGTCGATAAAATACCTGTTATCAAAGCCATAGTTTAAGTTTCCGAAAAAACCAACCATCCTTGATTTATCAGATATACCATCGGGTTTACCGTTTTCTTCGTATTGAGAGGCATACTCAATGTAGTTCATGTCATCGTTAATAAAGCCGGTCGCAGTAAAACCTTCGCCTTCAATTTCCTGAGCTCTCACATTGCTTCCCACACCCAGGTTCACCACGTGCTTTTCCCATATCTTATTGTATGAGAGGGTGATGTTTGAATCGAAATTATGCTCCTCACTATTCATTACAGTGTAACGTCCCTTCTTTTCTAACTCTGGGGTATTACTGAAGTCGGTAGAAAATGGCGAGCGATAAACCTTGGTTTTATTCAGCTGCTTGGTGTAAGAAAGACGACCCCTTAAACGAAAGTTCTCCGCAAAATTCCAGTCAATATTAAAGTTATCCTGTATGGCTGTATACTTATCTTCTGATACATTCTGCAGGTCGGCATCAATAAGTGGGTTTTTGTCTCTTGAAGAAAGCATCAATATGTAGTTGCCATCTTCGTCGTAAATGCGGTCATGCGGATTTTGTCGGGCAAAATTATGGAATGACCCATACTGAGAGTCCTCCCCCTTCACATCAGATACTAACAGGTCGTTTCGAATGAAAAAATTAGACCCAATGTTATAATTGAAAGTCACATCAATCCCGTATTTTGTGCGGCCCGAGCCTTTCATTACCCCTTTATCATCGTCGTAGCGGAGGTTAATTCCATATCTGAAACTATTGTCTCCCCCTTCAAAATAGGTTGAATAGCGCTGGTTAACAGATGTTTGTAAAGGCTTAGAAAGCCAGTATGTATCGACGCCACGTCTCACTTCTTTAAGTTTCTCGTTGTAGCGTTCATCAATAAGAATTTGGTTTTCATAGTTATTAAGCGGATCGGTCCATATCCCGGCCAGCTTTTCATACCTCAGCTTTTCTTCGGCGTTCATTAAATCATAATCCCTCAAATCGGGGATTGAAAAGTTGAAGTTGGAGTTGAAAGTAATTCTCACCTCACCCGATTCAGGTGGTTTTGTTGTGATGATAATTACCCCGTTTGCCCCCCTGGAACCATATAAAGCGGTGGCTGAGGCATCTTTAAGTACACTCATCTCTTTAATCCGGTTCATATCAATATCGTACACGCGTTGAGCCGTCACTTCAACACCATCCAGCACATAAAGCGGTGAATTGGGGTTTGCTCGGTCTCTATCGGCGGCATCCCTCAAGTCAAAGCCGTTATCTCCCCTGATGGTAATTTCAGGCACCCGGTTAGGGTCTGAACCAAATTCCAGGTTTTCAGCGATGCGAAGCGATGGGTCTAAAGCGCCCAGGGCCTGAAGCGGGTTTAAGGCCCCCACTTTTTGCATGTCGCCTATTTCGATGGTTTTAACGGCTCCGGTAAAGCTTTCTTTCGATTTATTAAAGTAGCCAGTTACTACCACATCCTCCAGGGCCTCCATGTCCTCTTTGAGCACAATCTTAAACGTTTCGTTGGTGCCGATGGCAACCTCTTGGGTTTTCATTCCAATGAACGAAACAACCAGTGTTTTTGAATCCTGGTTAATGTGCAACTCAAAATTACCTTCGGTATCAGTAATCGTACCCGAGGAGCCATCTTTTGTATAGATGTTAACACCTGGGATGGGTTCGCCTGCTTCATTTGTGACAGAGCCGGTTATGATGATGCGTTGTGGCTGAAGGCGGCCAGAGCCGGCATCGTCAATCTTATACAGCACAATTGCATCATGTTTCAATTTGTAACCAAGGCCTGTTCCTCTTAAGCAAGACTCCAGCGTTTCTTCCAGACTAGCATCCTTAATATCAATATCGATGGTGAGTTGATTATCAATATCCTTAAGACTGTAAAACAACACCTTATCTGTGCATTTTTGCAACTCTGAAAGTACCGTTTCCACCTTGGCATCTTTCAGGAACATGGAATATTTGCCTTCCTGCGAATAGGTGCTGGCAGAAATGCTTATAAATCCAAATGAAATTAGCAACAACGTCAACTTCATGACTCGTAGAATTTTAGCATGACTCTCTCTTCCATGAGAATCATAGAACCATTTTTTTTTCATAAATTTGTTTTTTTCTAGATTTGAAAAAATTACCCAGGCGGAAAATGTTAACGGCATTTTCTGCCTATTTTTTCTATTACTTGTAACTAAAAGTGATTAACTCTCCATGTATAGTGGCCTTTAATTTATTAGTTGATGAAATAATATCGATGACCTGCTCAATATCATCGTAGCGGCTTACACCACCCGCAAATCGCAACTCAGCTATCGTTTCGTCTTCAAACTCATAATCAAAACTGTACCAGCGAGATAAATCCTTTAGTATTTGCTCCAGAGTTGCGTTTTCGTAGTATAAAACGCCCTTTATCCATCCGATGCGTTGCTGGGCGTTAACTTGTTGCACAAACATTGCCCCTTCTCCGCCAATATTAACCTGCTGATTAGGAAGAATAACGACACTTTTTTTGGTGTGCGTACTTTTAACTTTAACAGAGCCATGCACCAAAGTGGTTGAACAACCGCATTCATCCTGATAGTCCCTTACATTAAAGCCCGTTCCGAGCACCTCAACGGTATAATGGTCGCCATTAACAATAAATGGCTTTGTTTTATCTTCGGCCACTTCCAGATATATTTCTCCTTTGAGCAGATAAATATTCCGCTCCTCCCCATTAAAACGAGTTGGGTAGCGCAATTGGGTTTCTGAGTTGAGCCAAACTTTGGTGCCATCGGCTAAAATCAGCTTGTACTCACCACCATTAGGAACTGATAATTTATTGAACTGCACTTCTGTTTTTGCATTATTGACATAACGCAGTACATCTACCGAATCTTTTGTGAGCACTTCTCCATCGTGGGAATTAATGGTGTGCTCCTTACCAGTACCCAACACAATATTTTCTCCTCCATCTAATTCAAGAATGGCATTGGCCCGACCAGGAGTCAGTTTCTCGGCCTGACATATCTGTTTGTTACCAGTGCGGTAAGTATCGGAGAAATACCAATACAAGGATACAAGCGTAATAAGTGGTATAAATAGTGTTGCCGCATATTTGATGAGCTGCAATCGTTTGATCTTTTTCCATCCCGGGCGATTGGAGGTGTGCTTATCTACCACACTCCATGCTACATTGATATCTACTTGCTGATGGACGCTGAGGGTATGTACATCATGTACTAAACGAGCATACTCATCTACAGTGTTACCTGAATCGGCATGCTTCTTCAGCCATCGATCCAATGCATCGTACTCATCATCGGTCAGTTTACCCTCAGTGTAGGCAACCAACAATTTTATTATGTGTTCTGGTAAATCTGTCACTGCCATTAGTGTTTATTCATTTGAAAGCAAAATGACGAAAAAGGGTGACAAGACTTTTAATATTTTTTTACTTTTTTTTAGATTAGGAGGAGGAGCAGTGTAAAAGCCTCTGAGGACAAACGACCTCTCAGTGTTTTCATCGCTCTTGACAGTGTTGTTTTAACAGTATTTTTGGAGATATTAAACTCCTCAGCCACTTCACCATAGGAAAGCTTATGGAAATAAACACCCATAAAAATATCGCGGGTGCGCTGAGGTAATGCTTCTATTTCAATTTTAATGGCAGCCACCTTTTCGGCAAAGGTTTCATCATCAGGAAAAGATTCAAACAAGGTATTAGCATAATCTTCAATACCACACAAGGCTATTTTACCGTTGGCTTTTTGATAGTTTAGACATTTGTTTTTAACCGAGTGATACAAATAAGCCCTCATGTATTTTTGCACTGATGAAAACTTATCGCCCTCCCAAAAACTGATAAAAACTTCCTGCACGAGGTCTTCAGCTTCCTGTTCTGTCCTTACAAATTTAGAGGCATACACAACTAATGGTTTATAGAATTGCCTAAACAGCAACTCTAAACCCAGCTTATTTCCATTCTTTAGCAGGTGCAATATTTTATCTTCCTGATTCACTTGTGACAACAGTAAAAAACATTAACATCTAGAAACAAAGTATTAAAAAATCATTTGCTTGTATAGCCTATGAAGACACGTGTGAAGACAGTTCACGCACTTCAAATAACCATATAAATTTCACAACGAAATAAAATTCTCACCTGTCAAAGATAAATTTATTCTGAAAGATCACTTAAAAATACCACAAATGTTTAGTAAACAAAGTGCATGAAGCTGAGAAATTTCCTATCAAATGAGCTAATTTTTATACACGTAACATCCTAATCTTTAACTTCCACACCTAACTTCAAGGTGTTAAATAACAAAAAACTCCCAACCTCAAAAAAGAAGTTGGGAGTTAAATCCTGAGTTCTATTATGTTTATAGCTTAATCATCTTTACTCTGCCCACCTGGCCTGTCTTTAATTTACATTCGATTCCCTTTAAATGAAATGCAACTTCATCCAAAACCTCCTGAACCACTCCATGCGTTAGTGTGCCCGAGCGCTCGTCTTGCCTTTGTAAAATTGCTACTTTAGTTCCCTTTTTAATGTTTTTTCTTTCTCTCCCGTCCATTTTTACTCTAAAATAATCATTGACTTGTTCGTATAATCCTTAAACAGGTAACTTTGGGATGCTGCATACCGATACTGACCAATTAAAATAAATCAATCAGTTTCAACATTTCCTTACCTTTAATTGATGCTAATAAAAAGCCGAATCCCATTTCTGAAACTCGGCATATCCTGAGGTTTTTGGCAAACCTGATGAAATTCACCTAAACCTTAATTTCAATATCATGCATTGAATCAAAATGGATTATTCCATTTCGATTTTGAAACATTTCTCACAATTGCACTGCAAATATAGTAAATGCTTCAATACTAAAAAAACGCCAGCCAAATGTCCTTTACCAAGACCCTAATAACTTTATCATTTGATGCGTTTTTCCAGCCAAATGTTACTAAGCAGTAGCACCCTCACAGCACCTATTCTTCACCTGTTACCTACACTGCTGTTTTAATTAGATACTAACTGGTAAAAAAGCGATAACTCTTAGACAGGCTATCGGCAACACCTCAATGGTTATCCTAAAAGGAGTTTTGGCTCCTTGTATTGCTATTCAACTACTTATAGATATCATCTACCTCAATAAGTAACGACTATCCAATTAGCATACGTGCCCTAAGGTAAGAACGGATTAAAAGTTACCAAAAATCGTGACTAAACTCCCACTTCATTAATACATTAAATACACTAATATTTTTCAAAATATTTTTTCGAAGCTAATATTCTAGTCTTATGTTATTTGGTGTTTAACGAGACGAATGTCATAAAAAAATAAGTTATTGACTTATTATCTTGCATTCGAAACACCATCAAACAGCGATATACAAAGGGAGAGAAACAAATATAATTAACAAAACAATCAACGAAATTATCACTTATTCCTGATTGTTATAATTACTACACTTTAAAATTAAAAAATGGAAAATCAATCTGTAGGATTAATTAGTCTGGGAGGTTATCTGCCAGCAAAGGACTTAAAAAAAGAACAAGCCACCGCACTGGTTAACTACTTACGTAAACACACGAAACTTAACGAGGCCTACATTAGCGAAATTGAAACTACCGGGCAACTACCCGGTAGTATTGAAACAAATTATGATGGCTGGGAGAGTAAACCATGGTATGAGGCGTGGGTAAAAAGTCTTCCTGAAAAAAAGCAGAGTAACCCCTTCCAGGGAACAGTTGAACGCCGACGCGTACCAATGGATCCTGTATCTGTGAAAGAATCTGTTGTCCCTCATCCAATGTTACCTTCAGACGCGGAGACCATCGCAGGCGCGCTGGCAATCGTTAATGCAGGCATCGATCCTGATGAAATTGATTTGGTCTTATCGCACTCACAGGTTCCTGACCGCCCACTCCCTACCAATGCTTCTTTATTACAAGAAAAACTAGGCCTGAGAAACGCAGGGGCATATTCTATTGACACCTGTTGTTCAACGTTTGTTACCATGATTGAAGTAGCAACAGCCATGGTGAAAACTGGCATTAAGAAAAAGGTCCTGATTGTGAGCAGTATTCTTGATAGCATCATCAATGACAAATCCACTTATTGGAGTGTTGACACGGGAGATGCTTCAATGGCCGGAATTGTTACTTGTGTTGAAGAGGGCGAAGGTTATCTCAGCTCCTTTTCAAACAGCCATGGCGATCGTCATGATGGTGTTGTATTTACCGAGCGCTCACCAATGCTATTCAAAAAAGCTGAATTAGGTTCAGATTGCAAACAGCACTTTGTAACTTTCCTCAATCAGGACTCATTGAAACGCATTGCTAAAAATGCGCAGGCAGACTTTAAATATGCTGTTGATAAAGCTTTGGATAAACTATCTTATAGTATTGATAATATCGATTTTTTTGTTACTCACCAACCCGTAGCATGGGCCGGCAATGCCTGGAGAGAAGCAATCAATATTCCAGAGGAAAAGTTTTTTGAAACTTTTGAAAAATACGCCAATATCGCAACGTGCAGTGCAGGAGTCAACTTACTTGAAGCTATAGAGAATGGCAAAATAAAGGCTGGAGACACAGTGCTTATAGCATCATCGGGAGCTGGTGAAAACCACATTGCCATGGTGATGAAGGTACCTGCTCAATTAATTGCAAATTGTTAATAAAAAAATGGTGGGATGTTATCAACAATATAGCATCCCATTTTTTTTAATAACACCAACGAATAGCCATGCTGGCCACTGCCCAATTGGAGCCAAAATCAGATAACATCAAATTGTCGCCCCGCTTAAGTTTACCCAAGCGGATAGCATCCGAAATGATTATTGGCAAACTAGCCGTTTCAACACAAGCCGTTGTTGCCAAAGTATCGTGCACCTTGGTATAGTCTACTCCAATATTTCTGGCCCAGGCTTCGCTTAAGCCTCTAAACTTTTGTCCAAATACATACAACTCAAAATCAGCATTAGTCTTACCCAAAGCGTTCAAAACTTTTTTTACCGAATTAGGTATATATTGTTCGGTTCGTACCTTGTGCTTCTCAAAGCTTCCCTCACCCACAGTAAAGAACGGCTTAATGCTATAGCTCTCATCGAAGAGGCTACCTCTTCCGCCCATAATCTTAACATATCCTGCCTCATCATCCACTTCCCACGAACTCAGATGAACTGCCTGAATACCGAATCCCTTTTCCGCCCTTCTAAGCACGAAAGCACCAGCTCCTTCCCCCACTAGCAAAGCCTTCATACTATCACTTAAGGTGTTTTTGAGGATTGTCTCTGAAGCTACTACCAACACTGTATCGTAAAATCCACTTGCAATGTATGACGCCGCCGTTGAAAGTGTGTAAATCATACCGGCAAACCCCTGATCAATATTCATCGCCGCTGCATTACAGGCGCCGATACCAGTTTGAATCAATGCGCAATTGGGAGGCGTCAACCGATTCATATCCTTCGATACACCAGTCACAAGCACCAAATCTACAGCTGCAGCCTCAATGCCGGCACTTTCCAAGGCATTGCTAGCAGCCTTTATCGCCATCTCGTTTATACCTTCATCACCAGAGTAATGCCTGCTTTTAACACCTGTAACATTTTCTATAAACCCCTTCTCCTGTTCCGAAAGAGTGACATATTTAAAATCATCATTAGATAATATCCTGGGAGGCAAATAAGTCCCTACACCATAAATTCCTACCGGCACCTTAGGCACAATGACTTTTGAATCCGAAAGGTGTACACTTCTATCTATACCCATAAGGCTGTAATTTAATTATGATTGTGACTACACAAAAAATTGAAAACCCGCCCAATGGGCAGGTTTGTCAAAAAGATTCTTAGTTCTTTGTCACTGAATCGAGCCACTTCTCACCTTCTGCATAATCAGAAAATTTCATATTTGGCATTTTTGAGCTATCGGTAACCTTATTTAACTGGCTTTTTGCAATAGCACTCTGCGGAAGTATCTCAGCCACTTTAAACATACCAGCTTTAACCAAATCGGCATGCGATTGCTGCTGTTTATCGACCAAATCCAAAGGCAAAGTTTTGAACTCGCGCATATCTGCAACAACAGTAAATCCTGATTTCAAATAGCTGAGGGCTTCTTTTTGGTGAGCGATGAACTGATCAACAATTTCCCCTTTTGACCAAAACCCTTTACAAACAATATGTAAACGATTTTTCTCTAAATCAATCCCTAAATCGTAGTTAACGTTAGTTGTAATTACTTTTTTCATCTTTATAGTTTATAATTCCGTTCGCGCTATAATACACCTGGCATTTTTTTTTGTTACATTAAATCATCGTTTTTTTGATAAATGAATTATGATTTAAATCAGGTTTTAATTGAACCGCTAGTTCTGGAGAAAACTTCAATACTCAGATAGACATACCTTAATAATGGAGGCAGTGAAATTAGTTCTTACAATTGATGAAGCTGTGTCGTTATCGACTTGACAGAATTTATGCGCAGATTCGGATACAGTGCTTGGAAAGCTAAAAAGAAAAAGCCGAATCTCATTTCTGAAATTCGGCTTTTGTGAGGTTCCTGGCGGATTCGAACCGCCGTACACGGTTTTGCAGACCGTTGCCTAGCCACTCGGCCAAGGAACCGTCGTGTTTCGGGATGCAAAATAAGTAATAAATTCCCTTTCGAGCAAATTTTATTTCCTCTTTTGCCCATATAATTTTAAACATTCCGGACACAGGCAACCGTTATATTTCTCACCCAGCACTTTAAGATTTTCATCTTTTATAGAATATTCGTTACACCAACAGGGGGATTTGGCATTGGCGTGACAAAAAAACTCGGCATCACACTTCGGACAGCGTTTGGTTATTACTCCAGACTCTTTCATTTTATCGACTAAATGTTACACTCACACATTTCATTTGCCCTCCCATAGGCGGATTCATCTTCGACACCTTCACAGTGGCTTTATACAGTTGTGGGAAACGCTCATAAATGCCATCAATAATGCGTTTATTCAGGTGCTCAAGCAGATGTGAATTCTGCATAATCTGCTCCCTCACAATCTCATACACCGTTACATAATTTAAAGCATCTTTGATATTGTCTGATTGCGCAGCTACGGTGCAATCTGTCTCCAGCGTCACTTTTACCAAAAAACGGTTACCCACCACCTGTTCTTCTTTAAAACAGCCGTGATAAGCATAAAACTCCATTTCCTCCAATTCAATCACACCTATCAATTGCGTCTCTTCCATTGTTTCGTGTTTTTTTGGCGAAAATAACCTTTTATCACCGAATCATCAGATTTTTAAGTCGAAAAACAATTACTTTTGTAGTTGATGTTCACACATCTCAAAAAGAAAACTATAATTACGACAAAATACACGAGCAGATGGAATTGAACGAAACGCCAAAAACGAATTTCATTCATCAGGAGATTGACAAAGACTTAAGTGAAAATAAAAACGGAGGAGCTGTTCTAACACGCTTTCCACCGGAACCTAATGGCTACCTGCACATCGGGCATGCCAAATCTATCTGCCTGAACTTTGGCCTGGGTAAACACTACAAAGGTGGAACCAACCTGCGTTTTGATGATACTAACCCCACCAAAGAAGATACTGAATATGTAGAATCCATCAAAGAAGATGTGAACTGGCTGGGCTTCCAATGGAAAGATGAGCCAAAGTTTACATCCGACTATTTTGAGCAGTTATACCAATGGGCTGTCCTTTTTATCAAACATGGTAAAGCGTATGTGGATGATCAGAGCGCCGAGGAAATTGCCAGCCAAAAAGGGACGCCTACCACACCTGGTCAGGAAAGTCCGTTCCGTAATCGCAGTGTGGAGGAAAATCTCGACCTGTTTGAGCGCATGCGTAATGGTGAGTTCAAAAATGGCGAGCGTGTGCTGCGTGCCAAAATCGACATGGCCTCACCCAACATGCACATGCGCGATCCGTTGATGTATCGGATTATTCATGCCCACCACCACCGCACAGGTGATGACTGGTGCATTTACCCCATGTACGACTTCGCTCACGGACAAGGCGACTTTGTTGAGGGCATTACCCATTCTATCTGTACGCTTGAGTTTGAAGTGCACCGCCCACTATACAACTGGTTTTTGGAGCAAATACTGGAATTTCAACCAGAATTGAAAAAACAGCCTCGTCCACGTCAGATTGAATTTGCCCGTCTGAACCTCAACTATACCGTTATGAGTAAGCGTAAGCTGCTCCAACTGGTTAATGAGCAGTACGTTGCCGGCTGGGACGATCCACGCATGCCAACCATATCAGGCTATCGCAGAAGAGGTTACACTCCCGAGTCCATTCGCCGTTTTGCAGAACAGATTGGTGTGGCGAAAAGAGAAAATGTAATCGACGTGGCCTTGCTTGAACACTGCATTCGTGAAGATTTAAACAAGCGTGCACCGCGCGTTTATTCGGTATTAAATCCTGTAAAAGTGATTATTACCAACTACCCTATAGGAGAAGTTGAATGGATGGAAGCCATCAACAACCCTGAAGACGAAAGCATGGGTGCTCGTCAACTGCCTTTTAGCCGGGAAATCTACATTGAGCGTGATGATTTTATGGAGAATGCCCCAAAGAAATTCTTCCGCATGGATGTGGGCCGCGAAGTACGTTTAAAGAACGCTTACATCGTTAATTGCGAAGGCATTAAAAAGGATGAGAACGGTGAGATTTCAGAAATATACTGTACCTACGACCCAGACACCAAGAGTGGTATGGAAGGAAGTAACCGCAAGGTAAAAGGTACGCTGCATTGGGTAAGCATTGCACATGCCAAAACGGTGCAGGTAAAACAATACGACCGTCTGTTTATGGATGAAGAACCAGATGGGCACAAAGACAAGGATTTTCTTGAGTTTCTAAATCCTAACTCTCTATCGGTAATTAACACTGCCTATATCGAACCAAACTTTAAAGATGCCGGTTCTAAGTTTGATGATGGCATTGAGCGCTATCAATTCCAGCGCCTTGGCTACTTCTGTATCGATAAGGATTCGACGGAAGAGAACGTTATCTTTAACCGCACAGTGACATTAAAAGACTCGTGGGCGAAGAAGAAGTAAGACCTGATATAAGACACAAAAAAATCCCGCACCTGAATCAGATGCGGGATTTTTTAGTATTTATTCAGCGCTGGCCTTAGTCAACGAGTACTGACCACTCACCGACGCTGGCGTAGAAATTTTTATCCACTTCTTCCCGAATGGTCAATCGGAAGAATTTAGCCTTAACCGGCTTTTTGAACTTAACCGTTTGTATTTTGGCACTGTTTTCAAAAGTACCTTTTTCAATCACTGTGGTCCAGTTATTACCATCCAGGCTTAACTCCAACTGATAGCTACCGATGCGGCCATTTGGATTTTCCTGACGTGGCACGTACTTAATGCCACTACAGTTCAATTCCTTAGCCATATCAATCACCACATAATGCGGCATCTTCTCCTCCGGCTTCGTCCAGTCGCTGTGCCAAAAGGTGTTGGGGTTATCGTCAATCATGTTGTCTGCCTCAAAAAGCGGATGGGCACTGCTGCGCTCCACTACCGACCATTGGTTTTTAAGGATGTCATAGTCGTAATGCACCGGAAAGCTGTTGCGCATGCCCTTGCGCACCGACCAGGCCGAAATGCTGCCACCGTAGCGCACGTCGATGGGTGTTGAGTAAGTCTGCTTCTTGCCCCCGTTCAGTTGGTAGTAAATGACTGCTTCGCCCTGCGTACGCAATGTCACCATCCCCTTGTCGGAGCGGATAGCTTTGACGGCAGGTGCCACTGTTAAGAGGGGTAAAGTCTGTTCTGCTGTAGCGGCTGCCTCATCAAAAATGCTGTGCTGCTTCAGATCCACCGGCTTTAACACCATCTTGAAACGATAAGTATTATCGGTCACCACATAATCGGGCAATACACCGGGACCACAAGTAGCTGTTCCCAGTCCTGCCGCCTGATGATCGAGGTTAAGCGTAATAAAATCAGCCTCATCCAGCTCATTGGTATGGCGTGCCTTATCAATGGCTGCATCGGCGTAAGGGTAAGCACTGAAGTTAAAATCTTCGTCGGCTGTAAAGAAAAAGCCAAGCCCTTCCACATTGGTGATAGCTCCCCACTTCACACCGCTGCGGTTGGCATTATCCTGCGGCACTACCAGGTTGGCATCGTACAGCTCTTTGGCACTGGCCTCGTAATAGCCTAACTGACCGGCGGCATCGCGGTCGGCATAGGTGGCCACAGGCCCCAAGCCATACCAGGCGGTCTGATCAACAGCTTTGTTCAGCAAGGTTTGATACCCCACCTTGGCCAATGCTTTTACTTTGGCCGGCAGCTGCACAAAAGCGCTCATCACAACAGCTCCATCGGCATATACATCATACTGCTGAATGGCCTGAATAGTGGTGTTGGTCTCTTTACTTTCAATGGCCAAAGGCAGCACCAGGCGCTTATGCCCCTGATTCACCGTGGTGATTTCAATGTCGCCATCCAACCGCTGCGTCATCTTATTCAATCCAGCCTTCAACCACTCGCGCTGCCCATGCTGGTCGCGCACATCATTCTCGGTTGCCGGACGGTAAAAGTTCAAAGTGGGTCCTTGCTCAACCATGGAGCGGCCTCCAAATAAATAAGAACTGATGACCCCATTGGCTTTATCCAGCGTAAGGCTGAAAGAAGCTCCCGACAAAGTAATCGAGGTTTTGTCCTGTGTTAGTGATAAGCTACCGGTCGCGGTCTTTTGCGTCGCGACCTTTGCTGTCTCTCCAGACCATACAAACTGCTCCCACGCCAGTTCATGACCAGCTTTGACCAGCCCTTTACGTGCCTTGCGCACAAACGAGAAAGTTAATGTGTAGTTCTGACCTGCTTTTAAGGCCGGCAGCTGCCCCACATTGAGTGTGATCGCCTTCGTTGACTGAGGCGCCACATCCACATTCATGGTCTGATGTGCCACCACACCCTCGGCATTGGCGATGCGCCAGATCATATCCAACTCATTCAGGTTGGTAAAGAAATACTTGTTATGAATGGTGAACACATAGTTTTTCAGATCATCGGCTGTCACCGTCACATTTTGATAGACTTTCTTGGTCTCGTGCAACTGCGGGTTGGGCTTCCGATCAGGGTTCACCAAACCGTTCAGGCAAAAGCTATCGTCGCTGGGCATGTTGGTGCCGTAATCGCCACCAAAGGCGTAATACATAAGTCCGTTGGCATCCACTTCACGTAGTCCCTGGTCCACCCAGTCCCAGATACAACCACCCTGAAGCGCCGGATACTGTTCAATGGCCACCCAGTAGTCGGCCAGGCTACCACAGCTATTTCCCATGGCATGGGCATATTCACACTGAATAAGCGGACGATCGGGGTTACCCTTGGCATAATCCACCATGTGAGCAATGCTGGCATACATGGGACAATAAATATCTGTATTTTCTTCAAGTCCTGAGCGCTCATACTGCACAGGGCGAGTGCTGTCCTGCTCTTTCATCCATTTATAAGTAGCCTTGAAGTTAACACCATTACCCGCTTCATTACCCAATGACCAGGTAACGATACTGGGCTGATTCTTATCGCGTTCGTACATACGAACCGTACGTGCCATGTGTGCGGCTTCCCAATCCGGATCTTTGGCCAGGCTGCGATCGCCATAACCCATTCCGTGCGATTCGATATTGGCCTCGTCAATAACATACAGGCCATAGCGGTTGCAAAGCTCATAAAAACGCTCATCGGTGGGATAGTGACAGGTGCGCACGGTGTTGATATTGTTCTCTTTCATCAGGCGGATGTCCAGCAGCATACTGGCTTCATCAATCACATGCCCTTTATCGGAATCGTGTTCATGACGGTTCACCCCTTTCACCAACACCGGCTGGCCGTTTATCAGGAACTGACCATTCTTCACCTCAGCCGTTCTGAAACCCACATCCTGTGTCAGGCTCTGAACCACCTTGCCCTTTTTATCTTTCAAAGTGATCAGTGCACGGTATAAATTGGGCTGCTCAGCACTCCACTTCAGCGGATTATCGATATTTTTTGTTTCAAACACCACATTGTTGCTACCTTTGGCAGGTTTAATACTTTGCTTCAGGCGGAGCAACTCTTCTTTGCCGTCCCAGCTGCGCAAAGCCACCTCCACCGTGTGAGATTGGGCCTTAGCCGCGTGGTTAAACACCTCCACGCTCAGGTCAAACACGCCGTTCCGGTAGTGCTCATCTAAACCGGATATGATCTTAAAGTCGCGAATACGTGTTTTGGGGCGTGCCCACAAGTTTACATCGCGCTCGATGCCACTCAGGCGCCAGAAATCCTGACACTCCAGGTAACTACCGTCGGACCAGCGATACACTTCAAGGGCTATGGTATTTTTACCCGGGCGCACGTAATTACTTAGGTTGAACTCAGCCGGCAGTTTCGAACCCTGGCTGTAGCCCACTTTTTCTCCATTCACCCACAGGTAAAAAGCGGACTTAACGGCACCAAAAGTCACAAATATCTCCCGCTCACTCCACGATGCGGGCAGTTCAAAGCTACGCTTGTAGGAACCTACCGGATTGTAACCTTCGGGAATCAGTGGCGGCTCAGGACGTTTGCCTGCAATGTCCCAAAACGGATACGTGGTATTAACATAGATGGCCGTGTCGAAACCGGCTACCTCCCAGTTGGCAGGCACCTGAATATTGTCCCAATCACTTACATCATAGCTTTCTTTATAGAAATCGGCCGGACGCTGCTCCGGTGTCTTAGCCAGGTTAAACTTCCAGGTGCCATTGAGGCTCTGGTGATAGGCCGAATTGGCGACCACGCCATCCCAGGCATCACGCTCCGACTCAAAAGGAATAAAATGGGCAGTGGCTGCCTCTTTATTAATCTCAAATACTTTCGGATTTTGCCAATCCGGCAAGGCTGCTTTATCCTGCGCCTGCGTGTGACCCAAAGCAAATGCTCCGATCAGCACGGCAGTCAACAAGTGCCTTGTCTTCAGTTTGTGTGTCATCTGTTTGTGTTTGTATATGATTATTCGTTACTCGTTGCCAGCTATTGGGCTATAGAAATCACGTCTTGGGCTTGGTCGAATGGAGAGCCCGTATAAAATTTGTTCTTGTTATCCACACCGACGACAGAGGCATGAACAAAGTTCAAAACAATAAGCTCAGTGCATGAAAATAAGGTATTTTATAAGCATTCACCAGTATGAAACGTGAAGATGACATTTTTTAACATCCCTTAGCCATCGCTACCATTTTCTCAGCGCACTCTGCCAAGGGCTTACCTCCTGTCTGAATGCTCCCTGCACAAAAAGCCCGCACCTGAATCAGATGCGGGCTTTTTTATATCTATTCTTTTAATTGCTTACTGAATATTTGCAACGGCTGCTTTAATTCGCTGGATAGTTTCTTCTTTACCAATCATCTCAGCAATGGTCATCAGGTCGGGACCAAACCCGCCACCGACAAGCGCCAAACGGAAAGCATTCATCACCAAACCAAACCCTAATTCTTTTGCCTCAATGTGAGCTGAAATAGCAGATTTAATGGCATCTGCCTGCCACTCTTCCAACTGCTCCAAAACAGCTGGTAATTCACCCATAAAAGCAGGCACATCGCCTTTCCAGCGCTTCTTCACCACTTTAGGATCGTATTCAGTTGGCGCTTCAAAGAAAAAGGCACATTGCTCCCATAACTCACTAACGAAGTTTACACGCTCCTTCACCATTCCAACCACTTTGGATACAAAAGCAGTGTCCACCTCATGGCCGCGCTCTTTAAGTTCAGTTTGGAATAACCCGGCCAATTCATCATCGGCTTTTCTGACCAGATGCTGCTGGTTAAACCACTTCGCCTTATCCGGGTCAAAACGAGCGCCTGATTTATTTACACGCTCAATAGAGAAGGCCTGAATCAGCTCATCCATACTGAACAGCTCCTGATCGGTTCCCGGGTTCCAGCCCAACAAGGCCAGCAGGTTCACCACCGCTTCCGGAAAGTAACCACTTTCGCGGTATCCGGCTGCAATGCCATCTTCCAGCTGCCAGTTCAATGGGAATACCGGGAACCCACCTTTATCACCATCACGCTTTGATAATTTTCCTTTACCTGTTGGCTTCAGAATCAATGGCAAGTGAGCAAACTGCGGCATAGTGTCTTCCCACTTTAAAGCCCTGTAAAGCATGATATGTAAGGGCACAGACGGTAACCACTCTTCTCCACGAATAACGTGCGAGATGTCCATCAAGTGATCATCCACAATATTAGCCAAGTGATACGTTGGCAATTGATCGGCACTCTTATAAAGCACTTTATCATCTAAAGTGTTGGTGTTAAAAGTAACCGAACCCCTTACCAGGTCGTTGGTTTTCACTTCGGTATCTTCAGGCATTTTGAAACGAATTACCCACGGCTCACCGGCATCCATGCGTTGCTTCACCTCATCAGCGGACAAAGTCAATGAATTTTTTAGCCCCTGACGCGTGTGCATATCGTAGGCAAAGGTCTTTTTATCGGCCTCAGCCTGCGCTCGCAAAGCATCCAACTCTTCAGGCGTATCAAAGGCATAATATCCCCAACCGGTTTCAACCAGCTGATCAGCATATTTTTTGTAAATCTCGCGACGTTCGCTTTGCTTGTATGGTCCATAATTTCCCCCTTGCTTAACGCCTTCATCAATGGGCATTCCCAGCCATTCCATACTTTCGTTGATGTACTCTTCTGCTCCTTCTACAAACCTTGTCGAGTCCGTATCTTCAATACGAAGAATAAAATCGCCTCCGTGCTTTTTGGCAAACAAATAGTTAAACAATGCGGTACGAACACCACCAATATGCAATGGTCCGGTTGGACTTGGTGCAAAGCGCACACGTACTTTACGAGTTGTCATATGTTGTTTTTTTTTGCAAAGATAGGGCTTGATTTAGTATTTGTTACAAACACGGTACGATTTTAAGCTTAAAAACAGAAACGCGGCACATCCAGATGGATGCGCCGCGCTTTTACCTTATAAAAAAACGAATCCGGCATGAATTACAATCTGCGATTATTTCTTTAACTGGGTACATACCTTATTACAAAATAACCATATTGCCGGGTTCATAAACCAATTAGTTATCAAGTTCTAAAAAGACACATTCTCTACTTCTTTAAACGTCCGGTAAGCAGGGGTATAAGTAATGTTTTTGCAACGCTCGATCAGTTCATTCACTTGCTCATGGGTAATTTCATTGTTGGTGATGTACGGAAACTTAATCATTGGATGTTCCATAAAAAATCCAGGTATATTTGCTTCATCCATGGTTTTGCCTTCCGGTACCCAGCCATTAATCCAGTTTGGCATGTATTCTTTCAGTAATTCGCGGGTTTCTAAGTTATCCCATAGCTCCTTAGCAAAAGTATATTTATCCACCATCATGGGTACTTGCTGAGTGGATTCCAACTCAATCTGAGCTTTTAAACGAATATCGCGCGATGAGGCAGCGGCCATTATTTCAAAACTGCCACTCTCTGCAATCCACATATTCCGTTTTGCATCATAGTAAGAAAAATCGCGACCGGATAGCTCGAAGCTCACTTCTTTCGTTTCGCCCGGTTGCAGCTCCACTTTAACGAAGTGCTTTAGCTCTTTTTCAGGGCGTTGCAGCGTACTTTCAAGGTCACTAACATAAAGCTGGACTGTTTCTTTACCTGCAACTGTACCTGTATTCTTTACTTTTAAGCTGACCTCCAGTACATCCTTATCGCTTATTTTTTTTGCCGACAATTGAATATCGGAATAGTCAAAAGATGTGTAGGAAAGTCCATGGCCAAAGGGGAACAGCGGTTCAATCAGCTTCTCATCGTAATACCGATAGCCTACAAAAATTCGCTCACCATAAAGTACATTGCCCTGCTCGCCCGGAAAGTTAAAGGCCGCTGGTGTATCAGCCAGTTTAACAGGGAATGTTTCGGCCAGCTTACCAGAAGGATTGACTGTACCAAACAATACATCGGCCACAGCCCCTGCGCCTGCTTGTCCGCCTAACCAGGTTTCCAGTACAGCCGGTACTTGCTCAATCCAAGGCATAGCCACTGCACTGCCATTGGTTAAAACAGCCACCGTGTTGTTCTGTACTTTTGCCACTTCAGCTATCAACTGGTTGTGCGCAGCCGGCATATCAATGTGTTTCCGATCAATACCTTCCGATTCATAATGCAAAGGCAGTCCGGCAAAAACCAAAGCGACATCCGATTCCTTTGCCAGTTGCACAGCATCCTCAATCATGGTAAAATCATTATCGTCCTTCAGATTATAGCCCTGTGCATAACTTATCTTTACCCCTTTGCCATATTCATTTTTAATGATGTCCAGCACATTATCCAGTTGAGTAGGCTTTACCTCTGAACTTCCATTACCCTGATAGCGCGGATTAGCCGCAAACTCGCCAATGATAGCTATTCGCTTGTATTTATCTTTACTCAAAGGCAGCACATTTTCATCATTTTTAAGCAATGTAATGGCCTGTCCATGTACCTCGCGAGCGAACTGGTGATGCTCCTCCACCTTTTGATCAACATCTTCTCTGTCGAGCGACTTGGCTTTTAACACCACCATCAATATTTCTTTCACCAGATTATCAAGAATAGCTTCATCTAATTCACCTTCCTGGACTGCTTTAAGCAGTATCTCATCATTAACACTGCTCACATGCGGCATTTCGATGTGCATGCCTGCTTTTAAAGCCGCTACGCGATCGATGACGGCAAACCAGTCAGATATGACAATGCCTTCAAAACCCCACTCCTCCTTTAATATCTTGGACAGTAAATATGGGCTTTGTGTACCATACTCGCCCTGCACCCGGTTATAGCAAGCCATCACCGTCCAGGGCTGCGCCTTCTTAACGGCGATTTCGAAAGGTGTCAGGTATATTTCATGCAGTGTACGCATATCCACATCTGAATTCATAAACATGCGCATGGTTTCTACATTATTAGCCACAAAATGCTTGAGCGAGGTCCCCACACCCTGACTTTGCACACCATTGATGTAAGCTGCTCCCAATTCACCTGACAGAACAGGATCTTCCGAGAAGTATTCGAAATTACGTCCACCTAAAACCGACCGCTTAATATTCACTCCAGGCCCCAGCAATACATTCACGTCCAAAGCCTGACATTCTTCCCCCAAAGCTTGCCCTACTTTGTAAATCAAATCTGTATCCCAGGTGGCGGACAAGGCTGAAGCCGTAGGGAAACAAGTTGCCGGGTGCTGATCGCCATAACCGGCTTTGTTGGTGGCCGGAGCGCGCCTTAAACCATGAGGCCCGTCGGCCATCCATATCCATGGAATATCCAGTCGTTCGATTGGCTGCGTACTCCAGTCATCGCGGCCTGAACATAGCGAAACCTTCTCCTCAAGCGTCAGTTCAGACATCAAGCTATTTATTTTTTCTTCCAACTCCTTATCCTGAGCAGATAATGACAATGTGGCCATAAACACAAATGCTAGTATACCTACAAGTCTCATATCTTCGTTTATTTTATTGATTTATTCAATACCTATTTGATTTCTTCTTGCCTCCAGATCAGCCTGCATCTGCTGACTTGTTTTATTATCAATGCTGTAAAAAAACAGGAGCACGGCACAAGACATATACAAAATGCCGGGTATAACTGAAATCATCAGCTTTATCCCCCGAATGGTTTCCTCCGTTTGCACGGTGTTTGCTTCAAACTTAAAAAGCACCAATAACCACCCGGCCAGTGCTCCACCTATGCCCCAACCAGCCTTTTGGGCAAAAGTAGCTGCCGAAAAAACCAGTCCTGTCGCCCGTTGTCCTGTTTTCCACTCTGTATAATCAGCCGTATCGGCCAACATGGTCCATAACAATACCACAGCCGGTGCATAGGTAAATTTAGCCAGCACATTAAAAACATAAATCATTGTAAAATCTCCTGCTTCGGGCAAGTATAGCAAGGCGAAGAAAATTCCGGATAAAATGGTACTGGCCATAAACACATTACGATTCCCAAAGCGCCTGGCCAGTGGTTTTGCTATTGGCAACCCCAAAATAAGCGCTACACTACTCACCACATTAAACAGCTGCACACTTTCTTCGGTACCTATGTAATATTTAAAATAGTAGGCTATGGAAAGATTTTGCAAGGCAAACATGATAAATGAAACAATCCCCACCAATGCTAATACAATCCATGGCTTATTCGAACCAAGATTTTTAAAATCGGCCCAAACAGATTGATTGTTATTGACCTGTGGCACCACTCTTTCTTTTGTTGAAAAGAAGGTTATCAGAAAAAAGACCACACTCAAAAAGCCAAGCACCATCAGCGTGTATTGATAACCTTTAGCTTTGTTCACCAAATTATCATTTGCCCTCACATCAATAACTACTTCCCCATCACCGGCATTGATATAGTGGACATCTTCACGGGCCAACGGATAAGGAATAACGCCCGGCGCATTGGCCTTTGCCTTTATCGCTGTTGAGTCAAAAGCCATGATTGCCTCAGAATTATTTGCTGCACCATTTGAGGGACTTACCACAATGTAAACAGCAGCTTCTGAACTATTTTGTTCCTCATCCTCGATTGCATAAAACAAGGTATCAATCCCTATAAAACCAGGGTTTGGCTGATAACGAAGACTGTCACTATTGAGCACCTCAACCATTCCTCCTTTTGTTTGGGGTTGTGCAACTTTAGTAGAAAACTCTCCTTTACCAAAATAGATAGCCATTGACAGAGCCAGACCTGTAACTATGAGTTGCCCCGAAAAAGCACTGATGAAGCGATAGGTATTAACTCCTGCCCGCTCGTTCGAGTCAGAAGTCATTACAGCCATTAAGGATGAGTAAGGCAGGTTAATGGCTGTATAGGCAGTCATCAGCAAGAAATAGGTAACGGCTGCCCAAATAATTTTACCGGTCTGACTTAAATCTGGCGTGGTAAAAGTAAGTACCGCCAGGATTGCATAAGGCACGGCCGTGTACAAAATATAAGGACGAAACTTACCCCAGCGGGTAGTAGTCCGGTCAGAAATAATCCCCATTAAAGGATCATTAATCATGTCCCAAATACGTGCGATAAGCATAATGGTACCAGCGGCCGCGGCCGAAATACCAAAGGTATCGGTGTAAAAAATCAGAATCCAAAAGCCCACCATGTCCCAAACAAAATGGGAAGCAGTGTCGCCAAGGCTGTAGCCCAGCTTTTCTTTAAACGATAATTTAGTAACTGTCTTGTTCATTCTGTATGGTTTAATGGTGCAGCTATTTTTGATAAATTCTCACGTAATCAACCTCCATTGTTTGCGGGAAAGCCAGTGAATCAATTCCTTCAACTCTCCCCCAGGCACCACCCACGGCCACATTCATAATCAGATAAAAAGGCTTGTTGTATGGCCATTTATCCACCCCCAGTTTTTCATTGGCGTAAGTAAAGTAGAGTTCTCCATCCACAAAAGCCTTCATGGTATCCGGCGTCCACTCCAAACCATACAGATGAAAAGCATCAGTGGCATCGTCTACTTTGATAGTGCCCGTTTGCTGAGTACCTGTTTGCCATTGGTAATCTTTTGAGTGAGCCGAGGCATGGACCACTCCTTTATCGTGCCCTACATGCTCCATGATGTCTATTTCGCCAATAGCCGGCCAGTTACCATCGTTGAAGGACCACCCGCCGGGCATCATCCAAATCGCTGCCCAACTGCCTCTCGCTTCAGGCAACTTGGCCCGCACTTCCACCTTCCCATATTGCCAGTCGGCTTTTGAGATAAGACGGGCTGAAGTAAAAGCTTTGTCGCCATAAGACTCCTCTAAGGCGGTTATGTGTAATAGCCCATCTTCTACCCACGCATTTTCTTTGCGGCCTTTGGTATAAAACTGGGCTTCGTCATTTCCCCATCCATGCGGATTGCCTTCCTGATCATACGCCCATTTTGTAGAATCGGGTAATCCGGTATAGTCAAACTCATCGTTCCATACCAGGCGATAATTCTTTTCGGTGCTGCAACTTGCGGCTGCCATTAGCAACACCAACAAAACAGCCAAATTACTATATCTCATTCCTTTCATATTTTATTGTTCTCCCTGATGTTTAATACTTCCCCGTCGCTTTATCAACTCTTCCCTAATCTGGTGCGCTTTGGTTTCTGTTAAGTCATAATTCCAGATGGTGGCAATAGCGAGCAAGGCCATCACAATCGGTATAATGATATCAGCCAGACGAAGGTTAACCAGACTGCTGGCCGATTGAACATCCAAACTTTCATCAAAGCCCACAAAGTGCAATACAATTCCGCTTAGCAAAATAGCCAGGGCATTACCCAGCTTGACCATCCACCAATAAACTGCTCCAAACATGGCTTCCCTGCGCTTGCCGGTATTAAGCTCATCCAAGTCGCAAACATCCGCCGTCATCGACATCATAAGCGTAAACAGCCCCCCTATACCAAATGACAAAAATGGAATGGGCATAAACATCAGCCAGGGATTATCGGGGTTGAAACCCCACCACTTAAGCATGTAACCAATAATCGATATAAGGGTGGCAATAATAAATGCCTTTCGTTTTCCCAGCCGCTCCGATAAGCGGGTGACGACCGGAATTACAAGAAATGCTGTTGCCATGGCACTGATGGTACCAAACCAGGCCGGCCAATTGCCAGCGGCCACCTTATCGCCATTGAACAAATAATAGACAATGATGAAAAATGCAAACTGCGCTATGGTCTGAAACCCATTAAATATTAAAAAGGTCGCGCCACACAATCGCATAAATGGTTGGTTTTTTACAGTTTGTTTAATCCCCTGAAAGAAAGTTTTCACCTGTGTCCTAAGTTCAGTGGTCGAAAGCTTATTTTCCTGTTCGGGCACAATCAACTCCTTATTAAAAAAAGCCGGCATAATGCCTAAAACCATGCACAACGCGCCTACCCATACGGCTAGTTCTCTTGCGCCTTCTGGGGCCGATTCAAAAAGAGATTGCTTGTAGATGATGACCCAAAACCAGGGTGCGATCATCCAGGCTATCTGTCCCATAAACTGAGAAACGGCCATTAAACGAGTTCGTTCGTTATAATCAGGGGTCATCTCATAACCCAAGCCGATTAGCGGGGTTGCAAAAATGGTATACCCGATATAAAAGAAGATGGATACAAACAGGAAATAGAAGAAATTATACAGTTCTGAATGCTGTGGATTCAATTGCCACATCAGCATAAACGACACTCCGGCAATGATGCTCCCCAACAGGATATAGGGTTTACGACGGCCCCATTTCGACCGTGTGTTATCGGAAATAAATCCCATAACAGGGTCGGTGAGTGCATCAATCGCACGTGGCAACGCCCCGAGCAGACCGGCCAATATGGGATTCATACCCAAGGACATGACCAACACAACCATAAAAACCCCCAGGGCGGCCGGAAAGAGCTGATTAGCCAAATGACCAGAGCCAAATGCTACTTTCTGCACAAAAGGTACCCGGTCACTTATTGCTATCTGTTTACTGTTCATTTTTGGATTTTAATTATTAGTTAGCTGTTTAGAATTTAGCACGCTCACAAAGAGCGCTATTTGGTCATAAGTAGTGTTTTTTCAATTTTCAGCACCTCTCCACTCCGGTTAAAAATAGCAGCAGACACCTCTCTATCCAGACAGTTACCCTCAAATGTGCGGCTACTTCCATCGACATAGTAAACACTTATCAATTCCTTCTCATGCAATTGATAAATAACCGGCACTTTGCCAAAGGTAAAAGCCAGTTCCCCTGCATGCAATGGCACCGCTTGTGGCTCTCCCGCCTCTGAATAGCAATTCAACTCGCTAGTGGTTGTGAGCAGCTCATCCGGGTTCATCAATGAGGTTTCAAAGCAGATTTGCCCCTTCCGAATCATGATGCCCAATTCACCCATGCGGCTCAACACATCTTCCTTTACCTGCCCAGTCATGCCGGGCTGCTTAACCCCCGCTCCTCCGGGAGTGTGCGAGTAGGCATCCGTTGGAAATGCCCCGTAGAGAGCCGGTGACTTGTACAGGCCAATACCAGCCTTAATTTCATAATAGTGGTCTTTAATCCGCCCTAAAAGTGAGGCATCAACTCCCTGACGCAAGCCATCAAAATAGGTTTCCTGCACTGCCAGCAATAACTTAGAAACCATATGCCAATAAATACTTCCCAACCCTTCGTAGCCATAGAAAGTGCCAGACCGTCCGGTAAACGACTGATGGTCGAACATGCTTTCGTACACCGCCAATACCTGTTTCTGCTCTTTTGCCAGCAAGGAGGCATATTGCTTTTGCGGCAAGGCTTGCAAGGCTTTCTTCAGCTCTTCGGCATTGCGAATGGCTCCATTAAAATGGCAGGCCCCTTTAACATCCTGCGTAATAACCGAGGTGCGTTTCTCCTCCAACAAGGTTTTCAACAGCTCTGAGTCAAGAACCTTATCGGCCGGGATGGTGTTCTTTTCAATAAACAACGGTAACTGGCGGTCGGGATAAAGAATGTAGCTATACTGATCCTCGCGGAACAAGGCACTGGCCTTAAGCGCATCCATCACGCGAAGGCTTTCTTCTGTATTTAACACCCCGGCGCTTAACACAGCCACTTGTCCTTCCAGCATCTCATACAGGTACCTCACCGATACCTTGTTATCGGAAAAGGCAACCAGGTTGTAAGAATGGTACAAACCATCCTCCCGCTTATTGGCCTCAATTGACTGATCCATATACCTAATAGCCAACTCAATAAACTGCTGTAGCTCCTCAACTGTTACCGTGGCCTTTTCACCCGCAAAACCCTTTTTATAAATTTTTTCGCGATAGACTTCTCCCGCTTTCCCCAGATGGTCGGCAAAATAGCGCCGCTGCGCATCGGAAAACCCGTTTTCGAGCCATTCGCCCTTTTGGCTAAACAGCGCATAAACACTTTCCAACAGCTCTTTTACTTCGTTGGATACAGGCATCTCACTCACTGTAGATTGCTTAAACAGCTCCAACCAGAATTTGAGAAAACGACGCAGATAATAAAGTGTTACCATAGAAACACCGTTCCCCACCAGCGCATTATTGGCATCGTTCCACTCCGGACGCTGGGTATTCATCCATATACCCGCCTCTGGAATAAAGTTGCTGAGTTTGGATAGGAGCGTTACCAGAATTTTTTCAGTGAAGTTCACGCGGTACACCTGTCCCTGCGCATCCATGAGTAACTTCCCATCGGCCCCAATAGCCTTTGACTGTACAGCCAGGCGGGCATTCAGCTCGGCATCAAAGGTGATGGTATCCTGCGGATTGGCAACAATCTGCTCATACGGTTTGATACGATAGGGCACGTTGGCATACACAAACCTCTCGGCAGTTAATAAACCATCCAGTGCTCCAGGATGAAATTTATCGGAAAGTTCCAACAGTTTTTGGAGATAAATTATCTGATGGTCGCCCCAATAGCCGATGTAAGCCCATGGGTCGTGCGGATCAGGACATTCCCAATCAATACCCTCGCGTGTAATCCGGTACGGATTGTAGCCATCTGGCGTAGAAGCGTTGACAAACTTACTTATCATGCCCTCAACAAAAGCCGGGTAAGAAAAACCAAGTGCTTCCCAGTTTTGAAAAATATCGCGCCAATTTCCCTGGTAATTCAGTTTTGGTGACCCATCCTCATTTTTCGTTTCAATTGAAAATTGATTCCAGGGACGACTTGGG
Source organism: Carboxylicivirga taeanensis (assembly GCF_051851475.1). Classification (NCBI taxonomy): domain Bacteria; kingdom Pseudomonadati; phylum Bacteroidota; class Bacteroidia; order Marinilabiliales; family Marinilabiliaceae; genus Carboxylicivirga; species Carboxylicivirga taeanensis. The sequence continues at coordinate 27,773 of NZ_JBPUSJ010000006.1, read as the reverse complement.
TCGCCATGACGCCGACTAAAAGTAAGTGGCAGATACTCGTATGCGATTCGGATTAAGTCCGCATCCTCCGTTGTTTCGGCCATTCGGATAAGCGCATTGTACTCAAGCTTCCCGGGCAATGCACTTAACCAGTCGTTGAATTTACCAGCCACGTGCTGATTGGTTTGTGACACAAACAAGCGAAAATCGGCTGCATCGAGCGAGTAGTTATCATTGAAAATACCTCCACGCATCACATTAAAAAGCGTGTTGGAAAAATGGCGGGCACAGCCCAGCTCATCGTTGCTCTGCTGCAAACCATCGGCAGCAGCCACAATTTCAATTAATTTACCGGTACCAGCCTTAATATCATCTGCAACTAATTTTCCAATGGCATCATCGTATAAAATCAGTTCCTGCAGGTTCACCACATCGGCACTGTCCTGGTTGATATCGGCCACAATTGACCAACTTTTATGTTCTGCCTGCTCCAATGGGAAACTTGCATTAATCAGGTAGGCGCCGCGCGTGGCACGAATATCTGTTTCGGTTTGAACAGCTTGCCCTTCTTTAAATGCTTTTAGCTGACGATCGCACAGCAGCACCTTACAGTTTGGCAAACCATAGCACCACACGGTGGTTGTTTTGAGCGATTCACTGGGTTCGGCTCTGTCTACCGGTATGGAGCTCAATGAAAACAATCCCAGCTTTGACGCTGATAGAAGTTCGTGCTTCTTGTAGGCATCCAGCAGGTTACTGAATTCGTTCTGAAAAGCATAATCAACGCCATATGGCAGAATATTACGAATACCATCAACAACATCCACTAAAACAGTTTGATTGCCGTAGTTAGTAATGGTTGATGTTTTTACAAAGCCGAAACGCTCGCTATTGGCCCACATGTATTTAAACCCAAGACCCAAATCGAGGTTCACCTCTTCAAACATCACCTTGTTGCCATAAACACTTTTGTAGATATTACGAACCGTGTGATACACACCCTTGTATTTATCCGAAAAAGGTTCCCACAAGTATGTCTGCTTATCTTTTTGCACCAGCACACTCGTTTTGCTGCCAGTTATATCTTTGTAATCGTGTATTTTATCATCGGTGTAATAGGGGAACAGGGCATTGTTGCGGTTTTTTCGACCTGCCGACAAGGCGCCATTGCTGGAGATGAACATCCAGTGATCGGAATCACTTACAATACTCATGAAAAAATCGTCCATCTGATCGTAATGACTGATCTTGTAGAACTTTTCATTTTCAATTTCCACAAACTTACCATCCACCTCTTCTCTCCCCTTGCATAAGCTGGTTGTTCCTAAATAGATCTCTTTCTTATCCATCACTTGTTGTATTATTCGTTTTCAGGTGCTCAAATTCTTTTTTCAATCTTCAAAAGGGATTAATTACCTCTGCATTCTAACTATTTCCCTTATCATTAATTATTTAGGCTAATAGATTTTTTAAGCCTCCAATTCTTGTATTTTAAAAGTCCGCTGCCAGGTATCCGTTTCACCGGGCTTAAGCATGATGCCTTTAAATAGTTCCGGACTCACCACGTGAGCCCGTCCCCACAGGTTTATTTTTTGGGGTGTAAAATCAACGCTTTCTGAAATACTCAAGCCCAACCGCTTGTCTGTTAGCTCCCAGTTAAGGCCTCGGGCTGCTGGCTCCGACACGTCTTCAAAGAAAAAATCGGATTCAGGGGTTGATTTCCATGTGATTAGATTGCCATTGCGCATCACGCAACCATCTGGATTTAAGCCCTTCGCAAACTGGCGCTCACGGATGGCTTTGCCAATTTTTAGCTGGCAGTTTGTTGATAGCTTTCTGGCTCCGATGGAGAGAAAATTATGAACATACTCATCAGTGATAAAAACCTCCTTGCCATCATTAATAAATTCATAACCAATCACAAAACCATCATCACAAAGGGTTATTGTTTTGTTTAAACGAAACCCATAAACCGGATGAGTGTTTACACAAAATAACGACACCCCGGCCGGATGCACCTTGGTGGTAAAGTCAAAGGGTTGACAAGGGTACTGGTGAAAAAAGTCGTAGGGTTCCCTGCTCTCTTTCTGCAACATTCCCACACCAATTTTCGGAAACAATTCTCCAGGCTCACAGGTATCGTATCCAATTGCACGACTTATTCCGAACTCATTAGAACAGCCATGCCCCTGCAAGTCGCTGCTTTCCTGGTGAAGTTCAGAGGTACACAATGGAGTACCTTTCCATCTTACCTGCAGTATTTTACCTGTCCAATCGAACCTTGTTCCCTGATAGCCTTCCAAAGGCTCTTCAATACTCAGGCTGATATGGTTTTTGAATAGCTCAATCATTATATCTGGTTTTAAAAACTGGTGGCTTTCATCAAGCCACCAGTTCCCCTGTCATTCTTGTGATGCATACAGAAATCGCAACCATGTTTCCGGCATGCTTTTATGCGCTTCTGCAGTGCAAAGAATAACTTAACAAAACACTCGCCTCCCGATTACTAATTGTTAAACCAGGTTGAAGTCAAAATTTTATAAACTGCTCCTGTCTTTCCAGGTGTTCATTCGTTTTATTCTACCTTAAATGTTGTTGATAACTCTGTAGTGGAGTCACCACCAACCCACAGCTGAAATTCACCCGGCTCCACCACTTTTTCCATATCAATGTTATGAAAGGCCAAGTCCTGAATGGCTATTTCGAGCATTACGCTGGTTTTATCTCCTTGATTGAGGCTGATCCGTTTAAAAGCCTTCAGTTCCTTAACGGGTCTTGAAACGCTTCCTGCCACATCGCGCACATACACCTGAACCACCTCATCACCGGCCACTTCGCCTGTATTTTCCAGTTCAAAGCTCACCTGGATACGGTCATCCTGAGCGTACACATCTTTGTCTAACTGTAAGCCGCTATAGGCAAAAGTGGTGTAGGACAAACCATAGCCGAAAGGATAAAGTGGCGTAAACCCGGCATCAATGTAGTGCGACTCATTACCTAATGATGTTTGCGGTGCCTTTACCGGTATTTCATCGATGTGAGTCCATGAATCGGGGTTAGCCGGACGCCCTGTATTTTTATGATTGTAATGCATTGGAATTTGCCCGACTACTTTTGGAAAAGTAACCGGCAATTTACCCGACGGATTGGCTTTACCTAAAAGAATATCGGCTAAAGCAGCACCGCCCATGGTTCCGGGGTGCCAGGCGTAGATAACGGCATCGGCGTGCTCGCTAACTGCACCAATGGTTAAGGGACGACCAGCCATTACTACAAGTACCAGGGGTTTGCCGGTCTGCTTAAGCGCCCTGATCAATTCATTTTGGGCTCCCGGTAAATCTATATTCGCTCGCGAATGAGCTTCGCCTGACAGGATGGACTCTTCGCCACCGCAAAACACAATCACATCGGCTTTTTTGGCTTGCTCAATAGCTTGTTTAAAACCTTTGGTGTGCTTCGTCCGGCTTGTTGCCAAAGCTTGGGCAAATAATAATTTTCCAGCGCCCAATTCCTGCTGCAAAGCCATCAGCGGGGTCACGGACAAGGTGCTGTCCCCATCAAAAATCCAGGTTCCCAGCTGTTCATAGGCCTGATTAGCCATAGGCCCCACCAGAGCGATGGTTTTATTTTTACTGACTGGCAGCGTTTGTTTATTATTTTTAAGCAGTACCATGCTTTGGGTGGCAGCCAATTTAGCCGCCTCCAAATATGCTGGCTTAGCAAACTGGTACTGATTTTCTTCAGCAATGTAGGGATTATCAAATAAGCCGGCCTCATACTTCACTCTTAATATCTCACGAACAGCCTGATCAATAATGGCTTCGCTTATCAGTCCTTCACTTATGAGCGCTGCAATGTTGTCCTCATACGTGGTTGAAGCCATTTCCATATTAACCCCCGCATTGATGGCTCGTTTGGCAGCTTCCTTTTCATCGGCAGCAAAGCCATGGTTAATCATTTCCCAAACAGATGCCCAGTCACTCACCACAAAACCATCAAACTGCCATTTATCGCGCAACACATCGCGCATCAGGTATTCGTTACCCGTAGCCGGCACTCCATCAATGTCGTTAAATCCCGACATAAATGTTCTGACTCCTGCATCTACAGCGGCTTCAAAGGGTGGTAAATAAACATCGTGTAATTCACGAGGAGGAATTAATGTTGAGTTGTAATCACGTCCGCCTTCAGCAGCTCCATAGCCGACAAAATGCTTGGCACAGGCAATTATACTATTTTCATCTGCCAAATCATCACCCTGAAAGCCTTTCACCATGGCTGCCCCCAGTACCGAGGTGAGGTGAGGATCTTCTCCAAGGCTTTCGGCGATACGCCCCCAACGGGCATCACGACTGATATCTATCATAGGCGCAAACGTCCATTTAATACCCGATGAAGCGGCTTCGGCTGCTGCTACCCGGCACCCTTCTCTTACAATTTCGGGATTCCAGGTGGCCGCCTGTCCCAATGGAATCGGAAACACAGTTTTAAACCCATGAATAACATCGCGGGCGATAAGTACCGGAATTCCCAAACGGCTCTCTTCAACTGAGATTCGCTGAATCTCATTGATCGTTGTAACATCAACCTCGTTTAGTATGGAGCCGATCCGGCCCTCTTTAAGCATCTGCTTAAAATCATCATTCAGCGTTCCTCCACCGCCATTAACCTGACACATCTGGCCAATCTTTTCTTCGAGGCTCATCTGTTCCAGCAAGGCTTCAACCTGCTGATCAATTGAGGATTGCTCCTGGCTGTTGTTATTTGGTTGGCAGGCACTTAATAAGAACACTGCTATTAGTCCTGCAAGTATATGTTTTAATACATTCATTGCGCAAGTATTTTAAGGTAAACAACCATTTTATCTGGCTGACGTTTTTTGGTAAACTCTTACATAGTCGATTTCCATTGTACTTGGGAAGGCTGACTCATCAACACCATATTTCCCGGCCCAATGGCCGCCTACTGCAACATTTAAAATCAGGTAAAAAGTTTGGTCAAATGGCCATTTTTCGCTGCCGGCTCTGGCCTCTTTATCAAATACAAACACCTTCCGTCCATCGATAAAAAACTGGCAACTGTTTTCGCTCCATTCCATGCCATATACATGAAAGCTGGTAGCTGCATCATTCAGATGAAAAGCTTTGGACTTTTGCGTATGATCAAGGTGATTATATGCGCCGGTATGCACAGAGCAATAAATTGAATCGGGCGCATAACCCAGGTACTCCATAATATCTATTTCGCCACTTGCCGGCCAGGCACCATACACGTTATTAGCAGGCAACATCCATATGGCAGGCCAAATCCCTTGCCCACCAGCCACTTTTGCACAAACCTCCACTTTTCCGTACTTCCACTCGCCCTTCCCTTTGGTGATGAGGCGTGCAGATGTATATGGCTGTTCAGGTTTGTCGGTTGGCACGGCTGTTATGTATAGCTTTCCATCCTGTACCCAGGCATTTTCGGCATTTCCTTCGGTATAAAACTGAGACTCATCATTCCCCCACTGCGAGCTATTACCCTGGGTGTCATAGCTCCACTTAGCAGAATCGGGTAAGCCAATGTAGTTAAACTCATCGTGCCACACCAATTCATAAGCTTCGTGCCTTGAGCACATGTTCAAGGCCCATACAAACAGCAGTATTAGTCCTACTTTTACCATACCCGAAGTAATTGGGATTGTTTTAATTCAATTCATAAACCCTTACATAATCTACTTCCATTGTTTGAGGAAAAATAGAGTTATCAACCCCTTGAACTCCGCCCCAGTTACCACCTACAGCCACATTTAAAATAAAAAAATGAGGTTTGTCAAATGGCCAGTTGGAAGCATTTCTTTCTGCCGGAGCATATACATGCACCACATTATCCGGGGAATCCACATAAAACGTTAAAGATGTTTCGGTCCATAACAATCCATAAACATGAAACTCCTCCTCACATGTGGGCAACGACTTACTGCTACCACTACCGTTGCCGGCATAGCCGTCGGGTGTATGAGCAGTTGCATGCACCACGTTTGGCTGATAGCCAACATACTCCATTATGTCAATTTCGCCACACGCGGGCCAGCCCACCTGACCAATATTCGCACCGAGCATCCAGATAGCCGGCCAAATACCGGTACCAGAGGGAAGTTTTGCACGCACTTCAATGCGTCCGTAAGTAAACTCCTTTTTTCCCCAGCTAATCATCCGCGTAGACGTATAGGAGCCTTGCACCTTATCGTCGTTGACTTTTTTAGCTGTAAGAACGAGCTTCCCATCAACTACTTCAACATTCTCTCCGTTGGTGTAATATTGTAACTCATTATTGCCCCAGCCATTTTCGCCTGTTCCCACATCGAACTTCCAGTTAGCCGTATTGATGGCAGCACTGTTAAATTCATCAGACCAGATGAGTCCTTCGGGATCAACATAGTCGGGATCATCAGCCTCTATGCTGATAGTACGCGTTAACGTTTTTGTATCGGACGGCGTATTCAAATCTCCCCAAAGCCGCAGAGTTACCTCATAATCACCTTTTAATGGGTAATAAATGGTATACTCCTTATTTTTGTCGGTACTCTTACCGGTTGTTTCGCCATTGCCAAAATCCCACTCAACATACAGGTAGTTCCCGGTTGATGCATTGGTGAAAATGACTTCATTTGAATTCTCCGCATCTTGTTTAAACGAAAAATCAACTTTGTACTGGTCTGCATCATCTGACGATTCTCCACAAGCATAGACACATACCGCTAAAACAAAGCAAAACGCAATGCTCCAAAACTTATACATATTTTTTCTGTTTTTACTTGAATTTAGGAGAGTACCATTTCTGGCACTCTCCATTATGTATGTAAAATATGCAGTGTTAATTCAGCATGAAGTCATCCAAGTAGAAGATACCTCCATTACAATGGCCTTCCATACCAAATTGAATAACAATCATATCGAAATCTGTCCTATCTGATATGTTACTGAAATCGAATGTTACTTCCACCCATTTACCCAGTTGATCTTCCGTTAATGTTACGGTTCTTACTTCTTGAGTAGTCCAGGCTTCACCGCCAAGCTCAGAGTTCTGCAGTTTAAGATCAACCTGAGGTAATAATTGCTTATTTGGAATCCAGGTTATCCAGTCTGGCTGACACTCAGTAATATAATCATTAAACTGAGGCATGAATACTTTCATTGTAAACACATTTCGCTCAGATAAATCAAAACGATGCTCGAACAAAGCGGTAACAGCTTCAAACGGGCCTTCCCCTTTTTGATAGAGTGCTATATTTGCTGACTCGTTAATTGGCACTGGAGCAAAGTTACTGATGGATTCAAACTTAATCAGGTCCCCTTTATTCCATTCAATATTTCCATTACCTTCAAAGTCATCCATAATATCGTTGGTCTCCAGTGGTTTTTCAATAACCGGTGGCACATATCCTTTACGAATAATTTTGTTATAGCGAGCAGCTTCACCATTGGTTGTGCGCAGGAAGAAATAATTCTCATTCCAATCAAGCACCTCATATTCACGAGCCAAACCATCGTCATAACCAATTACACCTGATTGACTTGATAAGGTAATATAGCTTTTACCGTCAACTTCTTTGAATCCCCACTGTAAATCGCCGCGAGCAGCATCATCAGTCGTTACATCCATATCAAAGTTGTCATTCCAAATATTACTGGTATAGTAACCAGCAGCAAGGCCAGCTTCGGCAGCACCACCATCATTATTAGCATGGGTTGCCCCTTTGGTATCGATAATGTATTTAAATTCATCCATGATGAATGTAAACTCATCATCGTAGATGTAGTGGCCTGTTTTTGCCAGAGAAGTTGCCCCCCACCAATTTGGTTCGTTTAACACATTACCGCTATCATCAAATGCAGCTCCTACACCAAAATGCCATTTACTGGTACTATCTACCACCCAGGTATGACCGGTTGGGTTCTCAATTCCGCCTGTAAGTGCCAGTACAATTGGATTTTCAAAAAGAGCATAATTGGTTTCGGTTTGCTCAACAACTTTTTTAGTAGAAACTGATGCTCCATTTCCACCCGTAATGGTCATAACAACCTCGTATTCGCCCGGTAAATTGTAATTAGCAATAACTTGTTGTCCGGTTGCTTTACCACCGTTACCAAAATCCCAGCTAATACCGTTCACTCCTTTTGTTTCGGTAGTACTAGTCAATACAAAATGAAACTCATCGTCGCCAGGAGCTACTGTAAAGCTTAGATCCTCTTCATTAGGCGGCGTGCTCATATTAAGGTCAGGTTTGTCAAATTCCTGCGGATCACAAGCCAATAGCAGAAAAGCTGCCATCAAAAATGCGATACCTGATTTTATAATATTTTTCATAATTATTCAGTTTAGCTAATTAGTTATACCCTTGGTTTTGAACCAACTTCAAGTCTCCTTCTGTTTTGTCGATTTCCGACTGAGGTATCGGCAGATACTTCATGTAATCGGCCCATGTACGATTAGAAGAAAATTCTGGGATGTTTTCTGATAGAATATCAGCTTCGCCCCAGCGTACCAAATCCCAAAAACGCATACCTTCACCAATAAACTCACGACGACGCTCGAGCTTAATGTTATCAACACTAGCCACTACAGACTCTAATCCTGCTCGCTGGCGAATATCATCCAACGCACTCTGAGCTGTTTTAGCACCCGCTGCTACACCATGTACTACTTCCAACTCGGCAATATTTAGTAGAGCCTCTGCATAACGGAAAATGCGTACGTTATTTTCAAAGTTCAAGTCTGCGGTATAAGGAGCATCGGCATAATCAGCACGAGCCGCGTATTTGGCCATAAAGTAACCCGTGTTCTGGAAACGTTTAGTGTAGGTTCCATCAGCAAACTGATTGATAGAAGCGGCTAAGCGCTTATCGCCTTCTTCGAAGATGCCAACCACTTCAGAACGCACCGGACCAAAGCCCCAGCCTCCTTCGTAAAAATCAGCACCGGAAAGCAAGTCCTCACCGTCTAACTCATTGGGTGAGATAAAACGTGGCAGGTTGGTGCCAAACCCTGTCCAGGCTTCACCCCAGTCTTTTCCCTCGGGTAAATGGTTGGCTTCAAAAATAGACTCCGGACCAAACTCTCCTTCACGCGCCCAAATGCTGGCATAATCAGGTAAACTGTAACCGCCTTCACTCACGATTGACTGCATATCAGCCATCACCTCGGCATACTTAGCCACATCCTTCTGGTACATTACCACGCGCGCTTTTAACATCATGGCTGCTGCACGCGTTGCACGCCCATCGTTAGATGAATTGGTGTTCATAGGCAAAACGCCTTCGGCTGTTGCAACGGTCAGGTCTTCCATAAGTTCTGCATAAATCTCATCAGCACTGAACTGACGCGCCATGTATGGTTCTTCCAGGTCTTCTTCGAAATAGGGAATATTTCCCCAGAATTTCCATAGCCAATGCACGTAGTAGGCACGCAGAAAGTGTGCTTCTGCTTTGTACATTGCCAGCTTCTCTTCATCCACATCCACTGCATTTTCACAAGCAATGATAACGTTGTTTGCACGGCTTAATCCGCTGTAATAGATGTTCCACAAACCGGTAGGTACATCATTCGACTCCAGGGTGAATTGAGAAAGGCGATATAAAGCTGCCTGGTCACCGGCATCACCACCACCCTTAAAAATATCGTCGGAACGTAGATCAGACATCAAAGGCACACTGTTGAACTGAAAATCGGCATAACTATCAAATAAGAGTATCTGATAGGTAGCACCCAGGTTAGCTACAATAGCCCCTTCGGTTGCTGGTCCACCTGCCTCTTGAGAAGAGGTTGGCTGAACAGTCAGAAAATCGTCGCTACACGCAGTAAAACCAATTAGTGCAGCTAAGAATAATGATTTAATATATTTAGTCATAATAAACATCTTTAATCAGATTAGAAAGTAATGTTGGCACCAATTGAGATTGTTCTCGATTGCGGGTAGATACCTCTGTCAATACCTATTGTGGTGTAATCACCAGACGCAATTTCAGGATCAAAACCATCATATCCAGTCAGTGTAAATAAGTTTTCACCCATCACATAAATTCGGCATCGGCTGATGTAATTATTAAGAACAGACTGAGGGATGTTATAACCAATTTGTAATGTTTTAAGTCGCAAATACGATCCATCTTTTACATACAGGTCAGATGATACCCAGTTATCGTTGTAGTTTTTAGAAGTCAGGCGAGGAATGGTATTTGATGTTCCTTCACCCGTCCAGCGATCCAGAATCCAGGCCGGACGATTCATCATTGGAATATCGCCACGTGTTGAAAAGTCGAAGATATCGTTACCAAGACTTCCCTGGAAGAAGGCCGTCATATCAAACCCTTTGTACTCGGCTCCCAGGTTAAGACCAAAGGTCCAATCGGGCATCCCTTTACCAATTTTGGTACGGTCATCGGTATCAAGGCCATTACCATTTAAATCAACAAACTTCACATCGCCAGGCTTAGCATTTGGCTGAATCATCACTGTCTGTCCTTGATCATTCACGTAAGTGTAGTTGTTAATTTCGGCCTGATTCTGGAAAATACCAGCTGTTTTATAGCCATAGAAATAGGGGAATACTTCGCCGTTTTTACCTTTTACAAAATCACCAACACCAGAGGCACCGCCACTTTCGTAGACTGTCTCACCCGACTCGTTACCCAAATTGATCAGCTCGTTTTTAAGGTACGATGCATTGGCTCCAATACTATACTTAAAATCACCAATACTGTTCTTATAAGAGATTTCAAATTCCAAACCTCGGTTCTCCATATCACCAGTGTTGGCAATAGGGGCACCCTTGCCATTATAACTTGGTATTGGCTGATCCATTAACATGCCATTGGTTTTCTTCACATAGTAGTCAAAACCAAATAACAATGCACTGTTGAAAAAACGAGCGTCGAAACCAATGTCTAACTGCTCGGACTCTTCCCAGATAACATAAGGGTTCGCAATGCGCGAAGGACTGCTACCGTATTGCATGTACTGATTGTCGCCACTGCCAAAGTAGTAGTTTTGATTGCCATCCATTAAACTGGTATAGGCAAATGCCCCAATATTTTCGTTACCGTTAACCCCCCAACTGGCTCGCAGTTTCAGGTAGGTAAACCAGTTTGGACGTCCATCCATAAAACTTTCGTTCGTCACGTTCCATCCACCGGAAACAGAAGGGAATGTGGCCCATTTGTTTTCAGGTCCGAAATTCGATGAACCATCGCGACGCACAGTTAACTGAATCATGTAACGCTCATCGTAGTTATAATCCAAACGACCAAAGTAAGAAGCCAGTGTTTTTGCACTTACCCCATCGGTTCCTCCAGCCGTTCTTTCGTCATCACGGTCGGCCGTTGCATAATCAATTACGGCTTTAGCCGGATCTTCTTCCAACAGGTCGTAATCATCGCCATACAAATGACGTGAAGTATACTCTTGCGCCGATTGCCCAACCAGCACGCCTAAATTATGTTTCTCAGCAAATGTTTTATTGTAGCTCAGCGTGTTCTCCACCTGCCAGGTAAAGCCGCGGTGCATATTTGACCATACGGTGCTTCTGGTATAGTCTTTACCTTGTGAAGCCAGGAAATGTGGGAAACGGTAGCCATCACCTCCCCAAAAAGCTAAATCGACACCATAACTACTTTTAAACTTTAGCCCTTCGTATAATTCGAGCTCGCCCCAGAAGTTGGCAACAATCTTATCAGAGTTATCCTGATTATTTTCAGGTGCGTTCAACATAGCCACAGGGTTAGCAATTTCCTGGAATCCTGAAGGTGGCAAGGAGAATACACGACCATTCTTATCCTTTACAGCGGTTGGTCGTGCGGCCAAAACGCCATCAGGGTCGGTTGCATAAACAGGTATAGATGGATTAAATGCCAGAGCACTACCCAGGATAGAACCAAACTCAGAGTTGGTTTCGATACCTGATGAAACCACGCGCGAATAACCAGCGGTTACACCAATTTTCAGGTTAGACACAAACATGCGGTCATAGTCAAAAGCTTCATACGTATTATTGGTACGCACACTGTAACGCTCGAAGTTAGAACGATCGTAGTTACCTCCTACGATACCTTCCTGGTTAAAATATCCGAATGACAAAAAGTAGGATACATTATCACTACCTCCGTGCAAACTCACCTGGTGGTTCTGAACGGGAGCATCATAGTTAAATGTGGCATCCTGCCAGTCTGTTCCCACACCGGCTGCTGCTACCTGCTCAGCTGAATAAGGCGCTTTGTTCCCATCATTCAAGGCTATTTCATTCATGACAACCATGTACTCTTCAGCATTTAGCACTGAACGCTTCTTCCAGGGGTTCTGCCACCCATAGGAGAAATCGTAACTGATAGTAGCTTTACCTTTCTTTCCTTTTTTGGTAGTTACCAACACAACACCGTTGGCGGCCCTTGCTCCGTAGATGGCAGCTGACGCCGCATCCTTTAGGACTTCAACCGATTCAATATCAGCCGGGTTCAGGTAATTAATCCCACCATTAACAGCCATTCCATCAACAATGTATAATGGATCACTATTGTTAACAGTACCAATTCCCCGGATTCGCACTTTAGACTCTGCGCCAGGCTGACCAGAACTTTGTGTAATCTGCACACCCGATACGCGTCCTTTCAGCACATCCTCCACTCTCGAGGGCGTACTGGACTCCAAATCTTCAGCTGACACACTACTAATGGCTGCGGTGACAACACTTTTCTTTTGCACCCCATAACCAATTACCACAACTTCATCCAGGTCAGTTAATTCTTCTTCCATAATAATATTAATGGTAGAAGAGCTAACAGTCACTTCCTGTGATGTCATTCCTATAAACGAGAATACAATTACATCGCCCATGTTAGCTTGTAAAGTATAATCACCGTCAATGGTCGTAATTGTTCCAACGGTTGTGCCTTTAAGTACGACACTCACTCCCGGAACCGGAGCCCCGTCAGTACCCGTTACTTTTCCAGAAACGGTTATTTCTTGTGCCTGACCAGTCAGTGTCAGCAGAAAGAAAATAATCCCCAATACGTGTTTCATAATAAATGGATTTTAATGATTCAATGACACAAACTTACGCCCGCAATGTTAATTAATACTAATTTTTTGCTACACATTAAACTCTCACAGCACCTCACAATAACTCACTAAAAACTCACATCAGAAATCCCACAGCACTATTTATTAGATATTTAGAAAATATCGTAGAAAATTATCCACCCCGAGCAGCTACTCACACTTACAAAATACGCACACCTGTTTAAAAGGACATTTATTAACACTTAATAAAGAAACTTTTCTCAAGGCTCTTTCTTCGTGATTAAATACTGTTAATGTACCTGGAAAGGTTTTCGCCTGAATCAAGGCCCAGGTTTTGACGCAGGCGATAGCGATTGTTTTCGATGGCCCGATAGGATACATTCATGATAACTGCTATTTCTTTTGACGACATACCCATGCGAATATAGGCGCACAGCTTTTGTTCCTTAGAGCTCAAATCGGGGTGTTTAGCTTTTAAGCGCTTTAGAAAATCCTCGTGCACCTGCTCCAGATGCAACTCAAATACCTCCCAATGACTTTCACTATCCAAATCTTTGTTAATCTTCTTGATTAACAAATCTAGCTTGTGAGCAATTTCAGAGGTATCCTTCAATGTTTTAATCCTGGTTAGCCGCTCCTTAACAGAGGCCAAAAATTCATTTTTCTGGATAATATTCATGGTCGAATTCGCCAGCTCCTTCTCTTTAAAAAGCATTTCGTTGCGAAGCTTTTCGTTGCGAAGGCGTATCATTTCCTTTTCACTCCGCAAAGCTTCATTCGATAGCTGCTCCTCTCTAACTTTATAGTATTGCCGCTGCCTAATCCTTTCGTTTTGGCGACTTATCTCAATGCGACGGTTAAAAATATATGTCAGAAATGCCACCATCAGTACGATGAGAATGGAGTAGGTAATTTTTGCGTAAACAGTACGGTACCAGGGGGGCAAAACGCTGAACCTGAACGACAGGGGCATGGCTTCCACACCATAGCGATTGATGGCTTTTACAGTAAAAGTATAATCCCCTTCTTTTAGTTTAGAGTACTGCACAAAGGGCTGTGTTGACCACTCAGAAACCTGCACATCAGGTCCGGACAAACGGGTGGCATACTGCACTTCCGCATCCTGATAAAATGTTGCTGCATAATGAATTTCAAACGCATTTTTCTTAAACTGATACGCTGGAATTAATTGTTGTTGCACCTCACGATCCTCTCGCTGATGCAACACATATTCCACACTATCACTCGCGCCCTTAAAGGAACGCAGGTGCACTTTAAAAGGCAGTCGAAAGTTGCTGTTATCCTGAGCATAATAGTGGGCAAACCCATCTTCAATTCCAAAAAACACATTATTGTCATTAACAAAAACAGACTCAAAGGCCGACACCAACTTCTGTTCCAATGGAATAAAAGGAAAAACGATTTTCTTATAACTGCCATCTTCAAGGCGCCTTAACACGCCTGTTTTATTGTTTATAAAGAACCAAATATTCCCATTTTTATCTGCAATGAGCTTATCCGGATAACTCCCTGGTTCGAAAAAGGCTTTGTAGCTTTCATCAACTCCACCAATACCTTCAGAGTTAATCTGGTAGTAGCCCTCCTTTCCAGTAAACAATAATCTTCCGTTAACTTTAGACACAATGCCTGTTTTATTATTAGGAAACTCACTAAAAGAATACTCCTTTACCGACGTAACAGACTCATAGTCGCTGCTAAATGTTAATTGAAATATTCCCAACTCACCATGAGACACCCAAAGCTTTCCCATTTGGTCCCATTCGGCATACCGCGAAGATTCAGAGAAACCCTCCACCTGACCTTTATAGCGCCACACCCCTCCCTCACGTTGCAACCTGACAAGACCGTAATAAGTGCCTGCCAGCATCAAATCTGGTTGTTCGGGAATTTTTATAAAATTCCATACTCCATTGACCGAAGAAGGCGTTATCGACACAGCTTTGCCATTATTAATCGAAAAAATTCCGGCATCATGCCCACAAAGCAAACCCGTATCATCATGGAAAATGGACCATACCTGTCCTTCCGTTCCTCTAATTTTTTTGAAATGGTTACGTCCTTTTAAGGGGTTATAAAAATCTTCTTCCTCGATGGAGAACAGCCCCTGATTGGTTCCAAAAAAATAACGTCCTCTATAATAGTCCATCACGTAACCCGTCCCCAAATCGTAGTAACCGTTTAAAAAAGAAATACCCGACTTAAGGTTGATGCGACCAATCCCATTATCTAAACCACACCAAATGCTTCCTTCTTTGTCAACAAACAAACTAAGAACCGTATTATTAACCAAGCCCTTATCTTTATCGACCTGCATAACGAGCCGCCCTTCCATATCCGTGATAAAGACGCCTCTTTGAATGGTTCCAAACACCAGATATTCGCCATTGTAGGATGCTCCACAAAAGATATTGGCAGCTTTGAGCCGCTCGTTGACCTCCACCTCCCAGGGGGTAAAGGACTGTAAATCCCAAATAAATACTCCTGACTTACTGGTACCAATTGCTATTTTCCCTTCGTTAATGGCTAAAATTGATGACACATTTTTACCGGCAAACACCTGACCTCCTGGCAAAGGATAGGCGCTAACACCTCGCACTTCCATTAATCCCTGTGCCTCATCCTGAACCAACAGCATTCCATTAACCAGAAAAACAGAAATAAACCTCGAACGGGCGGGAATGAGTTCTAACAGCTGATCATTTTCGAAAATACAAAGACCCGCCTGTGAATGAAAAACCACTTTGTCTCCCCATTCCAAAATTGTCCAAATATTACCAATATTTCTCAGTTCGGGGTGAACCGATAAACTGGTATAGGAAAAATGGTGCAACGAATCATATTGAAAATACCCAAACTCATTGTATCCACCCGCATAAATCCTGTCATCTATACACTTTACACTTCGCACTATAATATCTCCCATATTTTTATGCAAGCGCCAGTTCACACCGTCATATTCCAGCAAACCATCATTATTACCAAAGTAAAGTAAGTCACTGTTGCTTTGACTGATTTTCCAGTTTTGCGTAGCAGCCTGATACTGCCGACGGTTAAAATACTCCAGCTCAGGGATCCCAAATTTTTGAGCCACAGCGGCCGGTAATATAAAAAGGAAAAAGAATACTAATACTGACAGGTAAATGGAAACTCTTTTCATAAATCTTTGGAACAGTAAATGATTTCTGGTGAATTCCGAAATTACAAGTAAAGCCTTAAATCTCCAAGCATTTATAGGAAGCAATAAGCCTGCACAAACAAGCTTAATTATACCTACTTCACCCTGGCAATCGAGCATTTCAGAATTTATAATATTAATTAACAAACAAACACAATTGATTGTTAGGCAGATACAGACTCACATTTGATGTAACAAGCGTTAAAACAAGGATAGAAGGCGATCGCTGCCCATTTGATTATTTCGTCCGAATGCTTAGTTTTGTTGCAGGATGGGCGAAAGTGATGGGGATATCATATCGAGGTTGAAAAAGGGTGACGAATCTGGCTTACGTCTCCTTTTTGACAATTACTACAAGCCCCTGTGCTTATTTGCCCTCAGATACATCGACTCCTTTGATAAATCGGAAGACATTGTGCAGGAAGTGTTTATTACTTTTTGGGAGAACAAGAAAGCCGATCAGATTACCTCTACCTTACGCAACTACCTATACAAAGCTGTTAAAAATAATGCGCTAAACTACCTGCGCAGCAACAGCCGCTACCGCCTGGAGGCCATTAATGAGGAGCTGGAACTGATGGTTGAAGTACCGGACGATGAACAGCACGAAGACCTGGAAGAAAAACGTGAACGCCTGTTTGCTGAAATAGACAAACTATCTCCCCAGGCTAAAGCAGTATTCGAAAGCGTTATAATTGGCAGCATGAAATACAAAGAAGTGGCGGAAGAAATGGGCATTTCAGTCAATACCGTTAAGACCACCCTTTCAAGAGCCCTTAAACGCTTGCGAACTTCGCTGAACATGCTACTTTGTATTATCCTGCACTAAATAGGAGAAATCCTGCCAAACTCTAGTAATAAACAGTAACCTTAATTGCTCATTAACTTTAAAACCAAAAGTCAATATTCCCCCAAAAGTGAAAAATGTGATTTTTTTCCAGAAAACATGTCACCCATTTTCACTTCTTTGCATCAAAGCATCGGGGAAGTAACCTAAATTCGAAAAATGGCTATAAAAGATTCAGAGATACTCGACTGGGTAATTAAATACCAGAAAGGCCACATGTCTAAAGAAGAGCAAGCCGCCTTAGAAGCGTGGCTGCAGCTAGATGCTACTCATAAAGAGCGCTTTACTGATACGTGCAGGCTTTATGGCAAAGCACGTGGTCTGGCTCTGCTAAAGGTTATAAAAAAAGAACAGGCCTGGAAAAAAATCCACCAGCGAATAACGATCCCCAAAAAACGAAGCATCCCCGCCTGGGTATACAATGCGGCGGTTATTGCCGGTTTGTTATTGGCATCAGCATGGTATGTGGCGTATGAACTATCGAAAGTAAAACCTACCCACAAGTACGATTTCGAAGCCATGGCCGAAACGGGTGAACGACGCGCTACGCTCACATTAGCCGATGGTTCCAGATGTGTGCTAAGCGATGAGGGAGAGCAGGTTTTTGATGAAAAAGATGGCACAACCATCACTAAGGACTCGGCCAACAACCTAAAGTATCAGCCCGACGAACTACAAACAAAGGAATTAATATACAATGAAGTAGAAGTGCCTCGGGCCGGGGAGTATTCCTTAATACTGGCCGATGGCACGAAAGTATGGCTGAATGCAGACTCAAAATTACGCTTCCCCGTTCGTTTCAGCTCCGGCAAGCGACAGGTTGAGCTCACTGGCGAAGCCTATTTTGAAGTGGTAACTAATCCTCAGGAGCCTTTCATTGTGCAGGTTAACGACTGTGAAATAGAAGTGTTAGGTACAAAGTTCAACATATCAGGTTATAATGACCAGGCATTTGTTGCTACCACGTTACTGGAGGGAAGTGTAAAGGTAAACTACCTGAAGGATAGCCAAGTTTTGGAACCTGGCCAACAGTCGGTTACGGTTAAAGGGCAAGATGGTATCAAAATACAGGAAGTTGATGCAGCAATGACAATGGCCTGGGTAAATGGGGTATTTGAGTTTGAAAATAAAGATTTGGAATATATATGTGATCAGCTAGGACGGTGGTATAACGTCAATTTCTTTTTTACCAAACCACACCAAAGAAATATCCGCTTTACCGGCGCCGTTAAAAAGGATGAAAGCATTCAGTATGCTATCGACTTAATTGAACGGATTACAGATGTGAAATTTAAAATTGAAGGAGACTATATCGTAATTGAATAAAGAAAAGGCAGGAAATAGTACCAGTATCTCCTGCCCTACAAATACGTTGCATATAAGCAACATTATTTATAAAATCTAATAACAAAAGTATGAAAAAAAAACACAGATGGGAGTGTAACACCCCTCCCATTAGCAAATTTATGCGTGTTATGAAATTGAGTGTATTGCTCTTACTTGTTTTCACCTTGCAAGTATCTGCTAAAAGCAGTGCGCAAAAGGTTCAGTTAAACAGCAAAGGCCAAAATTTAAAAACGGTACTGAAAGAGCTAAAAAAACAAACAGGTTACTACATCATGTACAACGAAAAAGATGTAGACAACAACCTCAAAGTGGATATAGACGTAAATGGTGCGACTCTGGAACAAGCCTTGCAAGAAATACTGGAAGGCCTGCCATTGCAGTACAGCATTATTGACGATTATATTTTAATCAGAAAAAAGGCAGTTGAGGCGCCTGTTGAAAGCACACAACAAGAAAAAAAGGTCATCACCGGTTCAGTAATTGACGAAAGTGGTGAGCCTATTCCAGGTGCTAACGTTTTTGTAAAAGGTACGCAAATTGGTACCATTACAGACTTTAACGGACAGTACAGCCTGGAAATGCCGGCAGAAAGTGACGTGTTGATTTTTTCATTCATCGGAATGGAAACTCAAGAACATGCTTTGGTTGGACAAAAAATCATTAATGTAACGCTGGCATCTATCGTTAACAACGTAAACGAAGTAGTTGTAGTTGGTTACGGTACTACGAAAGTGCGCGATTTAACAGGTTCAGTAGCCAGCATTGCTGAAAAAGACCTGGAGGTTAAAAACGTGGCTTCAGCGGCTTCACTGCTTCAGAACATGGCAGCAGGTGTTAGCGTTAGTGGTAACACAGGTCGCCCAGGCGAAATTGTGCGTATCAGGGTGCGTGGTGCTACTTCCCTTACCGGAGCTAACGACCCATTGTACGTGATCGACGGTGTACCAAGCGACGATCCCGAAGTGCTGAACTCCATTTCGCCAACAGACATTGCCACTTTCGATGTACTGAAAGATGCCTCGGCCTCGGCCATTTATGGCTCACGTGCCTCCAATGGTGTGGTGTTAATTACCACTAAAAGAGGACGACAAAATGAAAAAGCCAAGTTCAATGTCAACTACAATGGTTCACACGATTCACAAATCAAGAACTTCACCATACTGGATGGCGACCAGTTCAGGGCGTATGTTACCGATGTGGCCGAAAAAACTTTGGTGGTTGATCCCGGAAACAGAACAGCAACAAGCATTTTAAATCCGGACGATCGCTATTTGGGTACTGAAAACACGGATTGGTTTGATGAAGTAAAGCAAACAGCTCGTCGTCACAATGTCGATTTATCAGTACGAGGTGGTAGCGAAAACGTGACCTATTTTGTATCAGGAAGCATGATGGACCATCAGGGAATGGTGGTAAACGATGACATGAAACGTTACTCAGGCCGCGTTAACCTGGGCATCGACATCAACCCATTCTTCCGCATTGGTACCAACATGAATGTGTCTTACATCCGTTCGAACCAATCGGGCACCTCTATGTTTGCGGCACAGGCTCACCGACCTGACCTACCCATTTATAAGGAGGATGGCGTTACTTTTTACGATGACAACCCGGTGGCGAATTCTACAAAGATTAATGCCTCAGACGAATACCGTTTTGCCGGTACCGTATTTGGCGAACTGGACCTGTATAAAGGTTTGAAATTTAAGTCGAGCTTCTCGGCCAACCAGTCAATGAGCTACAACTATCAGTTTAGTCCAAGCTATTTAAGCTGGAATGATAAAGCTTCAGCCAGTCGTGCCGAAGGACGTTACTATAAAACGGTTTTCGATAATACCCTGAGCTATAACAACACATTCAACGAGGTGCATTCACTTGATTTTGTGGGTGGTATATCCATGGAGGAGCAACAAAGCCAATCGGCTTACCTGTCAAAAACAGGTTTCCCAATGGATGAAATCTACATCAATGTATCGGGCGGAACCGATTTTAATAGAGCATCCGATAGCAAGACTGAAAGAGGATTGTTCTCTTCATTTGCCAGGTTGAACTATAAATACAACGACAAATACATGATGACCTTTACCGGACGTTACGATGGTTCTTCCATGTTTGGTAAAAACAACCGCTACGGATTCTTCCCGTCAGGAGCCCTTGCATGGCGCATCAACAAGGAACCATTTTTGCAGAATGTAAACGCCATCAACGACCTGAAACTGAAAGTATCAGCAGGTAAAACAGGTATCCAGAACCTTTCGAGCTACTCCAACCGCGATTTATACAAGGCTGCCAAGTACAATGACAAGCCCGGCATTGAGCATTCGCAAATTGGTAATAAAGACATCCAATGGGAGTTATCAACCCAATATGATGTAGGTATTGATTTTGCTTTGTTCAACTACTGGCTATCGGGCTCACTGGGCTATTACGTTAAAGATACCGAAGGCCTAATCCGCGAGTTTTCATTCCCGTCGAGCATGGCAGTTCCCAACATGTACTACAATGTTGGTGCTGTAAAAAACCAGGGATTCGAATTGTTCATTAAATCGAAAATTATCAACCGGGGCGATGTTAAATGGGACATTGGCGTTAACCTGGCGACCAACAAAAATGAGGTAACCAACCTTGAAAAAGAAGGTGCTGTTGAAAACTCAAGCGGCACAATTGTGCAAGGCACCGGCGCTCAGGTTTTAGCCATAGGCCATCCGATGGGCGCATTTTTTGGTTATGAGTACAATGGCATCATCCAAAGCCAGGAGCGCATTGACGAACTGAACCAATTGGCTATCGCGAACGGTTTTTCTACCTATAATGGTGAACTGTTCCCAGGTAACCTTGAAATGAGAGATTTGAATGGTGATGGACGCATTGATCAGAAAGATAAAACAATCATTGGTAATCCGGATCCGGATTTGTTTGGAGGTATTAACACTACCTTCTCCTACAAACGTCTGGATGTAATGGCTAACTTTGGTTTCCAGATTGGCGGCTTAAAACAATATGGTAAAGCCCTTCAAAACATCCCAGGGCAGCTTACTGGTCTGGTTGATTACAACCTGGATAACCGCTGGTCGCCTGACAATACAGACGCATCAATACCTGCCATTTACCTGGAACAAGGTGTAGCTAGCTTTACAGACATTTACCTATATGACGCTTCGTACTTCCGCTTACAGGATTTAAAAATCGCCTACAATCTGCCTGAATACAAAGGGGTAAGTGGCCAGGTGTATGTAACCGGCAGCAACTTGTTTACGCTTACATCCTATCCTGGAACCGATCCGGCAACTGTTAACTCATCTACCTCTGCCTCTAGCTCACTTAGATCATTTGGTGGTAATTACGAAACCAGCTATCCAGGTATCCGTACCTTCTCAGTTGGTTTAAAACTTACCCTTTAGTAAAACTTTTGATACATGAGTAGATTAAATTTTAGAACAATGAAGCACATACATATATTATTAATACTAATGCTGTTTGTGTCTTGTACACCCGACAGTATTCTTGATAAGAAGCCTCCATATGAGGCCGATTTAGATGGTGCTATTACCAATGCCAAAACGGCCGAACTGGCCCTGAATGGTGTTTATGCTAACTTATCAGCTAACGCCTACGATTCGCGCGATATTATTGCAGAGGGCAGTTTTAAAGCCGGCACCATGCGCAAGCCCGAGTGGTGGACACGCGGTAACGCCGTTTGGTATTACGAACGCTTTTGGCCTGTACTTAGCGGCAGTGGAAACACAGAGTGGGAGTACAACTACGCACTCATTAAAAATGCCAACTTTTTACTGTCGGCTATCAATGGCATCAACGATTTTACGGGGAACCGTAAAGAGGAGATTGTCGGTGAGCTGCACTTCTTAAGAGCTTTGGCCTATGAGCGCCTGATGCTTCGTTTTGCAGAGCACTGGGATCTTAACAGCACCTATGGCTTAATCATTCGAAACGATTTGCCTTCGTTAGACAACGTTAAAAAAGAGCGTTCAACAGTGGCTGAGAGCTACCAGGTTATTTTAGACGATTTGGAAGTAGCCATCGCTAAGTGTCCTGAATTCAGCAACTTTATACAGGCCTCTAAACTCGCTGCTAAGGCGCTAAAAACAAGAGTATTGTTTCAAATGG
Organism: Carboxylicivirga taeanensis; assembly: GCF_051851475.1. Classification (NCBI taxonomy): domain Bacteria; kingdom Pseudomonadati; phylum Bacteroidota; class Bacteroidia; order Marinilabiliales; family Marinilabiliaceae; genus Carboxylicivirga; species Carboxylicivirga taeanensis. The sequence continues at coordinate 5,223 of NZ_JBPUSJ010000006.1, read as the reverse complement.
AACAATATACTGACTGTATTACTTTAGCTGATGAAGTAATTGGTAGCAAAAACTCAGGGCTGGCACCTAATTACGCTACCTTGTTTACTGACTTCTCAAGCACCAATGAGCTAATTTTTGCCCGTGCATATGGCCCCTCCGAATCATCGAGCCTTGAGTCGCGCATCAATACGTATAATACTGGTAAATGGGGTCCATCAGGAAGCTACCTGAACCTGGTAGCTGACGATCCGCGCTTCGATGCAATTATTGGTGACGAGGTGGTAGTAGACTACCGCTACGGAATTGAAGGACAGGTATACACCAATCGTACCATCAAAAAATTGGTAAACGCTGCCAACAATTTACCATTGATGTACCTGCGTATGGCAGAAATGTATCTGATTAAAGCGGAAGCAATTTACCGCAATGGAGGCGACTATGCAGCAGCCTATGCGCCAATTGCAGATTTACGTGCTCGTGCTGGTGCACCAGAAGTGCCCCATGCAACTCAAGCAGAAATTGAAGCAGCGATCTGCAACGAATGGCTAATTGAAATGTCGTTCGAAAACGGACATGAGTACTTTGCCCTTCGCCGCTTTGGCATTGACTACCTGCTGGCATCCAACGAGCAGTTAGCCGAAGCCTATCAAAAAGCCATTGACAGTGGCGAAAGCGATGCTGAACAATACCGTGTACGTATGAAAAACAGACGTATTGTTGCCATTCCAACATCGGAAACAAACGTTAATCCAGTGGAACAGAACCCTGGCTACTAATCTGTTTGTCCAGATAAGAATTGTGATATTCAAATAAAGGTTGCATGTACCATGTTTTACAGGTTGGCATGCAACCTTTTTTTTAAAATACAATCATTACCAGCTACTCATTATCAAAGTTGTTGAATGATTCTCCACACATCCATTAATAAATCAAACATTGCTATGATCAATCCAGCACACAAACTACTCTTAGTACTGACATGCTTTGCCCTTTCATTTGCGAGCTGTCAGGAACAAAAGGATACCTATTCTATCGAAGGTCAAATTAAAGGCTATGCCAACGGAAAAGCCTATCTCAAAAAATTTGAGAATAACATCTTTGTAAACATCGATACCGTTGAAATAACCGATGGCCACTTTCAATTTGAAGGAAAAGTTAAAGAACCACAACTGTGCCGCATCTTGGTGGAAGGCTATAAATACCCCATCAAGTATTTTATTTTAGAGCCAGGAAAACTGACTTACCATTCGGAGCTTAGCGGAAACTTCCCTACGGTCCCACAAATAGTGGGCACGCCTTTACAGAATGATTTTACCAACTACCTGGCAAAACGCGACAGCCTCTACCGGGTAGTGCGACCACTCAGCATCAAACTTAAAGACTCACCTGAACTTAAAACTGAACTTAATGCGCAAATACAGGCCTTGCATGAGCAAATGGATGCACTTACCGATTCCATCATCAAGCAGGAAACCAAAACTTTTTTAGGTCTTTACCTAATCCATAACACCTACCTGAGCAGCGGTAATGGCCCATTTTTACAAAAAATGCTTGAACCCTACCAGGCTGCTTTCGCAAATCACAATCTATACAGAACCATTCAGGAACGCATTGATGCCCTGATGGCCATTGCTCCTGGCCAGGTAGCTCCCAATCTTAATCTGGGTGCTTTGGATGGGTCATTCATTGACTTGAATGATTTTAAAGGACAAGTTGTATTGCTCGACTTTTGGGCGTCGTGGTGCGCACCATGCCGCAAAGAAAACCCCAACATTGTAAACCTCTACAAAACATACCATAAAGAGGGCTTGGAAATTATCGGCATCTCGCTGGATAGCAAAAAAGAAAACTGGCAACAGGCTATTAAAGATGATAAACTGGAATGGCACCACATCTGCGAATTTGAAAAGTGGAACAGCCCGCTGGCAAACAGGTATGCCGTTAAGGCCATACCATTTACAGTATTAATAGGCCGCGATGGTAAAATAATAGCAACCGGCTTACACGGACAAGAGTTACATGAGCAGGTGAAAAAAGCCCTCGCAAACAAATAAGCTACACAATACAGATTAATAATTAAATAACTTATTATGAAAAGGTTAAATATATTTCTAATTCTATTTTCGATTACTTTGGGCACTCTGGCCGAGAACCATTCAGGCATGCGCTTTGCCAAAGGATCATTTGAGCAGGCAGTTGATCAGGCCAAAGCCGAGAACAAATTGGTATTTATCGACTTTTACACACAGTGGTGTGGCCCTTGCTTAAACATGGCCGAAGAGGTTTTTCCATTAATGGAGGTTGGTAATCTTTACAACACATATTTTGTGAACATTAAGATTGATGCTGAAACAGAAAGCGGAAAGAAACTGGCTCAAAAGTACGGAGTACGCTCCTATCCGACTTTCTGCTTTATCAACCCCGAAACACTTGAGCTTGTTCACTATTCAAGCTCACGTCAGGACAAAGAAACCTTTTTATACACCGGGAAAGCTGCTATCACCCCAACCCTTCGCTCAACCTACCTGGAGGCTGAGTACAGCAAAGGCAACAGAGAGACCAGCTTCTTAGCTGATTATGCGCAATACCTGGCGTCGAGATACAAGCGTAAGGAACTAAAACTGGTAATTGATGAGATCGTTGCTAAACCCGACTTTTCATTAGCAAAAGAGGCGGACTGGGCCATTTTTGAAAAGCACATCAAAGGGTATGACACGCCTCAATACAAGGAGGTAAGCAAGAACAAAGCAAAATATGTTGCGCTTTACGGCGTGGAGCGAGTTGACCAAAAGCTGTTCAATGAACTGAATTACTGCAATGATTTTAAAGTATTTAAAAAGGTTGCCGATTTCAAGGGGAAAGAATTTTTGGTGAAGAAAAATAAAGCAAACGAAGCGATTAAGGAAGAAGATTTCGAAAAAGCCGACCTCCTGCTATCAGAACTGATGGCTGACCCCATGGGCTTTCAAGCCGAACTATGCCAATTTTTACACTTCAACAGCCGACAAGTTTTTTATAAGGATTATAGCACATTTTGGGTGAACCGCTGCTTAAAATATGCTCAGTACTCGGCCTATTATTCACCAGAGCGTCGCGATCCTGCCATCCACTATGATTATGCAAAAATTTTGGAATATGTTATTAAAAAGAGCTTAACAGACCCTAACTTTTCTATTGCTCAGGATGCCATTGAAGAAACTGGTATTCGCACATCAAAATATTCCATGCGTTCGTTAAAGCTAAAAGCTAAACCAAAACGCAAATAAATTGACTCGTCAAGCTAACATGAAATAGTTGGCTTAAGTAATTACACATATACGATTTTAAATCGTGAACTTAAACCAGAAAAACACATCCTCCCCTTCGTGTTTTTCTGGTTTTTTTTGGCTTTAAAAAGCACATCGCTATTTACTGACAAACAATATAATGAAATAACAGTTGACTGTTGATACCTGTGAGTGACCACCAACCTATTAAACTCAAAACAAAGTCATATTAAACTCATACTAAACTCAAATTAAATTCGATTTTTAATGAATCTAATTTGAGTTTAGTATATAATAACTCTGACTTAATATTGAACTTGTACAATCTCAATTAATAGGATGGTGCATCCATGAATCTAAGAGGATTGGGGGTACATAGATATGAGTATCCTTTCAGTGAATGGTAGAAAAAGTTAACGCCTGTAGCCACATTTTGTAGCTGATTCCGAAAAAAGACAGACAAACGTCAACACGTAGTAAACAATAGTCCAATAAAAAAAGCACCTAAAACTTTCATCTTAAGTGCTTTTCCCTTTCAATTCGACTAGAATATGTGACCTCGGCGGGAATCGAACCCACATCATAGGAACCGGAATCCTACATTCTATCCGTTGAACTACGAGGCCATTTCGGTTCGCAAAGTTAGAAAATTATTTGTATGCATCAATTCCTTTAGTTTAAATCGCAATTTTTCTGCCCAATAAACTGCAGTCGCCCCCTGGCTTTCAGCTATTTTTGAGTAGGAAGAAAACACACAAGTAGCTTGATCAATTTAGAAATACTTTGGATATTGAGTGCTTTAACAAATCCAAACCTACTATTATGAGACTTCTGCTTACTTTTACTGCCTGCCTAATTTGGTCATTAGCACACGCGCAACAGGACACAATAACACTGACAAATAACGATGTGCTAGTGGGGGAAATAAAAGGGCTGAATCAGGGCGTTTTAACCATGGAAACAGATTATAGTGATGCTGATTTTAAAATTGAATGGGAAGGCGTAAAAACAATCCACTCCGAAACATTCTTTCTAATAACCCTCTCGGATGGCAGACGCTTTAATGGCAAGTTAACCACCACCTCAGAAGGTCATGTAGCGATTCACACCGAAACCAATGGTTCCTTCAGCTTTCTGCCCAAAGAAATTGTATTTATGGAATCGGTGGATAAAGGCTTTTGGAGCCGTGCGCATGCCTCTATTGATTTTGGGTGGGACGTAACCAAGGCTAATAATCTGCGGCAGGCATCCTTAAGAAGCAATATTGGCTACCTGGCCGAACGCTGGTCGACCAATGCATATTACAATGCACTCACCTCCAATCAGGACAGTGTAAAAAAGGTCAGTAGAAACGATGCTGGTATTGATTTCAAATACTACTTTCAAAAAAAATGGTTTGCAGTGGCGTCCACCACCTTTCTGGCTAATACTGAGCAAAAACTGATACTGCGAACCAACGGTGGATTGGGCCTCGGCACCTACATCCTGCAAACCAACACAATTCACTGGAATGTTTCTGGCGGAGCCTCTTTCAACAAAGAACAATATGAACTGTCGAGTGAAGACCGCCAAAGCTGGGAAGGGTATGTCGGAACAGATTTGAATATGTTTAACACCGGCGATTTAAGTTTACGTGCAAAAATTGCGGCCTACCCCAGCTTGACTGAATCCGGACGTTGGCGAACAGACTTTGACTTTGATATCAAATATGATCTCCCTAAAGATTTTTACATCAAACTAGGCATTGCCCTTAACTACGATAACCGTCCCATTGAAGGAGCTTCAGAATCGGACTACGTTTTTGCTACGGGATTTGGATGGGAATTATAGAATTCTGCAGAAATAGAAAAAGCCGATGGACAAACTTGTCTATCGGCTTTTCTAGTAGCGGGGGCCCGACTCGAACGGACGACCTTTGGGTTATGAGCCCAACGAGCTACCAACTGCTCCACCCCGCAATATATCTTTATTGCGT